>DATMVU010000641.1:0-25880 GCA_035562875.1 Actinoplanes sp. | reverse complement strand
CACGCTCGCCGCGTCGGTCCTGTTCGGGCTGATGTTCTTCGAGAAGTCGCTGCTCGCGGTCGCTCTGGTCTTCCTGACCACGCTCTGCCTCTACACCCGGGGCAACCCGGTCCGCTCGCTGCTGACCACGATCCGCCAGTGGTGGCCGTCCTGGCTGACCCTGACCGTCGTCTCGTCCGCGTTCCTGGTCTTCTACCTTGCCCGGTCCACCTCTTCGCTGCGCCGCCCGTCCTCGGCCGGCGAGGTGGTCCGGTTCGTCACCCAGATGTTCACCGACACCCTGGTCCCGGGCCTGCTCGGCGGGCCGTGGCTGTGGTGGCCGGCCGGTGACGGCGCCCCGATCACCGCGCCGACGGCGATCGCCCGGTGGACCGCGCTGGGGGTGATGGTCCTGTTCATCGCGTTCACCGTCTGGCTGCGCGGATCCGAGGCGTTCCGGGCCTGGCTGCTGGTCCTGCTCTACACCGCGCTGGTGGTCGGGCTGCTCGGTGCCACCCGGATGGGTTCGGTCTACAGCGGTGTCGCCGGCGCGGTGCCCCGGTACATCTCGGACGTGGTCGTGGTCGCCGCCGTCGCGATCGGTGCCGCCCTGTGCGGACTGAACCGCGAGGGTGCCGAGCCGGTTCCGGAACGGAAGCGGGCCGCCCTGCTCAGCGGCCGGTTCGCGGTGCCCGCCCTGGCCGCCGTGGTCGCGCTGCTGGCCGCCAGCACCGCGGTCACCACCTGGCGGTTCGGCGACGAGTGGGCGATCAAACGCGGGCGCGACTACCTAGCCACGGCCCGTGCCGACCTGGCCGAGGCTCCGGCTGGAACGGTCTTCATGGATCAGCCGGTCCCGGAGGAGGTGGTCGGCCGGCTGTCCGGGCCGTACAACAGTCAGTCCGAGTTCTTCGCCCCGCTGAAGGGCGACGGACCGGTCTTCGTCATCGAGGCCCGCCAGTTGTCGATCTTCGACGATGCCGGGCACGTGCGGCGGGCCCGGGTCGACGGGGTCTCCGCGCCACCCGGACCGAGGCAGGGCTGCGGGTACCGGGTGACCGGTACGAAGCCGGTCCGGATCCCTCTCGCCTCCTCGGTGGTCGAGTATTACCACGTGGTCCGGATCGCCTACCTCAGCAATCAGGACTCCGGGGCGACCCTGCGCCTCGGTGCCGGCCAGGCCGTGGCGATCGACGTGCACAAGGGGCTGAACGAGATGTTCGTGCTGGTCTGGGGTGGTGGGAACACGATCGAACTGAAACTTCTGGACGGCACCACCGGCGTCTGCACCGACGAGGTCACGGTCGGCCAGCCGGTGCCCGCCTCCGCCGGCTAGTGCGCCGGGGACCGGTGCTGCACGGCGTCGCGGCCGTCGTGACCGCCGTCGTACTCGCACCCCTGGCCGCACCCGGCTACGTGCTGCGTTACGACATGACCTTCGTGCCGCGGCAGCCGCTGAACTGGGAGTTGATCGCCCCGGCCGGCGCGCTGCCCCGGGCGGTGCCGATGGACGCCGTGGTGTCGGTGCTGAACCTGGCGGTGCCCGGCTGGCTGCTGCAACGGATCGCCCTGGTCGCGATCGTCTACCTGGCCGCGCTCGGGGCCGCCCGGCTGCTGCCCACCGAACGGCTGCTGCCGAAGGTGGTCGCGGCGCTCGCCTACGCGTGGACCCCGTTCCTGGCCGAACGGCTACTGCTCGGCCAGTGGGCGCTGCTGCTGGCGTACAGCAGCCTGCCCTGGATCGTCCTCGCCTGCCGTGACCTGCGGGAGTCCCGGCGCGGTGCCCTGCCCCGGCTGTTGCTGGCGGCGACTCCGGCGGCCCTGACCCCGACCGGCGGCCTGATCGCCCTGGCAGCTGTCGCCGTGCTGCTGCCGCTGCGCCGGTGGACCACCGCCGCGGCGCTGGCCGGAGTGGCGGTGCTGAACGCGCCCTGGCTGGTGGCGGCGCTGACCAGCCCGGCCGGGGGCGCGTCCGATCCGGACGGGGTGACTCAGTTCGCGGCCCGAGCGGAGAACTGGTCCGGAGCGCTCGCCGCCCTGGCCGGGACCGGTGGTGTCTGGAACGGCCAGACGGTTCCGGCCAGCCGCGAATCGGTGCTGGTCCCGGCCGTGACGGTACTGATGCTCGCGGTGGCCGCGATCGGTCTGCGGGGCATCACCGGCCGGCTGCTCGTTCTGGCCGGAGGCGGGTTCCTGCTGGCCGCGCTCGGCGTGCCCGCCCCCGGGATCGCGCTGCTGGAATGGGCTGTGGTGCACGTACCCGGTGCCGGGCTGCTGCGCGACGGGCAGAAGTTCCTGATCCCGTACGCGCTGGTCCTGGCCCTGGGTTTTGCTCTCGGCGCGGAACGCGCGGCTGCCGGACTGGCCCGCCGCTTCGGTGCTCCGGCCCGCCGGGTGGCGCTCACCGGCGCCGCGCTGCTGCCCGTGGTGCTGCTGCCGGACCTGGCGTTCGGGGCGCTGGGGGAGCTGCGGCCGGTGCGGTACCCGGCGGACTTCGACGCGGTCGCCGCGGTGGTCGCGGACGCGCCGGGCGAGGTGCTGTCGCTGCCCTTCGAGGGATATCAGCGGTACGCCTGGGCGAACGGCACCGTGATCCGCGACCCGGCACCCCGCTACCTGGACGCCCCGGTGATCATGAACGACGCGCTGCGGGTCGGCGCCGTGACAGTCGACGGCGAGAACCCGCGCGCCGTGGCCGCCGGGGTGTTGCTGGCCGCGGGCCGCCCGGCCGCCGAGGTGGGTACCCGTTGGGTGCTGGTGCGCCGCGGTGCCGGCGAGCCGTCCGCGAGCACCCTGGCCGGCCTGCGGCTCGTCCACGATGGCCCGGTCCTCCAACTATGGGCGAATCCGGTCGCCCCCGACAGCCCTCCGGTGGCGGACACCGGCCGCCGGGTGATGGTGCTGAGTGCCCACATATTTGCAGGTATCGTTGCCGTCGGAGCGGTTCTCGCAGTACTGCTACTGGGCAGTAGATCGTGGTACCGTCCGCGCACCCATTGAATTTCGGGGAGGAAGATCATGGCCAAACTGGCCACGTTCATCATTGCGACGTTTGCCGGGGGCATCCTCGGCGTCGTCGGAGTGTTCGCGGCCGCCGGTGCCGTGAACCCGTCCGCCGATCACATCGCCGAAGTGAGCAAGACCGATCCGCAGGCGGGCGACGCCGTTTACGGCTCCCGCTGAGCACCTCGTCAGCCGGCCGGAGCCCTCGGGCCCCGGCCGGCTGACGTGTCTCCCGGCGCGCCAGCCGCCGGATCCGCCGGCTGGCGCGCGGCGCGCACGATGGAGTGATGGGTAGCCACAGTCCCGGACGGACCATCGGCATCGTCACCGCGCTGTCGGTCGAGTGTTTCGCCGTGTTGCAGGTCCTCGACGGGATGGTGGAGGCGGCGCCGGTCCGGGGTGATCCGGCGATCTACTACCTGGGAACGATGCCGAGCCGGGATGCCGGTCCCCCGCATCGGGTGGTGCTGTGCGTGCTTCCGGAGGACGGGAGTGTCGCCGCCGCCCACGCGTGCACCAATCTCCAGCGGAGCTGGGACGTCCGGCAGATCATCATGTGCGGGATCGCCTGCGGTGTGCCGAACCCGGCCGATCCGGAACGGCACGTGCGGCTGGGTGACGTGCTGGTGGCCGAGGACGGCGTGATCCCCTACGGTCACGTTCGTGCGATGCCCCTCGGCGAGGAGATCCGCCGGCACCCGGCCAAACCGTCGGTGGTGTTCAAGAGGGCCACGCGGCGGCTGCGGATAGCCGAGGAGGCCGGACAGCGGCCCTGGGATGAGTACATCGATGCCCGCGGCCGGCGCGTGCCCGTGGAATATAGGCGGCCGGCTGAGCCGCCCGATGAGCTCATTCACTTTGATTCCGGCATCGCCGCACCACACCCGCCTATTTCTCAATCCGGGCACCTCGCCCGGAGGCCCAAGATTCATTATGGGCGTCTGGGCAGTGGCGGAAAGCTGATCAACGACTCCGTGGAACGTAATCGGCTGGCGCGGCAATATCGACTTCTCGGTTTCGATATGGAAGGTGACGGCGTCTCCGACGGTGCCTACCTTCAGGGCGCCGAGTGGTTCATGGTGCGCGGCGTGTCCGACTACGGTGTCCGGAAGAACGATCGGTGGCATCGTTACGCCTCACTCGCTGCCGCCTCCTACGTGCGGGCCCTGCTCGGCGAGACTGCGGCGCTGGATACCGGCGCCGTCGCGCACCTGGTCGGCGCGGATGTCCCGGCCCCGGGCGACGGGTTCGACGTCGAGGCGGTCGTGGAGGCCTTGCTGGAGGTCCGCTCCCTGCGCGATCGGTCCGGCCGGGACCGGGTGATCAGCGAACTGCCGTCGATCGATCAGGCTCGTCAGGTGCGCGGATCGTCGGCTTACCGCGATGTTAAAGAACTCGTCGAGAGTCTCCGCCGAAATCCGGGTGGATTGCGCGGACTGTACCAGGTCCTACTCAAGATTGAAAAGGAGTCCGTTTCGCTGCGGCGACTGGGGCGAATTCTCGGAGAATAGGTGAGCGGCTCTCCCCGTCGTACACTCACAGCGACTCCCAGTGCTATTCAGACCGAATGGCGTTGATGTTGGGGGGTTTCACAGTCGCAACGAGGCGGATCAATTGTTCATCTCGGGTGGTAGCGCGCTCCGTACGAACCGACGACGGATGACGACGACGCGGCAGCACGGCGTCCGGCAGTACCACCGCGTACCCGTCCAGTCGAAGGGGACCATCTACTTGACACCTGATCGTCGTCCTTTCCCCCGAAGGATGCGAGAGGCGCTGTGTGCTGCGCTCCTTGACCTGCCGAGAATGGCCGGCCAGGACCGGCGTGACTACCTGCTCCGGCAACTGGCCCTGGACCACCGGGGCCTGCAGTCGGTGCAACGTGCGGAGGAACCGCACGTGGACATGATGGAGATGGTGGCGGCCGCGTACGAGTACGACGGCGCCCTGCAGACCCTGCTGGAGGTGGTGTCCTTCCTGCACCCGAACGATTCCCGGAAGGTCCGGCTGATCGAGGACATCGTCAACGTCGTCGATCCCCGTGAACTGCTGCACGAGGACGAGCGGGAGCAACTCCTCGACCTTCTCGATCAAGCCTCGCCGGGCACGGTCGCCGGGGCGTTCCACCACAGCACACAGTCGACCGTCGCCGAGGCGGGGATCGACCCGAGGCATACGGCGACGGTGGCACGCTACGTGGAGGCCCTCGCTGCCCGCCCCGACCGCCTTCCGGCCCTGTTCGACTTCGTCGACTACCTCGCCCACCATCCCCCGCAGTCGGTGGGATCAGCGCTGCACCAGTGGATGGACACGACGAGTCAGCGTCTGGGATTCCACGACCGGGCAGCCGTCGAGCGGCTGTGCCGGTCGACCGAGAACCGTGTCGTGCTGGCCGGACGGTTCTACCTGGTGGCCGAGCTGCGGGCGGACAAGATGCGCACCGGCCGGTACTTCCTCGGGGCGTGGCGGCAGCACGGGGACGAGCCGGAGGAGTCGATCTTCCAGTCCGATCGGTCGGTGGAGTGGAACGAGGCGATCACCGACACGCATCGCCTGATGCGGGAGCTCATCGCCGACGTCGAGAACACGGCGGTGGAGCGGATCCTCGAGCTGATCGTGCCGCGCAGCCTGATGACCGAGGCGATCGACCAGTGGCCGGTGGATCAGGTGCTGCCCGCGCCGATCGGCACCAGGTATCCCCTCGTCCTGCGCAGCTTCGACCGGCTGGAGGACCAGTCGCTGCACGCTGACTGGGCCCGCAACTGGCGCTGGATCAAGCAGCACGATCTGGTGGCGGGGTCCTCGGCGATCCGGGAGGTGGAGTCGCACGATCTCGCCACCATCCACGCCCTCCGTGGCGCGTTGCTGCGCGAGGGCGCTCCGGCGATAGTCCTCCTGCGCACCGCCCTGGCCCACAGCGAGGACCTCGATGCCGACGCGTTCACCGCCGGTCTGCACGGCGGCGCGTCGATCATGCTGTGGAGCAGGGACGCGAGCACCTCGTCCGAACTCGCCGCCAGTGTGCGACTGGCCGTCGGTGAGGGCCTGCTCAGCCTTCGTGAGCACATCTTCCAACTGCGTCTCGGCGCCCTCGAACCCTCCGAGCCGACTGCCGGCGGCGCTCACATCACCCTCGTCTTCGACGACTTCGACCGGATTCCGGAGCGGTTCCGCAACCGATCCCGTTTGTGTTCCCCCGAACAACGAAGGTCTCAGTACCCATGACGGCGACTCCTCAGTGGCACATCTATCGCGGAACGAACGAGCCGCACGACGGCATCGAGCACCTGCCGCCTCCTCCTCCCTGGCGGGCCTTCGAGGGCCCGGTCGTCGATCAGTCCGTTCCGGAGCCCGTCGCTCCGGGGCAGGGCGGGCACCGGGCGAACGCGGCTGCCGGCTACCTGCCCGAAGCCGACACGGTCGAACTCACCAACATCTCGCTGATGCTGCGCCGTCCGCTCCTGGTCACCGGAAAGCCCGGCACCGGGAAGTCCACCCTGGCGCGTAGCGTCGCCTACCAGTTGCGCCTGGGCCCGGTGCTGCACTGGCCGATCTCCAGCCAGTCCCGTCTCAGCGACGCCCTGTACCAGTACGACGCGATCGGCCGGTTGCAGCAGACCAACCTGGCCCGTGTCGGCGCCGGTTCCGAACAGGCGCTGTCGATCGGGCAGTTCATCCGGTTGGGGCCGCTGGGCACCGCACTGGTCGGCCAGCGCAGGCCGCGAGTGTTGCTGATCGACGAACTCGACAAGAGCGACATCGACCTGCCCAACGACCTGCTCAACGTCCTGGAGGAGGGCCAGTTCGACATCCGTGAACTGACCCGGGAGGCGGAGACCGGGGACATCCGTGTGCCGACCTGGGACATCGACGGCTGGGCCACCGTTCGTAACGGCCGGGTCCGATGTCATGCGTTTCCGGTCATCGTCATCACCAGCAACGACGAGAGAGAGTTCCCGCCGGCGTTCCTCCGGCGCTGCGTACGGCTCCACATTCAGCCACCGAGCGCCGAGAAGCTCAGCCAGATCGTCACCAGCCAACTCGGCGAGGTGGCCCTCGACGGCGCGGCGGACGTGGTGGAGGAGTTCACCACGCTGCGCGACACCCAGAACCTCTCCACCGATCAGCTGCTGAACGCGGTCTACTTCGCCACCTCCGGCATGGAACCGGACAAGGTCGCGCGACTGAGCGCCGTCCGGCGGATCTTCCGGGACCTGGGTCCGGGCGCGGAGGGATGACATGACATCACGGCTCACGACGATCATCGAGGCCTGCCGTGAGGCCGGGCTGGATCTGTCCGTCTACGAGCTGAACGATGTCGTCTACCTGGCCGGTCACCACGTCACCGCTCCGCATCTCCGGCCGCCGGGACGACCGGCGGCGCCCTCGGCGGAGGTGCCGCCGGCCACGACGCCGGACGAGGTGGGCAAGTCACCACCGGACACCACCGGCACGACGGTCGACACCCCGGACTGGGCCGGCCCCAGCGTTCCGCTGCGGCCGTACCGGCATCAGGGATACGACGACCGGGACGCGGTGCCGATGCGCGCGCCGGCTGCTCCGGTCCTGAGCCGCCGGGACTTCGCCAAGGCGTTCCGGTTCCTGAAACGGATGGTCCCGTCACCGGTCGACGTCGAACTCGACGCGGTGGCGACGGCGCGCCAGGCGGCCGACACCGGGCTCTGGGATCCGGTGCTGGTCTCGGTGAACCGGCGATGGTTCGGCCTGTCGGTGGTCGTCGACGAGGCGGCTTCCGGGCCGGGCTGGGCTCCGGAGATCCACGAGTTGATCCGTGCGTTCGAGGAGGCCGGAGCCTTCAGCAGGGTCCAGGTCTGGCGTTTCGACAGCGACGCCCCGCCCGACGGGCCGCTCACGGTACGCGGAGGCGGTGCCGGGGCCCTGGCCGGCCGGGACAGCCGGGAGATCGCCGATCCGACCGGTCGGCACGCGGTCCTGCTGCTCAGCGACTGTGTCGGTGCCGGTTGGGGGGACGGCCGGGTCGGCAGCATGATCAACGACTGGGCCGGGGTGGATCCGGTGGCGATCGTTCATCTGTTACCGCAGCGACTCTGGAGCCGATGCGCGGCGGATCTCGTCGAGGTCGACTGGCGGGCGGGCCGTCCGACCGCCGCGGGCCGGCACTCGCAGTGCCGGCGGCGGATGCGGGATGCCCGGGCCGCGTCGGTGCTGCCGGACACGGCACCCTCCTCCGCTCCGGCGGGGACGTTCGTGCCGGTCCTCGATCTGACGCCGGCCGCATTGACCGACTGGGCACGGTTGGTCGCCGGCGCCGCGCCCGAATGGCGGCGGGGCATGGCGTTCGACACGTCCCGGCGCAGCCCGCCCGACAGCGACCTGCCGCTCGAGAGTGATGATCAGGAGTCCGAGGACCTCACCGAGTTGCGGATCGCCCGGTTCCGGGCCGTCGTCTCACCGGAGGCCTTCCGTCTCGCGACCCTGCTCTCCGCGGTGCCGTTGCAACCTGCCGTGGTCCGGATGGTGCAGCGCACCGTACTCGGCGAGAAACGATCGACCTACTGGGCCGAGGTCCTGTTGAGCGGACTCGTCTACCGGGTGGCGCAGACCGGCGCCGAGCGCATGACGTACGAGTTCATCGACGGCGCCCGGGAACAACTGCTGACCCATCTCACCCGTCGCGAAAGCATCGGCCTTCTGCAGTCGGCGTCGGAGTTCGTCTCCAGCCGGATGGGCGGGACCCTGGACTTCCTGGCTCTGCTCACGGACGACGACCTCGACGGGGCGACCGAAGTGGACCGGCCACTGGCCCGGGTCGCCGTGCAGGTGCTCCGGTCGCTGGGCGGCAGCTATGCGGACAAGGCTCAGCTGATCAACAGCAAGATCCTCCGAAGCCGGCTCACCTCGTCCAATGTTTCCAACAGATCTTTGGGCATCGAGCTCCAGGCCCATGAAAGCGGCGATGCGAGAGACGGAGAGCTGATGGCAACCACGAACCACCCCGAGTCCTCGACGGCCGGCAGCCGCAGCCGAGAACAGTCACGGGCCGTCATCTGGGATGTGCCCCAGCGCACCCAGCACTTCACCGGACGCGACGATCTTCTGGACAGCCTGCGGCAGGATCTGATCCACAATCTCAACCGGGCGGCGGTCCTGGTGCCACGGGCCCTGTTCGGTCTGGGCGGGGTGGGTAAGACCGCCCTGGCCAACGAGTACGCCCACCGCTACCGCAACGAGTACGACGTGGTCTGGTGGATCCCGGCCGAGGACCTCGCCGATGTCCGCCGGTCGCTCGTCGAACTCTCCCGGGCCCTGCGGCTTCCGGAGAACACCGACCAGTCGGAGACCATCCGGACGTTGCTGCGAGCCCTGCACGAGGGGTACCCGAAGGCGCGATGGCTGCTCATCTACGACAACGCCACCTCGCCGGGGCAGATCCGGGACCTGCTGCCGATGCCCAAGCGGCACGGCCACGTCCTGGTCACCTCCCGGGAGCGCAGCTGGGGTGAACACGGCGCGCTGCTCGAGGTCGGTACGTTCAGCCGGCCCGAGTCGATTGCGCTGCTCCGCCGGCGCGCGACCTATCTGACCGAGGACGACGCGGATCGGCTCGCCGAACTGCTCGGCGATCTGCCCCTGGCGCTGCACCAGGCGGCGGCCTGGCACGCGGAGACCGAACTGCCGGTGGCCGAGTACCGCCGTCGCTACGGCGAGAAGCTGACCCTGCTCGCCGAGGTGGATCTGCCGCACGAGTATCCACGGCCGGTCGGGGCCGCCTTCGGCGTCTCGTACGACCAGTTGCAGAGCCGGTCACCCGCCGCCGCTCAGCTTCTGCAGTTGTGTTCGTACTTCGGCCCGGAGCCGATCTACGTGGAGATGCTCTACCGGGCCCGGAACATGACCGATCTGCCGGGACCGCTGCGCAGACAGTTGGCGGACCGCTCCACCATCGCCCGTGAGCTGCGCGAGACCGGCCGGTACGAGTTGATCAAGTTCGACCAGGCCCGTGGCCGTTTCCAGCTCCACCGGCTCGTGCAGAGCGTGCTGCGCAGCACGCTCACCGATGAACAGCAGCAGACTGCTCCACGTAACGCGCATGACATCCTGGCGCTGGCCAATCCCGGCAACCCCGACGAGCTGACGGTTGCGGATCTGATCCGGCACGCGCAGCTGTCGCCGCACATCCTGCCCTCCGGCATCGTCGAATCCACAAACGACGAGGCGCGCCGAGTGATAATCGACCAGATCCGGTACCGCTACGTGGTGGGGGACTACGAGGGCAGCCGTGAACTCGCGGAGTCGACGGTCGCCCGCTGGGAGAGCCAGCACGGTGAACGGGACATCCTGGTTCTGCGGGCCCGCAGTTACCTCGGTACGACGCTGCGGTCGCTCGGGCACCCCTCCCGGTCACTGAGAATCGACCAGGACGTGCTCGGCACGCTGCGTGAGGTGGTCGGCGAGGACGATGACCTGTACCTGATGACCGCCAGCGGGTACGCCGCCGACCTCCGGGCCCTGGGCCGTTTCCAGGAGGCGCTCGAGTTCGACCGGGATCTCCTGGCCCGTCATCGGCGGGTGCTGCGCGACGATGATCCGGCGACCCTGCGCACCGCCAACAACTACGCGGTGGACCTGCGTCTGATGGGCGAGTTCGCGCACGCCCTGCAACTGGACACACAGTCCGTGCAGCACTGGACGGACGGGTACGGCAGTGATCACCACGAGACTCTCTTCGCGGTCGGCAACCTCGTCCGCGACTACTACGGCCTCGGTCTCTACGGTAAGGCGCTGACCATTCAGATCGAGGCCATCGCGACGTACGAGTCCGCGGTCGGCGGTTCGCACCTCGGGGTTCTGTCCGCGCGCCGGTTCATCTCCGTCCTGCTGCGGAAACTGGGCCGGTACGCCGAGGCCCGCAAACAAGCCGAGGCGACGCATGCCGCGCACACCGCCCGGATGCCGGAACACCACGAGTACACCCTCACGGCGACCATGACGCTGTGTAACGCCCTCCGTGACGAGCATCGGGATCTGGCCAGCCTGACCCGGGCCCGGGATCTCGGATTCGAGGCGCTGGCGCTGTACGAACGATATTTCAACGAACCACCGTTCATCGATGTCTGCCGGATCAACCTCGCTCTCATCCTGCGGCGTCTGGGCGAGGTCGCCGCCGCGGCCCGGGCCAACGAACTG
Organism: Actinoplanes sp.; assembly: GCA_035562875.1. GTDB lineage: Bacteria > Actinomycetota > Actinomycetes > Mycobacteriales > Micromonosporaceae > Actinoplanes. Next base: position 14,729 of record DATMVU010000641.1, on the reverse strand, counting down.
GCCATGCAGCGGCTCGAGCGCACCCTGGGCGAGCGCCATCCGTACTTCCTGTGCAGCGCGTCGAACCTGGCCAGCGACTTCGCCGCGCTGGGAGCCTATGAGGCGGCCAGCGACCTCTCCGGGCGGATCCTGGCCCTCTCCCGGCAGGAGGACGTCCGTGGCCCGGACCATCCGTACACCCTGGGCTGCTCCCTGAACCACGCGCTCGACCTGGAACGTGTCGGGCGGGGCGCCGAGGCCGAGACACTCTGGCGCGACACGGTCGCCCGATTCGACCGCATCCTCGGCGCTGACCATCCCGAGTCGATCGCGGCCCGGAACAAACAACGGATCGACGCCGACATCGAGCCGCCGCCCACCTGACGGCTCAGCCGGCCGGCGTCAGCCCGGCAGCCCCCGGGCCAGCCAGTCGGCCAGCTCCAGCGGGTCGGCGGTCTGGTCGTAGCGGTCCAGCAGCTCCTGGTGGACCGCGCGGACCAGTTCCGGACGGTGCCGCCACAATCGGCTCGCCGGGCTGTCGAGCCGGGCCCCGCCGAGCGCGAGCCCGGTCCACGCGGCCAGCGGATCGCCACTGCCGGTGTGTACCGCCGTGCCGTAGGCGCGGACCGCGGCCAGGTGATCCTGGTCGGCCAGCAGGTCGTCGGCGGGCATGTCCGGGCTGGTGTCCTCGTCACCGGCGAGGCGGCCGAAGTGGCGGATCCGGCTGCTCGGTACGAAGGTGTCCGATCCGGTGGCCAGTGTCGATTCGCCGCCGACCACCGGTGGGTCCGGTTCGCCGTCGTGCCAGGCCGACGCCGCGGTGCCGACCAGGGCCGGGTCGGGAACGACGATCCGGATCCGCCAGGACAGCCGGTGATCCTCGGTGGCGAGGTCCGCCAGGTGATGGCTCCGGCCGGCGGGGGAGGGCCGTTCGGCCTGGTCCAGTTGCTGCGCCATCCGGGCCACCAGGTGCCGTCCGTCGCTGGTCAGCGCCTTCGAGTCGCCCAGCGTGTCCAGGGCCCGCCGCAGCTGCAGACAGGTCCGCACGAGTTCGTACCGGGCCCGCGGACCGCCGATGCCGCCGGCACAGGCACGTGCCCAGAAGTCGGTGACTCCGATGAACGCGTAGCAGCCATGGAAGATGCCTCGCAGCGGTCGCGGATCCGCGCGCCACGGCGAGTAGTACAGGGACGGGTCATCCGGGTCGTAGAGGTCGAAGAGGTCCAGCAGCCCATTGAAGATCGAGTGCTGGGTCTCGTGAACCAGGGTGGCGGCGAAGTTCGTCGCATCATGCGGCTGGGTGACCGCGACGGCGCCGTAGGACTGCCAGGCCGACGCGCTGCGACCCTGTCCCGGACGCTCGGAGAGCAACGGGGTCAGCGCCCGCAGGACGGTCGCCACCTGGGCCGCCCGTCCCGGGTGGGAATCCGTCAGGATCCGGGTGGCCGTGGCGAAGATGCCGGACCAATCGGCGAGCTGAGGGGCCGACGTGTACGGCGCGACCGGCATACCGATGCCCCGGTGAGGGTCGAGATCGTCGAAGGGGAGACCCGCGCCGCCGAAGGCACCGGTGATCCTCCGGACGGGTGACCAGCCGTCGGCGTCGCCGGTGAGATCACGGGGGAGCGGCGTTCCGGCGAGGGTGACCGTCCCGGAGCGGCCGGTCAGGCTGCCTGACCCCGTCTCGGCGCCGACCCGGCAGGTGCCGAGGCCCGGAAGGTGAACGGTGCCGGACACCGGAACCGCACCGAGGTCGAAGTCTTGCTCGGCGGTGATGGCGGCGGCCGCTCCGATGGCGGCGAGGAAGCCGAGGACCGGTTGCGGGGTGTCGCGGGCGCGAAGCCGACGATCGCATTTGACCAGCCCCGAAGCCACGTACGGGTAGGCTATGAGTCGGTCGAAGGCGGCGCTGTCACTCTTGCGGACGCTCTCCAGGAGGTCCAGCGTCGCGGCTGCCGGCCCGGCCGATCGGAGTCGTTCGGGCAGCCGGTCGTACACCAATCGGAGCAGGAGCAGTGTTTTGCTTCGCTGGCTGGCATTGATGACGTCGAGAGCCGCGGCGTCGGGGCATCCGGAGAAGAGCGAATCCTGAGAGTTCTGCGTGAGTCGGTGAGAAGTGATCATCGGGTCATTCCGGAAAATTGGGCGATGTCATGACGGACTCGCTGACTGATGTGCGGTATGAGGCGGCTGAGATCGGCGCAGTAAACGGATCTCTCTCGAAAACCGATCCCTTCGCGATAACGGTGGACATAATGGCCGCCACCGCAGACCCGTACCAGAGGACAGGACTGACAGGCCGACGACAATCCACGAATTCCCATCTGGCGATCACGGATCGCCGGATGGTTCAGGGCGTCCTCGAGATCGTGAGTGAAAACCGACATCGCGGTGGAAGCGGCGTGTCGCCCGACGGTACGCAGTGAATCCACTTGTTCCATGGCGCCGCTGACGTCGAAGACAATCATGCATGCCGGGCTCAGCCCCACCTGTTCGGTGCGGCTGTGGCCACCCATGAGTAACGTGACGACTTCCCGGAAGAGCCGGACCTCCGGCCGCGGATGCGGCGAGTCATACCATTCGTCGAAGGCGGCTGCCAGCCAGTCACCGTATGGTGTGGAATCATCCGGCAACCGTCCGGGTGGAGGAGTGGTCCAGTTCCCGAAGGGCATCAGGAAGTCAATGACCGGAGGGGCGGACCGGGCCAGGAATCGATAGGTCCGCCGGGGGTCACTTTCAAGATCTACTACACAGAGCAACCCCGCGAACGCCGTGCGATGCTCGGGGCTGCTCAGCAACTCGACTGCCTTCATCGCCCGGGCGTGGCTGCCCGATCCGTTCGGGTGCAGCCGGTGCCGGTCATGGCTCTGCTCGTCCCCGTCCAGGCTGACTGCCACCCTGATCCCGGCCGAGGCGAGTTCCTGAAGCGATGTCTCGTCCAGGAGCACCCCATTGGTCTGCATGCTGACGCCGACCCTGGTCGCCGGTGGAATGATTGCGCGCAGGCGCCCGGCGATGGTCGTGAGTCGCGTTGCTCCGGCCAGCAGGGGCTCCCCGCCGTGCAGGATGATGGTTATGTCGTCCACCCCGTGAGCGGTGACGTGTTCGCCGATGGCCCGGCCGATGCGGTCGACGACGGCATCCGAGATGAATCGGGGTGCGGTTTTCCAGCTTTGATCGCCGGGAAGATACATGTAGCAATACGTGCACGCGAGATCGCAGCGGGAGGCCACCTTTATCACGAACTCCCGGAAAGGGTAAACGCCGATGATTGATTCGGTTGGCACTCCGGTTTTCTGTTCCGCAGTCCGATACTGTTCTTGAAGTATGTTCAAGACAGGCCCTGGCTGAATCCGGCAACGGCATCCGAGTCGGTTTCGGACTGCAATCTCTGGAGGGAGAGCAGGAGCGGGCTGTCCTTGATCTTCATGAGGTCGTGTAGGTTCAAGACGCTGACATCGACAAGGGCTGTCGGGCGCCCGGGTGAACTCGGCCGGTCCGTCAGATGATCTTCTGGGGTTGCCATTTTGTCAGCATAGATCCAGGAAAGCCTGGGGGTAGTGTCAAGCCCCCGCCGGCAACTGTCTAGCTGTTAGGCGTCAACTGCTTTGGGTTCGATCAGAAGGTCGGTCGATGATATCCGTCGTCGGGTGGCGGGAAGGCGGATTTCCCTTCCGGGTGCGGCCACTGATCGTGGAGTCTTTCCCGATGTTCATACGAGGCAGCCGATGACGGGAAGCGGTGGAGGCGTACGGCGGGAGCAGGTCAACTCAGCGGACCGGTTGGTCGGCGGGGACGGGCCGGCCGCCGCCGAGTTGCCGGGTCACCACCCCGGAGAAAGCGGTGCCGGCCTTCTCCCAGGTGAAGCGGCTGGCGTGCACGGCCGCGGCCAGGCCCATCGCGGTGCGCCGGTGGCCGTCCAGGAGCAGGGCCCGGACCTGGAGGAAGAAGTCGTACTCGTTCTCCACCAGCACGCCGGTCTCGCCGTCGGCCATCGCATCGGCGACGCCGCCCGCGGAACGGAACGCCACCGACGGGGTGCCCCGGACGCCGGCCTCCACGATGGTCAGACCCCAGCCCTCCTTGAGCGACGGCATCAGCAGCAGCCAGGAGCGGCACAGCAGCTCGTGTTTGTGTTCCTCGGTGACGAACCCGGCGAACCGCACCCGGTGTTCGATCCCCAGGTCGGCGGTGAGCTGCCGCAACGGCTCGTCCCACCAGCCCTGACCGGCCACCACCAGTTCGATGGTGGGTAGTTCCACGGCGAGCAGGGCGATGGCGCGCAGCGCGAACTCGACCCGTTTGTGCGGGACCAGCCGGCCCAGGACCATCAGGCTCGGGTTCGGGGTGCGCGGCACGGCGGGGCCGGTCACCTCGGGGGTGCCGTTGTGGACGACGGCGATCCGGTCCCGGCCGACGCCGAGGCCGACGAGTTCCTCGCGGGTCGATTCGGAGACCGCCACGTACTGGCAGTGGCGGTAGATCCGGATCGCCAGCACCGACTCGATCCACCAGCCGATCCGGGCGACCCGGGGGCCGAACACCACCGGCCACTGTTCCCGGTGCACGTGGTGGACCAGCACGATCACCGGCCGTCGGGTGTAGAGGCGGCTGAGGAACGGCATCCCGTTGCCGACGTCTATGATCAGGTCCGGTCGGCCGAGCCGGCGGCGGGACAGGGGTCCGACGCCGAGGAGTCCGATCAGGTAGACGAGCGCGGCCTGCAGGTAAACGGTGTGCCGTCCGCCGCGACGGACGATCCGCACGCCGGCCGGGGTGGTCTCCTGTGCCGCGGCGGTGCCGTAGGCCTGGCAGAGCAGGGTCACGCGGTAGCCGTGGCGGACGAGTTCGGTGGCGACCCGATCCAGGTAGAGCTCCGATCCCCCGCCTTCGGGGTGCTCGGTGTCCCGCCAGTTCAGGAACAGGACGTGACCGCCGCAGGCATCCGTCATGGTCTACTCTGCCATCCCTACTAGCGAGTACGATTCGCGGTCGCGTCACAGTAGGTCAGCTCTGGGAACAATCGCAACGGTCGCGTTACAACAGGAGGAACCGCGTGAGCGATGGGAGCCTCCGTGCGCGTCCGGAGTTCTGGCCGGTCACGCTGCTGAGCGTCACGCTGATCGCTACTCTCGCCGGTTGGTCCGGATTCACTTATCTCGATCGAACACGGAACGATCCGGGTTGTGCCGACCGGGTCTCGCTCCGGGTCGCGACGGCCCCGAGCGCCGCCGTGCCGGTCCGGGAGATCGCCGCCCGGATCGCCGACCGGGACCCGTGCCTGGACCTGATCGTCGAGGAGCGCGAGTCGGTCGAGGTGCTGCGGGCCGTGGCCCGGACCGCCACCGACGTGATCGCGGCGCCGTCCGCCTCCGTGGCCGCATCGGCGTCGGCCCCGCCCGCGGCGGGTGAGGCACCCGACGTCTGGCTGCCCGAATCCACGCTCTGGCTGCGGCGGGCCCGCGCCACCGGCGCCTTCCAGGTCCCGGCCGAGGGCGTCTCGGTCGCCACCAGTCCGGTGGTGCTCGCCCTCGACGAGCGCACCGGGAGAAGCCTCGGCGCCCGTGCCACCTGGCCCCGGCTGATCGGCGCCACCAAACCCCGGGTCCCGGTCGCGCTGCCGGATCCGGCGACCAGTCCGCTCGGCTTCGGTGCGCTGGCCGGCATCCGCACCGTCGCCAAGGGCAGCGCCGCCGGCACCGCGGCGATCATGCGGCGGCTCTCCCCGAACACCGTCTCCACCGCCGGTGAGGCCGCCCCCGACCCGGTCGGCCCCGGCACCGGCGAGACCGCGGTGGTCAGCACCGAACAGCAGGTCCTGCTCGCGGCCGAGGGCGGCAAGGGCCAGATCGCGATCTATCCGGGTACGGCGGTGCCGAGTCCCGACTACCCGTTCGCGGTGCTCGCCTCCGATGACGACCGGCGCGAGTCGGCGACCGCGCTGCTGCGGGCCATGCTCGCCACCGACGGCGCCGCGGTCTTCACGGGACACGGGCTGCGTACCCCCGCGGGTGCCGCCCCGGCCGAGGTGCCGGCCGCGACCCGGGTGCGGACCGGGACCTACGCCCCCGCCGCTCTGCCTCCGGCCGCCGACGCGGAAGCCCTGATCAACGCGTGGGGCGGGGTGCACGTCAGCGCCCGGATCCTCGCGGTCTTCGACGTCTCCGGATCGATGGAGGCGGTGGTGCCGGGCTCCTCCGAGTCCCGCATGCAGGCCACCGTGAAGGCCGCCCAGGACGGGGTGAACCTGATGCTGCCCACCACCGAGCTGGGCGTCTGGGAGTTCTCCACCGATCTGGACGGCCGTCGCGACTACCGCGAGGTGGTTCCGGTCGGGCCGATCGGGCCGCGCCGCGACGACATCGTCAGCCGGATCGGCCGGATGCGGGCCGAACCCAACGGGCGGACCGGGCTGTACGACACCGCGCTCGCCGCCTACCGGGACGGCACCCGCAACTGGGCCCCGGGCCGGATCAACATGGTGCTGATCCTGACCGACGGCACCGACGACAACGCCAGCGGCATCGGCCGGGCCGCCCTGCTGCGGGAGCTGGGCGGACTGGTGGACCGCAAACGACCGCTGCCGATCCTGTTCATCGGTGTCGGGCCGGAGATCGACGCCGCCGAACTCAACCAGATCGCCAAGGCCACCGGCGGCCGGGTCGCCCTCACCGCCAAGCCGTCCGGCATCCGGCAGATCTTCTACACCGCCCTCGCCGAATTCAGTTGCCTGCCCCCGGAGTGCCGCCGATGACCGCCGCCGCACCCAGCCCGAGCCGCCACGCGCCCGCGATCACCGCCGCGCTGCTGCTCTTCGTCGTGGCGTTCGTGCAGCGTCCGGGCCGGATCACCTTCGACACCAAACTGGACCTGACCGAGGACCCGATCGGGTTCATGGCCCGGGCCCTGCACCTGTGGAACCCGTCGGCGACCTCCGGCGAACTTCAGCAGCAGGCGTACGGCTACCTCTTCCCGATGGCCCCGTTCTTCGCGGTCGGGGACTTCCTCGGGACGCCGGCCTGGATCACCCAGCGTCTGTGGTGCGCGGTCCTGCTCTGCGCCGCCTACTTCGGCACGCTGCTGCTGGCCCGGGCGATGCGGATCGGCTCGGACGGCGGCCGGATCGTGGGCGCGCTGGCGTACGCGCTGGCTCCCCGGATGCTCACCGAGATCGGCCCGCTCTCCTCGGAGATGCTGCCGGTGGTCTTCCTGCCCTGGGTGATGCTGCCGCTGGTGCGGTACCGGCGGATCGGGTCGGCCCGGCGCGCCGCGGCACTCTCCGCCCTGGCCGTGCTCTTCATGGGCGGCATCAACGCGGCGGCCGTGGTGATGGCCCTGGTGCTGCCCGGACTGTGGCTGATCACCCGCCGCTGGGACCGGGACCTGGCGAGACTGATCGCCTGGTGGGTCCTCTGCGTGGTCGGGGTGACCCTGTGGTGGATCGTCCCGCTGTTGCTGTTCGGCCAGTACAGCCTGCCGTTCCTGGACTTCATCGAGTCGTCCGGCACCACCACCGCGGTGGTCTCGCTCTTCCAGGCGATCCGCGGCACCAACCAGTGGGTCGGCTACATCGTGCAGGGTGACCCGTGGTGGCCGGCCGGCTGGACACTGGTCGACAACCCGGCGCTGATGGCGGTGACCGGGCTGGTCGCGGCGATCGGCCTGGCCGGACTGGCGGTCCGTGGACTGCCGGAGCGCCGTTTCCTGATCCTGGCCGCGGTCACCGGGCTGAGCCTGCTCACCGTCGGCTATGTCGGCACCGTGGACAGCCCGTTCGCGCCGCTGGTCCGGGACCTGCTGGACGGGCCGCTCGCCCCGCTGCGCAACGTGCACAAGTTCGAACCGGTGCTGCGGCTGCCGATCGCGCTGGGCCTGGCCTACGCGGTGAGCCGGTCGCTCACCTGGCCCCGTCCGCGGCTGCGGATCCCGGCCGTCCCGGTGGCCGCGATGCTGCTGGTGGTGGCCGCCGCCCCGGCCGGGATGACGCTGCTGCGCCCGGGGCCGGGCTGGACCGAGGTCCCCACCTACTGGCGGCAGGCCGCGGACTGGCTCGCCGACCGGGACGCGCAGGCCCGCACGCTGGTGGTGCCCGGTTCCGGGTTCGCCCAGAACACCTGGGGCCGGACCGTCGACGAGCCGATGCAGACCCTGGCCGGGGCGCCCTGGGCGACCCGTAACCAGATCCCGCTCGGCTCGGAGGGCAACACCCGGGCGATGGACGCCATCGAAGCCGTCCTGGAACAGGGCCGCGGATCCCCGGCCCTGGCCGCCTTCCTGGCCCGCTCGGGCTACAAGTATCTGCTGGTCCGGCACGATCTGGACCGGGCGGCGGCCGGAGCGCCACCGATCAGCGTGGTCCGCAGCGCGATCGCTGGTTCGCCCGGCCTGGAAGCCGCTGCCGAGTTCGGCCCGCTCGTCGGTGCCGGTGGGGTGAACCCGAGTCCGGCCGACACCGGGGTCCAGGTCCCGGCCATCGAGGTCTACGCGGTCACCGACCCGGTTCCGCAGGTCAGCGCGACCGCGATCGCCGGCGTCCCGGTGGTCAGCGGCGGTCCCGAATCGCTGCTCGGCCTGCTGGAACAGGGCCTGATCGAGGCCGGACAGCCGGCCGTGCTCGCCGGTGACGCCACCGGGGAACTCGGCCTGACCGGGGGCGAGCCGCCGGCCCGGCAGATCGTCACCGACGGGCTGCGCCGCCGGGAACTCAACATCGGGCTGGTCCGCGACAACGTCAGCCAGACCCTCACCGCCGACGAGGAGAGCAGACAGGGCCGGGTCCGCGACGACCTGATCCCGTTCGATCCGGCCGGGCACCAGACCGTCGCCGAGTACCAGGGCATCCGCTCGGTCACCGCCTCCAGCAGCATCGGTTTCGCCGACCTGGTCGGTTCGATCGACCCGTCCGGCCTGCCGTTCGCCGCCCTGGACGGGGACACCGGCACGGCCTGGCGCTCCGATCCGCTGCGCGGCGGCCCCGGCCAGTGGATCGACGTCCAGCTCGGCACCGCCAAGCGGGTCACCGCGATCACCGTCGACTTCTCCGAGGATCTGCGCGAGGCGGCCCCGGTGGCGCTGGTCCGGATCAGCACCGATCAGGGCATCGTGGACCGGCCGGTGCCGTCCACCGCCGGCCCGCACACGCTGTCCACCCTGCCCGGCCTGACCACCGCGGTCCGGGTCACCGTGCTCGCGCTGCGGCAGGGTTACCAGGGCGGGGTCGCACTGCGGGAACTGGGCATCCCCGGGCTGGCGGCGGAACGCGGCCTGCGCGCGCCGAGTGACCTGGTCACCGGCACCGCACCGGTCTACGCGTTCGGGCGCGGCGCCGAGGAGCGCGGTTCCTGCTTCCGGGGAGGCTCCGGGGACACGATCCGCTGTGACCAGTTCCTGGCCCGCCGCGGTGAGGAACCGCTCGGCGTCGACAGGTACTTCACCACCCCGGTCGACGCCGAATACCGGCTGAAGCTCACCGCGCGACCCCTGCCGTACGGCCCGCTCCCGCTCGCCCTGCCGGTGACCGCCACCGCCACGTCGGTGCTGACCGGCGACGTGACGGCCGGTGCGTACAACGCGATCGACGGTGACCCGGCCACCGCCTGGCTGGCCGAACCCGACGACGACCGGGCCACCCTCAGCCTGTCCTGGAAGAAGGCCCGCCGGATCGACCGGATCCGCCTGGTGGTGCCGGAGACCCCGGCCGCCGCCCGCCCGGCCCAGGTGCAGATCACCGCCGGTGGGAAGGACTTCGTGGCGCAGGTGGCCGCCGACGGCCTGGTCACCTTCCCCGCGGTGACCACCACCCGGCTCGACGTGACACCCGCGGTGAACGGCCCGGACCGGCTGCTCGCCGACACCCGCGGCCGCGGCTGGCCGGCCCCGGCCGGGATCGCCGAGATCCAGGTGCCCGGACTGGCCGGCCTGCTCACCCCGGCCGTCGGCACGACCCCGCTGGCGGTGCCGTGCGGGTCCGGGCCGACCGTCGAGATCGCCGGCGTCGGCTATCCCACAGCGGTCACCGGCACCCTCGCCGACATCCGGGCCGGGCGGGCGCTGCCCGTGACCATCTGCGACGACTTCGCCGCCGACTCGGTGCCGTTGAGCGCCGGTGACCAGCACCTGCGGACCGTCCCGTCGGCGTCCTTCGTGGTGGACTCGGCGACCCTGACACCGGAGGGGGTGACCACGCCGGCGACCACCGCGCGGGCGGTCACCGTCGACGACTGGCAGGCCGGGGAACGTACCGTCACGGTCGCCGCCGGTGCCGCGTCGCTGCTGGTGGTGGCCGAGAACCAGAACGCCGGCTGGGCCGCCGTGCTGAACGGGCAGACGCTGCGGCCGGTCCGGGTGGACGGCTGGCAGCAGGCGTTCGTGCTCCCGGCGGGGGACGGCGGCACCGTCACCCTGACGTTCACTCCGGACGAGCCGTACCGGGCCGGGCTCGCCGCCGGAGCGGGCCTGGTCCTGCTGATCCTGGTCCTGGCCCTGATCCCGGTGCGCCGCCGGGCCGTCGCGGTGGACCGGCCACTGGCCCGGGTGTTCACCGTGGTGCCCGGCGGGAGCTGGTGGATCGTGCCGCCGCTGCTGGTCCTGGCGGTGGTCCTCGGTGGTGCGCCCGGTGCGGTGCTGCTGCTGGGGGCGCTGATCATCAGGCAGGTGCGGCCCGGATACCTGCCGCCGCTGGCGTTCGCCGGAGCGGTCGCCGGCATGCTCACCGCGGTCGGCGGGCGGCTGCTCGGCGACGGGCAGGAATGGGCGTACAGCGCCGCGGTCCAGGTGTTGATGCTGGCAGCGGTCTGTGCCGTGGCCGCCGCGGCGGCCCCCTCGTCCGGCCGTCCCGAGAAGGAGATCTCCGTGTCCGATCAGGCGGCCGGTACCTACCGGGCCACGCTGGGCCGGTCGGTCCGGCTGTTCCGGACGTTCCTGGTCGAGCAGAGCGACCCGGACCGGTTCTACTCGATGCTGGCCACCGACTCGGTGGAACAGCTCGGTGCCTATGTGGACCTGGACGGCAAGCAGGTCCTCGACGTCGGTGGCGGGCCGGGCTACTTCGCCAGTGAGTTCGAGAAGGCCGGGGCCACCTACATCGGCCTGGACCCGGGAGTCGGCGACTTCGCCGAGGCCGGGGCGAAGGTGAACGGCATGGTCAGCGGCAGTGGTACCGCGCTGCCGATCCGCACCGGGGCCCTCGACGTCACCTACTCGTCGAACGTCCTCGAACACGTCGGCGACCCCGAGGCGATGCTGGACGAGATGGTCCGGGTGACGGCGCCGGGCGGGACGATCCTCGTGTCGTACACACCCTGGTGGTCCCCGCACGGTGGGCACGAGACCGGGCCGTTCCGGCACTGGTTCGGCGGGCACCGCGCTCGCGCCCGTTACCTGCGCGAACACGGTCACGAGCCGAAGAACCGGTTCATGGAGACGTTGTTCCCGGTCAGCGCCGCCCGGATGATGCGGTGGACCAGGTCCGCACGCCGTGCCGGCACTGTCACGGTGGTCGATGTGATCCCGCGCTATCACCCCTGGTGGGCACAGTGGGTGGCATCGATCCCGGTGCTCCGGGAGGTACTCACGTGGAACTTCACAGTGGTGCTGCGGCGAGAAGGTCAGATAGATGTGTCCAGGGTCTCGCTTCTCGATGTGACTCAGTAGTAACCTCCTGCAAGCTCGGCATACATCACACCTGCCACTTTTTGATTTCCACCTCGTGGAGGACATATGAAGTCCCGCGTCATCGGCACCGTGCTGTTCGGTCTCGGCGTCTTGGCGTTGGTTTTCGCCGGCGGCCTGGCCTTCGTGGTGGCACCGACGGCCAAGCAGTTGCCCTACGACATGGCCATGACCCAGTCGGTGGCCGAGGCGCCCAACGCCCGGTTCATGCAGATCAAGGACGGCAAGGCCACCGTGGAGACCGGTGACCTGCGCTCCACCATCACCGTCCAGGTCGACTCGGCCAAGACCGCGAAACTGGGCGGCGACCTCGACGGCAGCGCGCTGGTGTGGGTCGGTGGCCAGCAGGTCCAGCGCGCCGACAACGCCGAGCTGGTCCAGGCCTACAGCACCTCGCTCGCGGTGGACCGGGAGACCGGTGCCGCACAGGACTGGGCCGACCAGTGGCTGGACACCGGTGGCCAGCGGGAGGCCGTCAAGTACGAGGGCCAGGTCTACAAGTTCCCGTTCGGCACCACCGAGGACGGCGAGTACAAGATCTTCGACCGGGACACCCTCAAGGCCAGCCCGGCGCAGTTCGTGAAGTCGGTGGAGATCCAGGGCCTGGAGACCTACGAGTTCACCCAGACCATCCAGAACGAGACCCAGCAGCTCCCCGAGGACCGGGTCAAGCTGCTGCTCGGCCAGCTCATCCCGGGTGCCACGAACGGCCGGGTCAACTACAGCAACGTCCGTACGGTCTGGGTCGAGCCGGCCACCGGACAGTACATCCGGGTTCAGGAGCAGCAGAAGAAGCAGCTCGTGTCGGACGACGGCCGGCAGGTCGACATCCTGGACGCCACCTTCGCCTACACCGAGGACACCGTGACCAAGGCTGTCGAGTCGGCCCAGTCGAACCGGCAGCTCCTCAACGCGGCGACCCTGTGGGGCCCGATCGGCCTGGGCGTACTCGGCCTGGTCCTCGCGGTTGTCGGCGGCATCCTGCTGACCCGCGACGGCGCCCGCTCGGCGTCCGCCACCCTCCCGGCCCAATGGACCGGAGGCGGCCGGCACGCGGCCAAGGACGACGACAAGACCACCGAGGTCAAGTCCTGATCCTGTCCTCTCGCAACGCCCCCGGTTCGTCAAGAACCGGGGGCGTTCGGCGTTCCTCACAACGACAGCGGTCACGACGTGAGCCCGGGGTAATCGGCGGCGCACTTCGCAGAGACGAGGAGGAAACCGCCGCTTTCTAGGGTCGGACCCGTGGATGCCGATGTGAGCAGAGTGCGAACCGTCTGTGGTTACTGCGGCGTCGGTTGCGGCCTGGTGCTCGACGTGGGACGCCGGGACGGCCTGCGCACCGTGCTCAAGGCGTCCGGTGACCGGGACCATCCGGCCAACTCCGGCCGGCTCTGCACCAAGGGCGCCACCAGCGCCGACCTGCTCAGCGCACCCGGCCGGCTGGACAAGGCGCTGATCCGGTCCGATCGGGGCGGCGCCCCGGCGCCGGCCGGAATGGACGCGGCGATCAGCGAGACGGCCCGGCGGCTGCGCGCGATCATCGACGAGCACGGGCCGGACGCGTTCGCCATGTACGTGTCGGGGCAGATGACGCTGGAGGCCCAGTACCTGGCGAACAAGCTGGTCAAAGGCTTCATCGGGACGAACAACATCGAGTCCAACTCGCGACTGTGCATGGCCAGCGCGGGCACCGGCTACAAGCTGTCGCTCGGTGCGGACGGGCCGCCCGGGTCGTACGACGACCTCGACCACGCCGACACCTACCTGGTGATCGGGTCGAACATGGCCGACTGCCATCCGATCCTCTTCCTGCGGATGATGGAACGGGTCAAGGCCGGCGCCAAGCTGATCGTCGTCGATCCGCGGCGCACCGCCACCGCCGACAAGGCCGACCTCTTCCTGCAGATCCGGCCCGGCGCCGACCTGGCCCTGCTGAACGGCCTGCTCGCCCTGCTCACCCCGGACGAGGACTTCGTCGCCGCCCACACCGAGGGCTGGGAGGTGATGCCGGAGTTCCTGGCCGACTACCCGCCGGACCGGGTCGCCTCCCTCACCGGCCTGACCGAAAGTGACATCCGGACGGCGGCCGCCTGGATCGGTGCGTCGACGAACTGGGTCAGCCTCTGGACGATGGGCCTGAACCAGAGTACCCACGGCACCTGGAACACCAACGCCCTGATCAACCTGCACCTGGCCACCGGCGCGATCTGCCGCACCGGCAGCGGCCCGTTCTCGCTCACCGGCCAGCCCAACGCGATGGGCGGCCGGGAGATGGGCTACATGGGCCCCGGCCTGCCCGGGCAACGGTCGGTGCTGGTCCCGGCCGACCGGGCGTTCACCGAGAACGCCTGGGGGCTGCCCGAGGGGACCCTGCGCACCGAGGTCGGCAAGGGCACCGTCGACATGTTCGAGCAGATGGCCGACGGGCGGATCAAGGCCTGCTGGATCATCTGCACCAACCCGGTCGCGTCGGTCGGCAACCGGGCCACCGTGCTCGCCGGGCTGCAGGCCGCCGACCTCGTCGTCACCCAGGACGCGTTCGCCGAGACCGAGACCAACGTCCACGCCGACATCGTGCTGCCGGCGGCGATGTGGTCCGAGGCGGACGGCATCATGATCAACTCGGAGCGCAATCTCACCCTCGTCCACCCGGTCGTCCCCGCCCCCGGCGAAGCCCTCCCCGACTGGCAGATCATCGCCCGCGTCGCGACCGAAATGGGCTATGGCGCCGCCTTCGCCTACGGTTCCGCGGCGGAGATCCTCGAAGAGATCAAGACCTTCACCAACCCATCGACTGGGTACGATCTGAGCGGCGTCACGTACGAGCGTCTCAACACCGGTCCCGTGCAGTGGCCGGCCGCCCCCGGAGGCCCGTCCCGGAACCCGATCCGCTACCGCACCGCCGACGGTGGCCTCCGTTTCCCCACCGCCTCCGGCCGGGCCGTCTTCCACGCCCGCCCGCACACCGACCCGGCCGAACTGCCCGACGACGACTATCCGTTCGTGTTCAACACCGGCCGTCTCCAGCACCAGTGGCACACCATGACCAAGACCGGGAAGATCGCCAAACTCAACCG
>DATMVU010000640.1:0-13867 GCA_035562875.1 Actinoplanes sp. | reverse complement strand
AACCGCTGGATCGCCGCCCAGGCCTGCTCACTGTTGCCGGCCAGGTGTTCGGCGTACGCCAGATTGTTCAGCACCACCAGATGCAGTTCGGTGTCGTACGCGGTCACGGCGACCTGTTCGGCGTGCCCGTACCGGGTGCGGGCGGCATCCGGCGAACCACCTTCGGCCAGCACGTCGGCCAACCGCAGCAGGATCACCCCGCGCGCCCGCGGCGGGGCGTCGTCGTCGAGGGCCTCCACGGCCCGGACCGCGTGTTCCAGGCCGGCGGCGATGTCACCCAGGTTGTCGTGGATTATCGACAACTGCTGGTGGCTGCGGGCCAGCAGCGGCCGGTGCCGGCGTTCCCGCGCCCAGTCGTTGGCCTCGGAACAGATCGCCGCGGCGGCCGCCAACTCGCCGGACCGGCGGCGCATGTTGGCCTCCAGGAGCCGGGCCCACCGATACAGCGCGTGTTCCCCGAGCCTGCGGGCCTCCTCGGCGAGTGCCGTGGCCCGGGCCAGCACATGCGCCCCGTCACCGCCGAACAGGTACTCCAGCGACTGGATCTCGGCGGCGACGGCGGAAGCCGGGCGGGCAGCGACGGCCGCTGCTTCCGCCGACGGGAGTGATCCGCTCACCCGCCCATTATCGGCAGCGAACCGGTGTTGCCAAGGATCTACCGGTGTCGGCATGTGGCACCTGCGGGACGTCTCGGTGGCCGGGGTCGTTCTCGCGGCCACCGTGGCCACCACCTCGGACGGTGCGGACCGGGCGATGATGCCGCTGGGGTGGCTGCCGGGGCCAGCTGTCCTCTGCTCACGGACGCCGAACCGGCCGGCCGGATCCGGGGCGTGCGGGTGGTCGCGGCCGGGGAGGCGCTGCTCGCCCCGTCGGCGACCCGGCTGCTGATCGCCGAGTTCGGCGACCGCCTGAACCCGCCGCGGCCCGCCCCGCAAACCGGCCACGCTCACCCCGCGTGAGCGGGAGATCATGGATCTGATCGCGCGTGGCTTGTCGAACGAGGAGATCGACGGCAGCCTGATCATCAGTCACGCCACGGCGAAGACCCACGTCAGCCGGATCCTCACCAGCTGGGCCTGCGGGACCGGGCCCAGCTGGTGGTGTGGGCGTCCGAGTCGGGCCGTGCCGTTCCCGGCTGGCTGCCCTGAGTCAGAGCCCGACGCCGGTGGCGCCGTGGGCGGCCTCCGCGTCGGTGAACCCCTCGAACTTCAACTGTTTGATCATCCGTTCCCGGGTGTTCAAGCCGATCTTCAGGTAGTTCCCGGCCTTCTTGACCGCCTGCTCGTTCCAGTTCGCGTTCTGCGCGTCGGTGGCGAACGTAGCGTCGGCGGTCGAGAAACCCTCGAACTTGAGCTGCTTGATCAGGCCCTCCCGGGAGAAGGCACTGAACTTGAGGTAGCTCGCGGCCCGGTCGACTGCCTTGTCCTGGGAGCCGGAGGCCGGTTCGGTGGTCGCCGTGACGCCGGAGCCGGACTGGTACTCGCCGCACAGCTCGGTGTTCCACTGCGCCGGATCGTAGGCGCGCTTCCCCGAAGCCATGTCGATGCACAGCTGGATCTGGTCGAGCGCGTCCGTCGGGGAACCGCCGGTGGACCCGGAGCCGGTGGCCTCGGTGGTGGACGTGGCGGTGGGGACGATCGGCAGC
This sequence comes from Actinoplanes sp., assembly GCA_035562875.1. Classification (GTDB taxonomy): domain Bacteria; phylum Actinomycetota; class Actinomycetes; order Mycobacteriales; family Micromonosporaceae; genus Actinoplanes. The sequence continues at coordinate 12,222 of DATMVU010000640.1, read as the reverse complement.
GACACCGGCGACGACGACCCGGAGTCCCGGGTCACGACGGCGACCACGGCGAGGACCAGGGCGACAACGAGGACACCGCCGTAGACCATGGCGGACTTCCGGTGCAGGCTGGCCGCCGGCTGCACCGGCGGGGGGCCGTACGGGTGGTAGGCCTGCGGTTGCGGGTAGCCGGGCGGCGGCGGGTAACCGGGCGGCGGCGCGTACTGGCCGTGGTAAGCGGCGGGCTGCGGGTCGTACGGCTGGCCCGGCGCGGGTGGCGGGTACTGCTGGCCCGGTCCCGGTGGTGGGTACGGCTGGCCCGGTCCGGGTGGCGGGTACGGCTGCTCGTTCACGGGTCGGTGTCTCCACGGACGAGGAGGCAGACTGGTCGCGGCCGGTTCCCCGTCCACACGACCGACCAGCCTGACATTCAACCCGATGGGAGCCCGGATCCGCTCTCCCCGACAGGCCGATAAGCATCACATCCTCGACTCGATTCCTCCGCACGATGCTTATCAGCCGTTATGCCATCATTTTCCCCGCAGCCGTCCAGGAAGGGACACCACCTGACCGCCGATCCTCGTGTTCCGCGAGTTCCAGCGGCACCGGGCGTTCGTGCAGGTGCGGGTGATGCGGTACGGCCGGACTGCATCGTGAGATCAAGACTGCCGCCGTCCGGCGGTTTCAGAGCCGGTGGAATACGCAATTCTTGAGAGACGGTTCCCCGGTACGATTCGGCACCGCCACCAGCGAGTAAACGACGACGAGCAGGCTCCGCCGTTTCATGCCCATGATTGTTCCGCCGTTCCCGGAACCGGCACGTCGGCCGGTAGCGGTACCGATCACCGGAATGGCTGGCCGCCCGCAGCAACCGTGACCGGGGTCGTCATCGGCACCAAGGTCAGCCAGCAACCGCAGTTCAAGGGGCTGTCCGCGGCGACCGTGACGGCAGCCGCCGAGGTGTCGCTGAAACGGCTCGGGATCGACCACATCGACCTGAGGATCCGGCCGAGTTGCCGGCGTTCGAACGGGCGGCCGAGTTGTACCGGCGGCTGGGTGACGGGCGCGGCCAGGCCCAAGCGGCGTTCTGGATCGGATGTGTGCATCAGGTGATCCGGCGGGACGATACGAGCGCCGTTCCGGAGCTGGAGCATGCCCGGCTGCTGGCGGCCCAGGCCGATGACAAGGGCACCGAGGCGGAGGCGTTGCGGCATCTCGGTATCGCCGCGCACACGGCCGGGCGTCTCGACGAGGCCCGCGCGCATCTGGAGGAGTCGTCGCGGTTGCGCCGCCTGATCGGCAACCTGGCCGGGGTGGCCGCGAACATGGTCGGGCTGGCCTACATCGCCGTCGCCCAGGGCCGCCCCGCCGATGCGACGGTGATCCTCGACGAGGCGCACGACCTCGCCGCGGCACAGCAGGCCTTCGCCGTCGTCGGGCAGATCGCGGAGGCTAGGGTGGCGATCCGCTGACAAGGACGCTCTCGGACAGGGCGGGGCCGTGCACCCGGTTACGGCCGGCGTGTTTGGCGGCGTACAACCGCTCGTCGGCAGTGGCCAGCACCACCGCCGGGTCGGCGGATTCGTCGCCCAGCGCCAGGCCGACGCTCACCGTGATCGTCAGTCCGGGTGCCACCGTGTGCCAGGCGTCCGCCGTGACCCGGGCCCGCAGCCGCTCCGCGATGGTGGTGGCCTTCGGCAGGTCGGCGTGCGGCAGCAGGATCGCGAACTCCTCGCCGCCGAACCGCACCACGGTGTCCTCGTCCCGGCAGGCCGACTGCAACAGCCCGGCCAACCGGCGCAGCACCTGGTCACCGATCAGGTGCGAGTGCTCGTCGTTGACCCGTTTGAAGTGGTCGACGTCGATCAGCAGGAGGGCGTGACCGGACAGGCCCTGGGCCATCAGCTCGTCCAGGTGCCGGCGGTTGGCCAGCCCGGTCAGCGGATCCTGCCGGGTCTGCCGGAGCAGTTCCTGGTTGGCGTGCTGCAACGCCGTCACCCGGGCCCGTTCCTCCTCGGCGGCCGCCTTGGCCTGGGTCGTCTGCATCCGCACCGCGGCGATGCTGCCGCTGCGCCGGGCCGACTCGGACGCCACCTCCTTGGACAGAGCATGGAACAGTTTGTACGCGTCCAGGGCACCGCGCAGGTCGCCCTGCCGCTCGTAGGCGTCGGACAGGTGCTCCGCCACCACCATCTGGCCGGCTTTGCTCTCCGCCACGTCCAGGGCCCGGCGCAGCAGGTCGACGGCCTCCTCGTACCGGCCGTCGGCCAGGCAGATGCAGCCGTGGGTGTCGAGGATGTGGTTGACGATCGACGGCGGGTCGTTCTCCAGGTCGAGATGCCAGCCGTCGAACAGTTCCACCGCCTCGCCGGCCCGGCCACAGAACGACAGGCTCTCGGCGAGGTTGCCCATGGCTGTCGCCTCGTACCAGCGGTTGCCTTTGCGGCGGGCGATGACGATCGCCTCCCGGGACTGGCCCTGGGCCAGGGCGCTGAGCTCCAGCGCGCGGGCCTCGTCACCGGCGGCTCGGGCGGACTCGGCCAGGGCCATGTTGGCGCAGGCCATGGTGTCGATCATGGCGCCGTTGGTGACGTCGTCGCCGAGCAGCCGGGCCATCTCCGCGGCCCGCTCGCAGTACTCGAAACAGTGGTCGAACTGCTCCAGGTAGAAGTACACCACCGATGCGGTGGCGGTGACCGACATCCGGGCCCGCAGGTCGCCACTGGCCTCGGCCAGCTCCATGGCCGTCATGATCTCCGCCATCGCGGTCACCGGGTCGGTGGTGACGAGCAGGATGCGGGCGACGGTGCCGCGGATGATCGCCTCGCTGGCGGTGTCCCCGATAGCCCAGCAGACCTCGAACGCCTCCTGGGCCAGCACCAGCGCCTCGACCTGCTCGTCGAGAATCTGATGGCACCGCACCAGCAGTGCCATCGCCTGGGCCCGCAGGGCCGGGTCGTCGCCGGCGACCACCGCCGACGCCAGTCTCCGCGTCGTCGCCGTGTCGGCGCGGCTGAAATGTTCGAAGGCGCCGGCCAGCAGATCAGCGGGAGACTCGTCGCCGATCATGACAGCTCCCCGGCGGATCGGCGCACGTCGTGACACAACAGCCACTGTCGCCGCATTCGCACCCCCCGAGGATATGGCTTCGACCGCACCGTCGGCCGCCACGTACCGAAGTTGAGGAAACCCTGAGTGATCGGCGATCGGCGGGGTATCAGAGGCAACCATGACCGAGCGGCGGGAGGAGCACTCATGACAGAGTCGTTGACACATGCTTCGACCGGCACGCGGGGGCCGTTGGCGCAGGCGCTGGTAGCGCTCGCCGGGACCCCGGACGACGTGCCCGACATCGGCGAACGGCTGGACCGGGTGGCGCAACTCGCCGCCGACCGGATCGGCGGGATCCACTACGCGGCGGTCGCGACCCGGCACGACGACGACTGTTGCACCGTGGCGACCGGCGGTGACCTGGAGCAGGCGATCACCGGCGTGCCGGCCGGGGCGACCACGATGGCGTGGCCCGGGTTCCGGGAGACGGCGGCCGCGATGGGCCTCGGCATGGTGTCGGTGCCGCTGTTCACCGGCAGCGGCGCGGCACCCGCCAGCCTCGACCTGTACGGGCGGGACGCCACCGCGATGGCCCCGCTCGCCGCCGGGATCTGCGCCGCGAACGATCCCGCCCTGGAGTGGCCCGCCGAGTCCGGCACCGGGCTCGGCTCGGGCGCCGGCGAGCTGGTCGCCGGGTTCGCCGAGGCCCTGTCGGTGCGGGCCGGCATTCAGCTCGCCCTGGCGATGCTCGGCGGCGACCCGGGCACTGCCTACCTGACGTTGCGGCTGCGGGCTGCCGACCGGGACCTCTCCCTGCCGGACGCCGCCGACGCGGTGATCATGCAGGGGTTCGGTTAGGCCGGCAGACGTCGAACCACTGTTCGCCCGGCGCGAACCTGGCCCAGTCGGCCCGGGAGATGCCACCGGCCTGTGCGCAGAGACGTTCCACCGGGTTCAGGTACAGCGGGACCTCCCAGCTCACCGGGATCCCCGGTTCGGGTTCGTTGCGGGTGACGCCGATCAGCCGGTCACCGTCCGGGCTGAAGGCCAGCCCTTCGAAGCCGTAGCCGAGTCTCGTGCCGAGGGTGCCGATCAGCTCGCCGGTCACGGCGTTCCAGAGATGCACCGAGAAGTTGTCGGCGGTGGCCAGGATCCGGCCGTCGGGGCTGAAGGCCAGGGAGTCGACGTCGGTGATCGCGGGCGGCCGCACGTCGGCTACCGGCAGACCGGTCACCGGGTCCCGGTACCGGATCCGGCCGTCGTCGGCGATGACCGCGAGGAATCCGGCGGTGGGGTGGAAGGCCATCAGATCGTTGGACCCGCCCGGGAATGCCCGCCGGCCGGTGGTGATGGTGCCGAAGCCGGCCGGTTGCCCGGTGGCGACGTCCCATGTCCGGGTGGTCTCCCCGGCCCGGACGGCGAGAGTCCGGCCGTCCGGGCTGAAGGCCGTCGCCACCACATCGCCCGTCACGGCGATCGTCCGGACGACCTGTCCGGTGACCGGAGCCCACAACCGGACCCGGTCCTTGTCGCCCAGCGCCATCAGCCGTGCGTCGGGGCTGACCGCCAGCGAGGAGTTCCACCGGACCACCACGCAGTTCCGGCCGGTGCAGGATCCGCTGCCGGGCTCCCCGATGCTGGCGAGCAGCGTTCCGCCGGGGCCGGCTTCCAGGTTGCCGTACTGGCCGCGGAGCAGGAAGTTCCGCAGTGATCCACGCTCGGCCGGAGAGCGGAGCCCGGCCACCGGAACCGACTTGCGCAGAGCGGAGACCCGGCCGTCCGGGCCGTCCTGGATGACGACCGGGCTGTCCCGCGACACGGCGGAGACGCTGTCGTACGTCCGCGCGTCCCAGAAGGACAGGTAACCGGCGCCGCCGTTCGCGCGAGCGGTCACGTTGACCACGGTCCGGCCGTCGGGGCTGAACATCACGTCGTGGAAGTCGGCGCCCGGGGTGGCGATGATGCCGGCCCGCGTACCGTCGGCGACCCGGCGCATGGTGAGACGGCCCCGGCCGTCCTCCGCGGCGATGACGCTGCCGTCCGGGCTGAACGCCATCGCTCCGGCATATCTCTCGCTGTTCCAGTCACCCTGCAGGACCCGCAGGAGCCGGCCGTTCCGGCCGGACATCAGCAGGACCTCTCCGGAGGAGAGCACGGCCAGGTACCGCCCGTCCGGGCTGAACGCGATCCGGTCGACACGCAGGAAGGAGGCTTCGATGGGTGCGCTCATCGGCTCTCCGGAACCGGTGTTCCAGATCCGGATCCGTTCGCCCCTGCTGCGGACGACCAGGCGCTGTCCGTCCGGGGAGAGGACCAGACCGAGGGGGTTGGTCCCGTGCAGGCCGAGGGTCCGCACCAGTCCGCCGGTCCGGACGTCCCGGATCTGCACCCCGGCCTCGTCGGCGTACCCGATCAGCACGGCCCGGCCGTCCGGGGTGAAGACGATCCCGCTGGGTGTGCGAGCCGTCGCCGCACCGATCGTTCCGGCGACGGCACCGGTGGTCGTGTTCCAGAGGCGGATGGTGCCGTCGTGCTGGGAGACGGTGGCGACCGTACCGGAGTCCGGGCTGTAGACGACCTTGTCCAGCCGCCCCCGGCCGGCCTGGCTCCGGTGCCGGAGCGTCCGGGTCGCCGCCTCCCAGACCCACAGTTGTCCCTGGCCGGTGCCGGTGGCGATGGTGCCGCCGTCGGGGCTGTACGCGGAGGCGGTGATCCCGCCGGGCGGCGCCAGCACGGTGCGGTAGGCGGCCATCAGGGCGTGTGCCGCGTCCCGGGCGTCGGTGGTCGGTGCCACCTTCAGCGCGGCCGCCGCCAGTTGCTGGGCGAGCGCCCAGTCCAGGTCCCGTTGCAGGACGCTGTTGATGGCGAGCTGCCGGGACAGGGCGAGGTCGTGCTGGTCGCCGGCGCGAACCGCGTACGTCACGGCCAGCACCGACACCCCGGCGGTGGCCACCAGGAGCAGGCTCATCGCGGCGACGACGGTGCGGTAGACCCGGCGACGGCGCCGGTCCCGCCGCTGGCCGGTGTCCAGGAAGTCGGCGCTGACCGGGTCGAGGCGGCAGTGTGCAGCCGGGTCCCGGTCCCACCGCCGGCCGGCTTCCTGGAACGCGGCGAGTTGCGCGCCCCGGTACAGGTAGGACGAGTCCCGGCGGGCTCCCTCCCAGCTGTGGGCGTCGTCCACCAGGGCCCGGTGCAGGGTCAGGTCGGCGGCCCGGGCGTCCATCCAGTCGCGGAGGGTGTGCCAGGACCGGAGCAGTTCCTCGTGGGCGAGGTCCACGGTGTCGCCGGTGAGGATGATCAGGCGCTGGGCGGCGAAGGCCTCCAGGACGGTGCCGGTGTGCGGCCCGGCCACCGCGTGCAGGACGGCGCGGGTGGCCCGGCGCCGGGTCAGCCGGCCGTCCGTGGAGGCCGCCAGGTGCACGAAGAGGCGGCGGGCGGTCTCCCGCTGGTCCGGCGGAAGGTCCGCGTAGACGGCGTCCGCGCTGGTCCGGACGATGTCGGCGACACCACCGGTGCGGACGTAGTGTTCCAGGGTGATCGGCCGCCCGGCGGCGGCCTGCCACATGGTGAACAGGACGTGGGACAGCAGGGGCAGGGCTCCACTGTCGAAGCCGACCGGCAGGTTGCGGTCCCGCAGGTCGTCGAGGATCCGGGTGACGAGGTCGTCGGGGAGCCGGACCCCGGCTTCGGCGGCCGGGCCGGTGATGGCCTCACCGAGTTCCGCCTCGCTCATCGCCCCGACGGTGAACGGTCCGGCGTCCACTGCCGCCCGCAGCGGCGGGAAGGCCATCGCCCGGTCCAGGAAGTCGCCGCGGAGACTGCAGACGACCAGTGCCCCGGCACAGCCTCCGGGCTGGACCGGGAGGGTGGCTAGGCTGTGCAGGGCGCTGACGAAGGCGGTCTGCACCTCCGGGTCGGTCACCTCGGTGAACAGTTCCTCGAGCTGGTCGACGACGATGACCAGCCGCCGGCCCGGTACCGCGGAACGCAGCAGGGCCTGCCCGGCGAGCACCCCGGCCTGGTCCGGGTGCCCGGCGAGGAGCCCGCTCAGCGTGACGGCGTCGATGCCGAGGTGGCCGGCCAGATGCATGGCGAGCTGGCGCAGTGGTTCCGCAGTAGGTTCGAGCAGTATCGTCGGCCAGGTTTCCGAGCCGGGCAGCATCCGGCCGTCCGCGAGGGCGGTGAGCAGACCGGCGCTGAGCAGTGAGGACTTGCCCGCCCCGGAGGAGCCGATGACGGCGAGCAGGCCCGGGTTCTCCAGGTGTTCGGCGAGGCGGCCGGCCAGCCGCCGGGTGAGCATCCGGCGCCCGTGGAAGACGCGGGCGTGGTGCTGTTGGAAGGGCGGCAGGCCGACGTACGGGTTGCCCTCCCAGCGCGGCCCGGGTTCGGCGGTGACGGCCGGGGCGGTGACCTGCCGTTCGCGGATCAGGTCGAGCACCCGGCCGATGTCGGCGGCGATCTGCCGGAACAGGTCACGGTCGACGTTGAGGCGGGCGGTCTCCAGGTGGAACTCCCGGTGCAGCTCCTCCAGGAGGGTCCGGGAACCGGCGAGGCCGGCGGCGAACTCCTCGAACCGGGGGGTGAGCTCGACGAACGCCCGGCCCAGGGCGGGCCGCAGCTCGGTGCCGTGTCCGGCGGCGCTGTGCAGGGCCATGCCGGCCAGGTCGGTGGTGCGGAACAGGGTGATGATCGCGTCCCGCAGTTCGCGGTCGCCGGGATCGACCGCGGAGAAGGCCGCCTCGATCCGGTCGGCGGCCCCGGCCGGTTCGCGGAGCCGGTCGATCAGGTTCCGCAGCACGTCGGTGGCGAAGTTGCCGCCGATCGACCCGGCGACACCGGCACCAGCGGTCAGCAGGACGCCACTGGAGACCGAGACGGCGAAGACCGGGGTGAGGGCGGCGGCGGACAGGATGCCGATGACGGCCGGGGCGGACGCGGTACGCAGGCGGGCCGCGTTCAGTGCCACCGCCGACGCGACGGCACCCCGCATCCGGGCGAGCAGGTCCTCGCCCGGCGGATCGTCACCGGACGACCGGGGTGGGGGTGCGGCGCCGCTCATGTTCGATCCCGATGACGGTCCGGACAGGTCCCCCTGATCACAGTCGGCCACACCGGCCGCCGGGACGGTATCGACCGGAATCAGCTCGTTCGGATGACAGCCGGGATCGTCACCGGCCGAGCGCCCCTATCCGCTGACGTGCGCATGCTCCACGATGCGGGTGCCGCCGCCGGACCGTTTCGCCTCGTACATCGCCGCGTCCGCCGAGCTCAGCAGATCGCTGATCAGCTCCTCGGCCTGCTGGTCGGTGAGCTCGCCGACCGCGGGCAGTGAGAGCAGCCCGATCGAGGCGCCGATGACGACCGTGCAGTCGCCGACGTCGATCGGCTCCGCCAGCACCGACTCGATCCGCGCGGACAGCGCCGTCGTGTCGGCGGCGGCCAGACCGGTGCAGACGACCACGAACTCGTCGCCACCCAGCCGGGCCACCGTGTCCGTCTGCCGCACCACCCGGGTCAGGCGCTCGGCGACCGCCTGCAGCACCAGGTCACCGCAGTGGTGGCCGTGCGTGTCGTTCACCGCTTTGAAGCCGTCCAGGTCGACGAAGAACAGCGTCGGCGACTCCCGAACCGCGTGCCGCATGTCGGCCAGCAGACGGGACCGGTTCGCCAGCCCGGTAAGCTGATCGTGTGTCGCCTGGTGCCGCAGCGTCCGCTCGGCGTCCTCCAGGTCGGCGACGGCCCGCCGCAGCCGGGCCAGGATGACGGCGATCATGACGACCATCGCGACTGCCGCCGGGATTCGTCCCCAGCCCTGATCCGGTAGCAGCATCATGCTCAGCCCCACTCCACAGAGCGCGATGCCGAGCAGGGCCATCCGCCACCCGCGCATGTCCTGCCCCTCCTCCACCCGGGACGCCGGATCCGGCGCCGGGTGCAGCAGTGCCGCGGTCAGGGCCGCGTTGATCAGCAGATAGCTGGGCAGGTACCACCGATCCGACCCGGCCTGCGCGGGCAGCAGCGCGTTGCCGATGTCGACCAGCAGCGACGTCCCCAGCCCGATCACCACCAGCAGTTCGGCGGCGGTCCGGCGGCCCGGGATCAGCAGCAGGGTCACCGCGAGCGTGAGCAGCACGACGTCACCGAGCGGGTACCCGAAGATCAGGACGATGCTCCAGCCGCCGATCGCCTCCGCCGACTCCAGGGCCGGATGGATCAGCAGGTACCAGGCGAACGCCAGCCCGGCGGCGGTCACCACCGCCACGTCCTTGGCGATGGCCTGCCGCACCGTCCGGGGCAGAGCCCGGTCCACCAGCATGCGGTGCACCGCGACGGTGGCCGGAACGTAGAAGACGATCCACAGCACCTGGGCCACGTCACCGAGGAGATCCGGCGCGCCGGGGAGAGCGCTCGACTGCCAGGCCGCCGAGCCGCTGATCGCACACGCCACGGCGACGATCCACGCCAGCCGGGACCGGCGCCTCCCGGGCACCGGTGAGCGGGCCGCCACGATCAGATGGCCGGCGATCAGCAGCAGGCCCGTCAGGTAACAGAGCGTTGCGGCCAGGCTGTCCGGGAACAGCACGGCGGGCGCCGCGAGCACGGCGCAACCGCCGAGGACGACATGCCGCACACACTGACCATCGGCATCCGCGCCGCGTCCCTGAGGGGACGGCACCGGACGCCGGTGGGACCGGATCCGGCGGTTACCCGGAATCACCGGCGGTAACATCGGCGCCCGTCGAACGAAACGGGGGCACGAGTTGTCGGCAGGTGACGGCGGGGACTTGTCATCTGGTGACGGCGAGGTCGGGAACCACGCCCACCAGGGAGACGCCGGAGACCTCGGGGCCGTAACAGAAATCAGCGCCGATCTGCCGGAACTGGTGGCCGCTGCCCGGGCCGGGGACCGGGCGGCAGCGGAGACACTGCTGGCCGCGCATCTGCCGGCGCTCTACCGGATCGTGGGCCGGGCCCTCGACGGGCACGCCGACGTCGACGACGTGGTGCAGGAGACGGTGCTGCGCGCCTACCGGGACCTGCCGGACCTGCGTGCCCCGGACAGTTTCCGGTCGTGGCTGATCGCCATCGCGATGCGGCAGATCAGCAGCCGGCTCCGCGGTCGCCGCCGGGAACAGGAGCGCACCGCGGCCCTGGACGACGCCGCCCGGATCGCCGACCCGGAAGCCGACTTCGCCGACGTCACCCTGCTGCGCCTGGGACTGTCCGCCCAGCGGCGCCAGGTCGGCCGGGCCGCCGCCTGGCTCGACCCCGGTGACCGGGAACTGGCCGCCCTGTGGTGGCAGGAACTGACCGGCGGGCGGACCCGGGCCGAGGTGGTGGCCGCACTCGGCATCGGGGCCGCGCACACCCGGGTCCGGCTGCAGCGCATGCGCAACCGGCTCGAACAGTGCCGCCTGTTGGTGGCCGCCCTGGAAGCCGAACCCGCCTGCCCCGCCCTGGAGGCCCTGACCGACGGCTGGAACGGCCAGCCGTCACCGCGCTGGCGCAAACGGTTCGCCCGGCACCTGCGGGCGTGCGACACGTGTGCACCGGCGCGCTCGGGTCTCGTACCGCTGGAACGTCTGCTCCTCGGCGGAACCCTGACCGTGCCGCCGGCGGCTGCCACCGACCCGCTGACCACCGCCTGGTTCACCCCGGCGGCCGGAGCGAAGGTGGCAGCGGTCGTCACCGTCGGCGCCGTGGTCTCCGGCGGAATCCTGGCCGGGCCACCGGACGTGGTGATGTCCCGGCCGCTCGCCGCACCCAGCACCGCGACCGGCCGGGTGGTGATCCGGCCCGCGGACAGCCCCGACGCCGTCGTCGACCTGGACGGTGATCGCCTCGTCCTCACGACCGGGACACCCGGCGCCGCCGTCACCATGGTCCCCGGGCTGGCCGACCAGACATGCCATTCCCTGCGGTACGCGGACGGCCGCTACGTCCGGCACGCCTCGTTCCGGCTCGTGCTCAGCGCCCCGGAGGACAGCCGCCTGTTCCGGGAGGACGCCACGTTCTGCACCCGTCCGGGCACGGCCCCGGCCACGATCCGCTTCACGTCGCTGAACTATTCCGGCCGCTTCGTCCGCACGGTCGGCCGCGAACTGCGCCTCGAGCCAGCCGAACCCGGCGCCACCTATCTCTCCGACTCGACCTTCGTCCTGACCGCCCCGTGACCGGATGGATTCCGGTGATGAATCGATGGTGGTTGTGGGTGGCGGCGGTCCTCGGCGTGGTGCTACTGCTGGCGGCCGGGTGGAAGACGTACTTCTCCGCCGACCCCGGGACGGCCTTGATCGTTCTGGTGGTGGCCGGTGCGCTGCTCGTGATGAGCCCGGTGCTCGCACCCCGCCTGGCAGCCATCGCGGTGAGCGTGGACGGTTTCGAGCTCCGGCTCGTCCAGGAGATCGCCGAGCAGGGCGCACCGAACACCGCACGGCTCCTGGACAAGACCGAACCGGCCGAGCTTGCCCAGGTGTACGGACTGGTCAACGCTCATCTGGCGGGTGAGGACTTCAAGGCCGCCCGGGCGCGGGTCCAGGATCAGCTCGTCGTCCGGGCGGCCGCCTTCGCCCGGGCACACACCTTCGACCCGGATGAGGTCCGGCGGATCTTTCCGAAGGCGAACGCCGCAATCCGAGTACTCCTCCTCGGCTTGATGCAGGGCGACCCGAGGCTGACGGACGCCAAGACCCTGGTCTCCGCCAACGAGCAGTACCACGCGCTGAAGCTGGCCGAGAAGCACTGGGGACTGTTCACCGAAGCGGAGAAGGTCTCGCTGCTGGCGAGCATCGACGGTGCGAACCTCGGCACCCCGAACAACGACCGGCGCGGGGTGGCGGCTCGGATCAGAGGGCTGTGAGGTCGCGGGCCTCGTGCAGGCGCAGGCCCCGGTTCATCGCCGCCGTCAGCCTGGTCACCGTGGTGCGGGGCAGGAAGCGGGAGACGACAGTGATCACCCGGTTGGTGAACCGGCCCGGGTAGGAGGTGGCGCGGCGTCGGGCGTAGTCGTCGAGGATGTCGGCGGCCACCCGTTCCGGGGTGTCGATGTAGGCGGACGGCAGGGTGACGGTGCTGGTGTCGAAGAAGGACGTGTCGGTGCCGCCGGGGTGGGCCGCCATCACGTGGACTCCGGAGCCACGCAACTCCTCGGCGAGGGCCTCGGTGAAGCTCAGCACGAACGCCTTGGTCGCG
>DATMVU010000639.1:0-3323 GCA_035562875.1 Actinoplanes sp. | reverse complement strand
TGTCTCGGTGGAAGGCGCGAGGGTGTCACAGGCGGCGAAGGGCGACGGTATCTCCGGTTCATCCGGCTCGACGGCGGCCGTACAGCCACCCAGCGCCAGAATCACGGCCAGCGCCGCAAGCCGTCGGCTCACATCGGCTCCGAGGCTACGGAGACAGGAGAATCCGAGGCAGCGGAGACGAGAGAAGGAGCGAGCACAGGAGCGGGGACAAGTTCGGGGTCGACTCCGGCGGCCGCTGCCAGGTCACGCGCCCGCGGCCCCTTGAGGAGTTTCGCCGCCGGCGCCGCCTCGGTGGGACCGGTCCCGTACGACGGACACAGCGGGGCGAGCGTGCAGGCCCCGCAGGCGGGTGTCCGGGCATGGCAGACCCGCCGCCCGTGGAAGATCACCCGATGCGACAGCATCGTCCAGTCGCGCTTCTCGATCATCTCTGCGACCAGGAACTCGATCTTCACCTCGTCCTGCTCGTCGACCCAGCCGAACCGGTTGGTGAGCCGCCGGAAGTGGGTGTCCACGGTGATGCCCGGAACTCCGAAGGCGTTGCCCAGCACCACGTTCGCCGTCTTGCGCCCGATACCGGGCAGTTTGACCAGCTCGTCGAGCTTGCCGGGGATCTGCCCGTCGTGCCGCTCCAGCAACGCCTGCCCGAGCCCGATCAGCGAGTTGGTCTTGGCCCGGAAGAATCCGGTCGGCCGGAGGATCGTCTCCATCTCGGCCCGGTCGGCACCGGCATAGTCCGCAGCCTTTTGATAACGCGCGAACAGCACCGGAGTGACCTGGTTGACCCGCACGTCGGTGGTCTGCGCCGAGAGGATCGTCGCGACGGCCAGTTCGAGCGGGTTGGTGAAATCAAGCTCACAGTGCGCGTCGGGGTGTGTCTCGGCCAGCAATCGGGCCATCTTCCGCGCCCGGCGCTTGCGCCCCAGCACTGTCTCGGCCGCGAAACCCGCCAGGCGCTTCGGCGTTCGAGTCGCTGCGCTGGGTCGGGTCACCGGTAAAGAGTACGTCGGTCACGCCGGAGCCTTGATGCTCCCGTCCGCCCCGATGACCGCGGCGGTGTCGCCGAAGTCGGCCTCGGACAGGTCGGCGACCATCTTCCGGCCGCGCTCGTTCGCCTTGTCCCGGGTGGGTACGCCGCTGTCGTCGAGGTAGGTGGAGACGAACTTCCCGGCGGTGAACGCGCCTTCCCGGGTGAGCGACACGTGCAGCACCCCGGAGTATTTGAGGATGCCGTCGCGGGACAGCGTGCGCCCGCCTCCGGCGAAGTTGCCGAGGCTGTAGGCGATCAGCTTGCCCTTGTAGAACTCCATGCCCCGGAGTACGTGCGGCCCGTGCCCGACGACCAGGTCGGCGCCCGCGTCGATGACGGTCCGGCTGAACTTGATCGGGTTGCCCCGGTTCTCGCCGAAGTACGTCTCGTTGCCGGACTTGACGTGGTTCTTGTCCGAGCCCTCGGCGCCCATGTGTACCTGGACCACGACGAGATCGGCCTGCTTCGTGGCCGCGGCGACGACCTCGGCGGCGGCGGGCAGGTCGTTCACGTTGTTCGCTCCGGCGTACGGCGAGAAACCCACCACTGCGACCGAGACACCCTTGACGTCCACGACGGTGATCTGGTCCTCGGCGCCGGTGTGTTCCAGGTCGGCGCCCTCGAGGGCTTTCACCGTGTTCTGGTAACCCTGCGGGCCGTAGTCCTTGGAGTGGTTGTTCGCTGTGTTGAGGAGTTGGAAGCCGGCTTCCTTGAGGTGACCGGCGTAGGCGGGCGGCGAGCGGAAGGCGAAACAGTTGGGCCGTTTCGGGGTGCCGCACTTGGAGGTGCCGGTGTCGCCGGTGAGCGGCTGTTCCAGGTTGCCCATCACCAGGTCGGCGGCGAGGCTGGACTTCACCGAGTCGAAGAAGCCGTCGCCGTCGTTCGCGGGCAGCTTGTTCGGGGCATCGCCCATGATGATGTCGCCGGTGGCGGAGAGGCTGATCGACTCGACCGCGGCGGATTCCTCGGCCGGAGCGGTGGCCCCGGTGGACGGGGACGATGCCGAGGGCTCGCTCCAGACCGGTTCCTCCGCGTCGCGGTTAATCAGGTAAAAACCCCCTAAACCGGCGCCGATAAGGGCGACAACGACAATAGAGACACCGAGAACGGGTCGCTGTTTACGATGGGATGGGGGGTGCGAATTCATCGACGCGGACGATACCGTCGGCTGGCAAGCGGAATCGACAGACGAAAGGCCCGTCCTGATATGCCCGGACCGATGAATTGTCACCGGCTGTCATGGCGAACTCGTTACCGTCCAGTATCTGGATCAAGGGGTGGCCGCCCGTTTCCCGCCCGCGTGCGCCTAGACTGATCGAGCGCAGACGTTGCGCGTTTTCGGAGGTGCGGCGATGGATGAGGTACTGGCTCGCAGCGGAATCTTCCAGGGAGTAGACCCGGAAGCCGCAGAGGCGCTCGCCAAGGAGATGGACACGATCGAAGTCCGCAAGGGCGACGTGGTCTTCAACGAGGGCGAGGCCGGCGACAGCCTGTATATCGTTCTGTCCGGCAAGATCAAGCTCGGCCGCCGGGCTGCCGACGGCCGGCAGAACCTCGTCTCCATCATGGGGCCGTCGGACATGCTGGGCGAGCTGTCCCTGTTCGACCCGGGTCCGCGGACGGCGACCGCGACAGCGGTGACCGACAGCCGGCTGGCCCGGCTGAAGAAGTCGTCGCTGCGCCCGTGGCTGAACAACCGGCCGGAGATCGCCGAGCAGTTGCTCCGCGTGCTGGCCCGGAGGCTCCGCCGGACGAACGACGCTCTCGCCGACCTGATCTTCACCGACGTGCCCGGTCGCGTCGCGAAGAACCTGCTGCAGATGGCGGGCCGGTTCGGCACTCGGGACGGTGGTGTCCTTCGGGTGACCCACGACCTCACCCAGGAGGAGCTGGCGCAGCTCGTCGGCGCTTCCCGGGAGACCGTCAACAAGGCCCTCGCCGACTTCGCGTCGCGCGCTTGGCTGCGCCTCGACGGCAAGAGCGTGATCATCCTGGACCCGGAGCGCCTGGCTCGTCGCGCCCGCGTCTGACACTGCTTTTCCAGGGGCTGTCCGAAAGGGCAGCCCCTGAGTCGTGCCGTTTCACCGTCCGTGTCGCATCCCCTTAGCCGCTCGTTACCGAGGTGGCCGAGAGGCATCGGCCGGAACGGGAAGGGCGCGGCATTGAAGGCAGGCAGGGGTGTGGCGAGATGACAGTGCTCGACACCACGCTGGACCCGCGTGACCCCGCCTATCTCCAGGGGCGCAGTACCACCCTGGAACTGCTCGCCGATCTGGAGTCCGCCCTCGACGAG
>DATMVU010000638.1:0-7687 GCA_035562875.1 Actinoplanes sp. | reverse complement strand
TGCTGGCCCTTACGGTCGAAGGAGTACTTCGTCTCGTTGTAAGGCCCGCTGACCCCGGTCGCGGTGGTGTGCTGGCGCAGGGCCACCACCCGCCCGCCGGTGTCGGTCACCGTGGTGGACGGCGTGCCGCCCTCCGGTGGTGTCACCTTCGTGAGGTCACCCTCGTACACCGTCCTGGTGCGCTTCTTCTCCACCAGGTTGGTGACCCCGTCACCGCTCAGGAAGATCACGTCGGTGACGCGTCCGGCCCGGTCGTAGCGGTTGCGTTCGACCGCCGGCACCGACCACTCCGGCTCCCACCACAGGGTTCCGGAGGCCGCGCCGGGTTCGGCGTGCGGGGCGTACGAGGTGGCGGCCCGGCCGAACTCGTCGTAGACGGTGTCCAGGACGACCCGGTCGCCACTGCCACCCAGCGAGTAGGACTGGGTCTGCCGTGGCCGCATCAGCGCGTCCAGGATCTCGAACTGGACCATGTAGTTGCCGTCGGCGTTCAGCGCCTGCGACTTCACGTACGGATAGGCGTCCCGGTTCGGCGCGAACACGTACTCGTACTTCGCCGACGGCCGGTCCTTGTTGGCGGCCCGGGTCCAGCCCAGTTTCCAGACCTGCTTCACCCGTCCGAAGGCGTCGTAGTCGACGTCCGCGGTGAGCCGCTTGTTCTCGTCGTACTGTCTGGTGGCCGAGCCCCAGTACGGGTTGGACTCGGTGCTCGTGGTCCAGCCCAGGGAGTTCTCGGTGCCGACCTTGGTGACCGGGCCACCGGCTGCCGGGGTGTAGGAGGTCTTCAAGACGTTGCCCCGGGCATCGGTCGAGGTCTTCTCCCGGCCGGTGGTGTCGTAGGTGGCCTCGGACACCTTCTGCCACACCGTGCCGGTTCCGGACGCCCAGTCCTTCAGATGCTCGGTCCTGGTCACGTCGCCGTATCTCGGCGCCGTGGTGAGGCTCGTCGCGCCGTCGTGGTAGCTGCGCGCGTCGGCGATCACGTCGTCGGGGCCGGTCGGGGCCGCACCACAGGCCAGTGCCGTGGTGAGGGTGCGGCTGACGATCTGCGTCAGGTTCTTCGTGGTGTTGCGGTTGTAGGTGTACGCGATGCACTTCTCGTCACCGGTCTTGCCGATGTCGCCGTCGTCCTGCGACGTGGTGACCGTGCCGTACGTCTGGTCCAGGGTCTTGCGCCCGCTGGAGGTCCGCCACCCGCGGCTGCCGTCGACGCCGAGCGCCTCCGACGAGTAGGTGACGGCGGTGTCGACGTAGCGGGCCTCGGCGACGTCGCCGTTGATGGTGCGGCTGGCCGTCGGATTCGAACGCCACGGCACGTTCACCGTCTTGGAGACCGGTCTGGTGTCGACGCCGTTGTAGACGGTCTGTTCCCGGACCTGCCCGGCGAACTGGTCCTCGTCGTAGACGGTCTCCGAGCCCACCGAGGCGGGCACGGTGACGGAGCGGCTGCCGCCGGCCGGTGCCGAGCGGTCGCCGTGCATGCCGCGCAGGAACTTGGTGACGGTCAGGGTACGGGTGTCCACCTCGTCACCGACCCTGGTGTCGACCTGGCTGTAGCCACGCCACTGGGCCCAGGTCTTGCGCGCCGGCTTGGAGAGCCCGTCGTCGTCGGCGTAGTGCCAGGCCGGGTCACCGACGTACGTGTACCGGGTGTGCTTGCTCGGCGCGGGATGCCCGTCCGGCAGTTGCAGGTCGTCCTCGGCGACGTGGGTGACCACGTACTTGTGCCACCACTGGACGATCGACTTCTCACCGGTCAGGTCGTCCGGGTCGGGCACCAGCACCGGATAGCAGCGCCGCGTGTTGGTGTGCGGATCCAGCGTCTTCACCATGGCCGCGGTGCACTCAGGCGCCGAGTAGTCGACCTTGATCCGGGCGCCGGTCTCGGTGACGATGCTGGAGATCCGCAGCCAGTTGTCGGTGGTGCCGTTGGTGGTGAGCACCCGGTTGGCCAGCGACTCCGCCTCGAAGGTCACCGGCGGCATGGCGATCTCGCCGCCGACCAGGCCACTGTGCTCGATCCGGTCCAGCCAGAGGCCGGTGTGCGTGGCGTCGGCGGTCGCCGAGAAGGTGTGCTTGAGCGTCCACCGGTCCACCTCCTGCCACTTGGCCGGGCTGACCGTGGTGTCCCACACCCGTGTGGTGATCGACTTGAGCCGCTTGGTGGTCCAGAAGGTCGGCGAGTAGTCACCCGGGCAGGACGTGGCGTCAGCCTTGCAGTTCTGGTCCCAGGGGGTGTCCTTCCAGTTCGCGGTCTTCGGGGCGGCCTCGGTGCCGCAGTCGGTGAAGCACCGTGCCTCGTTGTCGAAGACCACCTGGGCGTACGGTTCGACGTTCCGCTCGGTGGCGCCGTGCTCGGCCGCCGTACGGTCATAGGTGCCGTAGTCGATCCGGTTCAGGTGACCGGCCCGGTCGTAGGTGACGGTGGACGAGTCGGTGGCGGTCTTCGCGTACTTGTTGGTCTCCTTGCCGTACCAGTACGACATGGTGTTGCCGTGCACGTCGACCACGTAGTCCAGGTTCCAGCGCCAGGCCTGCACGCAGGAGGAGGACTTGAACTCGCTCTGGTAGCAGGGCTCGCCGGAGTGGTTGCCGAACACCGGCACGGTCAGCGTCGAGTTGGTCGCCGACGTCTCGCCGGGCAGGTCGTCGAGGCCGAAGAAGTACTGCGTGCCGTCGGTGCCGGTGACCTTCCAGTACTCACCGATGTCGCCGTACGACGCACTGCCCTGGTCCCCGTTCGACGCCCCGGTGACCTTCTCGATCTTCGAGCCGTTCTCGGAGCGGCTGTGCCAGCCCTTGCCGGACTGGTAGATCAGCTCACCGCCACTGCCGTTCAGGCTCATCGTCGCGTTGTCCGACCGCCAGCACTGGTCACCGCTGGACTTGCTGCTGTTGGCGTTGTTCTTGGAGTCCTCGGCACACGGCACGTACCGCCGCTCGATGTAGCCCGGCGAGTACTCGAAGCCCTCACCGATCCAGGACGGCTGGTTGTTCGTCACCTCCGACCGGCCGTCCACCGACGAGGAGGAGTAGGCGAGCGAGATCGACGGGGACGGCCCGGTGCCCGGCGGGACCTTGATCGGGTAACTCCAGGAGAAGTCACCCGCGTTGCCGCCGGAGGACCAGGTCGACGACGCCGCCAGGCCGGTGGCGCCGTAGTCGCCACCCGGCCCGGACGCGGCAGCGGCCAGCGCCACGAACGACCCGGTGGCGGCGGTCTCGACGGGCACCGTGGCCGAGACGGTGCCGGCCGCCGGGTCCGCCTTCGTCGGCAACGGGACGGCCCGGCACTCGCCGGCGGCGGGAGTGGTGACCGAGCAGCCGGGCACCCGCCACAGCTTGAGACGTGACGCCCAGTCGCCGCCGTACGCCTTGGCGAACTCGCGGTAGTCCACCGCCAGTTCCGCGTCGCCGCCGCGGGCACCCGGCGTGCTGGTCACCCGCATCACCAGGCCGTCCCGCCAGGCCGCCGGGGCTGCGGCCCGGTCGACGACCTGGACGTCCACAGCGGCGTCGTCGATCCGCCGGGCGGACGGGGCCCGGCTCACCCAGACCGGCAGCCCGGCCGCCTTGATCCGGCGCCCGGAGGTGGCGGCGCCGAGGTCGACCCGGGTGGTGCCGGCTTTCGGCCACGCCGGCGCGGGGGCCGGGGTGTCCTTGACCCGGCGCTGGGACCAGGGCTTTCCGCCGGTGACCGGACCGCCGTCGCGGTCCACCTTCTCAGCCGGCGGCTTCTGAGGTTTCGGTTCCGGCTTCTCGGCGGCGCGGGCGGGCGCCGCGGCCAGGGACAGGGTCACGGCGATCGCCAGTGACCCCGACAACCATGAACGCACTGAGGTCCCCCGTGTCTGATGAGTAGTCATGTCGTCACCGCCGCCACACGACGCGGCCGGTCGAGTCGAGGAGCACCAGGTCGCCGTCGTCGTAGAGGAAGAGACGCTCAGCGCCCGTGCCCGCGGTGTTGCTCGACCACAGGACGGTGCCGGTACTGCTGAAGACCACGAGATTGCCGTCGGCCTGCAGGGTCAGCCAGGCGCCCGGCTGGGGATAGGTGCCGGTGGACCAGACCGCCCGGCCCTTCTGATAGAGGACGAAGTTGCCGTCCTCCTGCATCAGCAGCTCGAACTCGCCGCCGTTGGATCGCAGCCCGTCCCCGGCGTACATCGCCTGCCCCGCGGACAGGGTGTTGCTGCCCGAGTCGTTCGCCGCCTGCGCGTCGAACAGCGCGGACACCGCCGCGGCGGTCAGCGCGCCCTGGTGCACGACCACCTCGTCGATGCCGCCGGCGAACTGGTCACCGACCCGGTCGTGGTAGCGGCTCTGGCCCACCACCAGCGGGCCGTTGGAGACCATCGGGGTGAACGTGACCGCCTTCGTACCGGCAAGCGTGCCGTTGACATAGATGCGGACCTCGGAGCGGGTCGCGTCGTACACACCGGACAGGTGGGTCCACACGCCCGGTTCCGCGACCTCGGTGGCCGGCACGTAGACACCCGTGCCGGTGGCTGCGTCGTCAGCGGCGAAGACCATGAACTCCCACTGGCGGGTGGAGCCCCGGTAGCGCAACAGGGTTCCGCTCTCGTGGGCGCCGTACTGGGCCACGACCGACTGGTTCCGGGTCATCTCGTCGGCGTTGAGCTTGGCCCAGGCCGAGACGGTGAGGGACTGGTCGGTACGCAGCACCGGCTGGTCCTGCCAGATGCTGAACTGGTTGCCGCCGGCGTCCGGCGCGGTGACGCCGGTCTTCGTCGCGCTGCGCCCGTACTCGCTGGTGGTCTCGGTGGAGTTGCCGTCGGCGTCCGGGAGGTACTTCGAGTCCAGCCACAGCCCCTGCCCGGAGGCGGTGTGCCCGGCGCCGACCTCGGAACCGCGGGTCAGGGCGAGGTGACGGCCGAAGGCGGTGGTGGTGTCCGGCGCCTCACACGTGTCCCGCAGGTCGGCGACGTAGCAGGGGGTGGCCGCCTCGAAGTTCCAGCCGCCCACCTGGGTCGGCGTCAGGATGCCCGGCTCGTCGAAGCCGCTGGACTGCGGGTCGGAGGCGAGCTGGCCGGTGAAGTCCTGCGGCACCAGCACCCGGTCGAAGACCTGGACGTCGGCCACCGCGCCGTTGAAGAAGTTGACGGCCGAGCCACCGGCGAAGCCACGCCCGACCGCGAACCGTCCGTTCGCCGCCCACGGGGTGGCGGTCCGGTCGGCCTGTGCCACCAGTTTGCCGTTGAGGTAGAGCTTGAGCTTCTTCTCCGCCGCGTCGAAGGTGCCGGCCACGTGCACCCATCTGCCGTATTCGCCGGCGAGGATGGGGGCCGGTGCGACTGCCGCGACAGTCGGGCTCGACTGGGCGGCGGTGTCCTTCATCAGGAACGACCAGTACGGGACGAGCGGAGTGCCCAGTCGCCGGACCCCGATCTCGAACGCGGACGCGTCGGTGCCCTCCTGGACGGCGAACTTGGCGTCGGTGGTGGGCAGAGCTGCGGGGCGCACCCAGCCGGCGACGCTGAACGAATCGGCCGTGTTGATCACCGGAGCCGTGGTGGCCGCGCCGGAGGTGGTGCCGTTGAAGGTGGCCGTCTGCACCCCACGGGCGCGGACGTCACCGGCCCAGGTCACGGTGGTGGCGGTGAGCGGTGAGTCGACGGGCGCCGCGGCCTGGTCGGCCAGGGCTGCCGCCGGGGTGGTCATGCCCGGATAGGTCTCCAGGACCCACCGGGCGACCGGGGACGACGGACGGGACACCTCGAAGTCCACCGATCCGTGGCCCTCGTTGAGGGTGGCGTCGACGGCTTTGAGCAGCAGCACGTTGGTGCCGAACCGGGGCACGGTGATGTCCACGTCGGCGATCTTCGGGTTGGTGCCGGTCGGGGTGACCACCTTGGTCGCGGCGTCCCAGCCGTACTGGAACCTGGTCACGTCGGTGGAGGTGGACTGGATCCGGACGCGGCCCTTCCGGCCGGGCCCGTCGGGTGCGGTCAGGACCGTCGCGGTCACCACCGGGACGGTGGTGTCTACCCGGAACTGACACCAGGCGGACCAGGCGCTGATCAGCGAGTACGGGGCCTTGTCCGTACCCCGGGCGCGGAAGGCGAAGGTCTTGTTGTTGACGGCGGTGACCGCGGCGCTGACGGCCTGCGCGCCGGGGGTGATGTTCGTCTTCTTCGCCGGTGGTGGCCGGCGGGCCGGCGAGGTGTCGGTGACCGAGCCCATGCCGGCGGCCGGCACCTCGATCCATTCGAACGTGCCGGTGAGCGAGTCGGACTTGTCGGCGTCCGGGAAGTAGGCGGAGAACGCCGGGGTGACCGTGCCGATCGGCACCACACCGGAGCCGCAGGCCACACCGGACACCTTGGGGCTGGTCGGGGTGCCCGGCCTGCTGTCGTAGTCGACGAAGAGTTTCGCCTTGGCGGGCAGGAACCTCTTCCACCGGTTCTGCGTCGACTCGCCGTCACCTCCGGAATCCCGGGCGGTGAAACCGACGGTCAGGGCGCTCCAGCCGCCGTTCGCCGCCTTCTGCATGAAGGAGGTGACCGCCGAACCCTGGAAGTTCATGATCATGTCGGCCTGGATGTTGCCGCAGCCGCCCGCCTCGTTCGCCCGGCCGGTCGTGGAGGCCACGTACTGCAGGAGGCCCATCTTCGACCAGTTGGATCGCATGGTGGACGCGATCGCGTCGCTCCAGTACATCGACGAGACCGTCTTCTCACAGGACCACGAGTGGTCGAGTGTCATCTCGAACCGGGCGGACTCGATGTGCTTGGCCTTCAGCGAGACGCCGTTGGCGGTCGTCGGGAACTGGAAGAACGACCGGTACAGGGCACCGGTGTCCGGGTTGTGCCCGACCCGGGCCACCGAGGTGTCGGTGTTGTTCGAGTTGTTGTTGGTGGCGTACGCCCACTTGTTCTTGTAGACCGACCACGCCGGGTCGATGTAGACCGGGAACGTCACGTGCCCGGGATCGAGGAGCTTCTCGTCGGGACGCAGCACCAGCTCCGAACCGGACACTGCGACGGCGACCGGGCCGGTGTTCGCGCCCTGACCGGCCGAGACCGTGGTGGACCCGTCGGCGCCGGGGCCGGTGACACCCCGCAGCGACGCCGCGGACGTCGTGGAGTCCCAGGCGAACGCGGGCTCGGTCGACGCGAGCACCGTGTCGCCCGCCGTCGCGACCAGTTCCCGGCCCCGGGCGACGACGTCGGCGTCTCCGCCGAGGCCGAGCGTGATCTCCCGTACCCCGCTCAGTTCCGCCGCTTCGGCGGTCTTGACCACCAGGGTGTGCGCGAACCCGGTCTCGGTCGCCCGCACCTCCAGGTCGACGTCCGGGAACACCTCGCGGTACGTGGCGGCGTTCTCCGAGATCGACGGCGGGGGCAGCGTGCCGGGCCACGTCATCGTCATGGTCCTGCCGCCCCGGGTCAGGGTGACCAGCGGGGTGTCGCCGCCCGGGGAGAACGCGACGTCCGCGGCCGACACCGCCGGGCGCAGCAGGCCGTCGGCGCCGGGGCGCAGTCGCAGGTCGATGTCGGCCCAGCCGGAGCCGCGCCGGGCCCGCTCGGGCACCACAGTGGACTCAAAGGTCAAGCGACCGTCCGGATGGGCGGTCACCTGGGAGAATTCGCTTCTCGAGGAGTCGACTGCCACCGACCGGTGGCAGTCTTCGGCGAGCTGGAGCGCGCTCGCCTCGGTGACGGCG
>DATMVU010000637.1:0-27801 GCA_035562875.1 Actinoplanes sp. | reverse complement strand
CCTGCCGCTGCTGGCCCCGGGCCTGGTCACGGTCCTGCTGTTCAACCTGGTCGCGACGTGGAACAACTTCTTCATTCCGCTGATCATGCTGAAGGACGCCGATCTCTACCCGCTCACGCTGGGGCTCTACACGTGGAGCCGGCAGGCCAACACGGTCGGTGGTGACGTGGTCTTCGACCTCGTGCTCACCGGCTCGCTGCTCACCATCATCCCGCTGACCGTGTCGTTCCTGTTCCTCCAGCGGTACTGGCAACAGGGTCTCGCCGCGGGCAGCGTCAAGCAGTAGTTGCTCCCCCCTCTATCACCGAAGGGAAATCCCCGAGAATGAAGATCACCCGTCGGCGCGCAATCATGGGCGCCGCGATGTCGATAACGCTGCTCGCGGCCGGCTGCTCCGGCTCCGACGACGCCGCCACCACCGGCGGTGGCGAGACGGTCTCCGAGGCCGACGTCACCGCCGCCCTGGAGGCCGGTGGCAACCTGACCGTGTGGGCGTGGGACACCACGATCACCAAGGTCGCCGCGGACTTCCAGACCAAGTACCCCAAGGTCAAGATCAACCTGGTGAACGCGGGCCAGGGCAACGACCAGTACGTCGCCCTGCAGAACGCGATCGCCGCCGGCACCGGCGTCCCGGACGTGGCGCAGATCGAGTACTACGCGCTCCCGCAGTTCGCGCTGGCCAAGACGGTCGCCGAGCTGGACGGCTTCGGCGCGACCGGGCTGGACGGCAAGTTCACCCCCGGCACCTGGAACTCGGTGCACTCCGGCGGCAAGATCTTCGGCCTGCCGATCGACTCGGGCCCCATGGCGCTCTTCTACAACAAGGAGGTGTTCGACAAGCACCAGATCGCGGTGCCGACCACCTGGGAGGAGTACGCCGCGGCGGCCGAGAAGCTGCACAAGGCCGACCCGAAGGCCTACATCACCAGCGACTCCGGTGACGCCGGCTTCACCACCAGCCTGATCTGGCAGGCCGGCGGCAAGCCGTACACCGTCGACGGCACCAACGTCGGCGTCAACTTCGCCGACCCGGGTGCGCAGAAGTTCGCCGCCCAGTGGCAGAAGCTGATCGACGCCAAGCTGCTCTCGCCGGTCGTCGGCTGGACCGACGAGTGGTACAAGGGCCTCGGCGACGGCACCATCGCCACCCTGGTCACCGGCGCCTGGATGCCCAGCAACCTGGAGTCCGGCGCGAAGGCCGCCAGCGGCAAGTGGCGGGTCGCCCCGATGCCGCAGTGGGAGGCCGGCGGCAAGGCCACCGCGGAGAACGGCGGCAGCTCGCTCGCCGTCCCGACCGCCGGTGCCAACAAGGCTCTCGCCTACGCGTTCCTGAAGTACACCGCCGTCGAGGAGGGTGCCAAGACCCGCGTCGACGCCGGAGCGTTCCCGGCCACCACCGCCGAGCTGGGTGCTGCCGAGTTCCAGGGCAAGGAGTTCCCGTACTTCGGTGGCCAGAAGGTCAACGAGGTGCTCGCCGAGTCGGCCGGTCAGGTCGTCACCGGCTGGAACTACCTGCCGTTCCAGGTTTACGCCAACAGCATCTTCGGCGACACGGTGGGTAAGGCGTACATCGGTCAGGGTTCGCTGACGGACGGCCTCAAGGCCTGGCAGGATGCCTCCGTGAAGTACGGCACGGAGCAGGGCTTCCAGGTTAAATGACGCAGAGCTTCGAGACGCCCCGGCGCTGGCTTCGCCGCGCCGGGGCGGCGCGTCTGGAATACGGCGCTGACTACAACCCCGATCAATGGCCTCGCGAGGTCTGGGACGACGACGTACGGGCCATGCAGGAGGCCGGCGTCACGGTGGTCTCGCTCGCGATCTTCTCCTGGGCCCGGCTGGAGCCGCGTGAGGGAGTCTTCGACTTCGCCTGGCTCGACGAGGTGATGGACCTGCTGCACGCCGGCGGGATCACCGTCGACCTGGCCACCGCCACCGCCTCGCCGCCGCCCTGGCTGACCCGGAAACACCCGGAGATCCTGCCGGTGACCCGGACGGGGGAGACCCTGTGGCCGGGGGCCCGCCAGCACTGGCGGCCCACCTCGCCGGTCTTCCGGGAGCACGCGCTGCGCCTGGTCCGCGAACTGGCCCTGCGGTACGCCGAGCACCCGGCGCTGGTGGCCTGGCACGTCAACAACGAGCTGGGCTGTCACAACGTCTACGACTACTCGGACGACGCGGCCCGTGCCTTCCGGCTCTGGCTGCGTGAGCGGTACAGCACCGTCGACGCGCTCAACCATGCCTGGGGCACCGCCTTCTGGTCGCAGCGCTACGACGACTTCGAGGAGGTCCTGCCGCCCCGGCTGGCCGCCTCGCACCCGAACCCGACCCAGCAGCTCGATTTCAAGCGGTTCTCCTCGGACGCGCTCAAGGAGCACCTGCGGGCCGAGCGGGCGGTGCTGCGCCGGATCACCCCGGAGGTGCCGGTCACCACGAACTTCATGGTGATGGGCGAGACCCGTGGGATGAACTACGCGGACTGGGCGACCGAGGTCGACTTCGTCTCCAACGACCACTACGTGCTGCCCGGCCCGCAGGCCCACGACGAGCTGTCGTTCTCCGCGAACCTGACCGGCAACCTGGCCGGCGGCCACCCGTGGTTCCTGATGGAGCACTCCACCAGCGCGGTCAACTGGCAGCCGGTGAACGTGGCGAAGAAGCCGGGCGAACTGGCCCGGGACTCGCTCACCCACGTCGCGCACGGTGCCGACGCGGTCTGCTACTTCCAGTGGCGGGCCTCGAAAGCCGGCGCGGAGAAGTACCACTCGGCGATGCTGCCGCACGCCGGGACCGATAGTGATCTCTTCCGGGACGTGGTGCGTCTCGGGGAGCGGCTGCGCGAGCTGGCGCCCATCGCCGGCTCGCGCCGCCGCCGTGCTCCGGTCGGCATCGTCTTCGACTGGGAGTCGTGGTGGGTGTCCGAGCACGACTCGCACCCGACCGACCGGCTGCGCTACCGGCAGGAGGCGCTCGACTGGTACACCGCGCTCCTGGACGCCGGCATCCGTGCCGACGTGGTGCCGCCGGACGCGCCGCTGGAGGAGTACCGGGTGCTCGTCACCCCGATCCTGCACGTGGTCCCGGTCTCTCTCGCCGAGCGACTGCGGCGGTACGTGGAGACCGGCGGTCACCTGGTCACCACGTACTTCTCCGGAATCGTGGACGAGCACGACCACGTGTGGCTGGGTGGCTATCCGGGCGCGCTGCGGGAGGTGCTCGGTATCCGGATCGAGGAGTTCGGGCCGCTGCTGGACCACGAGAGTGTGGCCCTGGACAACGGCACCACCGGCACGATCTGGACCGACCGGATCGACGTGACCGGCCCGGACGTCGAGGTGCTGGCCCGGTACAAGACCGGGGAGCAGGCGGATCGTCCGGCGGTGACCCGGCGGACGGTGGGCACCGGATCGGCCTCGTACGTCTCCACCCGCCTCGGCGCCGCCGGTCTGGGTGCGCTGCTGCCGGCGCTGATCGGGGCCGCCGGGGTGAGCAGTGAACTGCCTGCCGAGCTGGCCGGCCGGGTCGAGCTGACGATCCGCGGGGACCACTGGTTCCTGATCAACCGCACCGACGCAGCCGTGGAGCTGGATTCTCTGGGGCTGCCGGCCCTCGAGCCGCGGGGAGTTCGGGTTCTCCACCGCGACTCGAGTATCTGACACGATCGGCCTGATCGACCCGGCTGGATGGGCCAGCCGGGTCGATCAGAGTTCGGGGCCCGGTTTCAGGGCCAGCGCCCGGTCCGCGGACGTCGGGACGATCTTCAGCCGGTCACGGTCGGCGACGAGATAGTGCGTCGGGTAATTCACCGAACGCAAAGCCACCGCGGCGCCCTCACGAATAGTCACCGGACAGAAAGACGCGTCCTCCCGGAATAGCTGCTTGTTCTCGATCCGGCTGAGCCGAATTTCGAAGTTGTAGTGACGCAGATAATACCCGGGAAAGTTTACAGATTCGAACGAAACGCAGCCGTTTCCGGCCAGGCCGGAGCGGATGCGGAAGTTCGACGAAGCCCGAGCACCATCGCTGCTGGTCGATCCTATCTGATCCAGAACGCCACGGAAATCGCTGTGGCGCACCCTTTCTCCGGACTGGTCCACGGCGAGCAGCCCGCCCGTCGAGCCGGCGGTGAGCGACACCGGCGGGGCCGGTGTCGTCGTGGTCGGCTTCGGGGCCTTGGTGGCCGGCTTGGTCGTGGTCGCCGCCGCACTGCTCGGCCGGGCGCTCGACGAGGGGGGCGCCGAGGAGGCACTGGCCGGTGCCGAGGTAGCGGAGAGTGAGGTCGCTGAGGGTGACGGCTGCACGAAGACCGGGACGTTGTCGTCGGTCTGGTCGGCGGCCGGGGTCAGCTCGATCGGAGCCGTCGTCTTGGGGAAGGTGAACTCCGCCGCGGCCGTCTGGTCGGGCTTGCGGGCGGCGTCGATCAGCACCCCGACCGCTGCGGTGGCCGCACAGGCCAGACAGAGGGCCGCAACGAGGACCAGGCGGGGCTTCATCGACCCGCTCTGGCGAACCCGGGCGAAGTGATCCCGGGCCCGGGGATGTCCGCTCAATAGGGGCTGGACGGTCGGCCGGATCGGCTCGGTGGCCGCATCGCCGCCGGGGGAATACGGCGGAATCCAGCCGCCTACCCGCAAGTTGTCACGGGTGTTGTCTTCCGGCATGTAATTCGCTTCCTGGGGAACGTTCACATAGGCACTTAATGGTTCGATAAGGATCTACACGTTCGGTGGTCCCGGAGGCAAGTGGTAACGCTGTACCAATACTTTGGGAGCGTGACCAAATGAACCTTCGAGCGCTGCCGCCCGTACCACGCCCGGGAGCCTTGCCGTGCCCGGAGGAGAGCAGCGTGGACAGTCCTGCCGTGCCAGAAGTCGACGTCACCGTCACCGACGC
The DNA here is from genome assembly GCA_035562875.1 of Actinoplanes sp. Classification (GTDB taxonomy): domain Bacteria; phylum Actinomycetota; class Actinomycetes; order Mycobacteriales; family Micromonosporaceae; genus Actinoplanes. The sequence continues at coordinate 22,908 of DATMVU010000637.1, read as the reverse complement.
AACCGAAAAGACCGAGATACCTGATATTTCGGAATTCTGGCCGGATGCGCCGCACCGTGTCGGACCCCAGCCCGACCACTACGAGCCGGAGGGCGCGGAGGCCATCCGTACCGAGCCGGCCTGGCAGCCCAAGACCGACAACCGCCCCACGGTGGAGATCAGCACCGGCCGCCCGACGATCGAACTGCACATGGTCGGCCGCCCGCCGAAGCCCGGGCGCGTGCAGCGGGCCCGGCGTCCCCTCGGCCGGACCCTGGCCATGGTGGCCGCCGGGGTGCTGGTGCTGGGCGCCGCCGCCTGGATGGCCAAGGGCTCACCGGACACGCCGGAGGCCGTGTCGGCGCCGGGCCCGTCCGCGCCGGTCCTGGTGGACCCGGAGAACCCGCCGGTCAGCATCGGGACCTCGGCGCCCGCCCCGAAGGCCCCGGAGGCCGCAGTCTTCGAGCTGGCCGACGGGGTCGCCGACCTGAAGGTGACGATCGGGGACACCGGCACCGGGGCCTGGTTCACCGCCACCTCACCGGACGGCGGCGCGGTCCGGCCGCGTACCGAGTTCGGCGACGACGGGGTCAAGGTCTTCCTGGACAAACTCCGCGACGACGACGGAACCCGGGTGGACGTCGTGCTCAGCCCGGACGTCGCCTGGACGGTGCGGATGACCGGAGGGGTGCGCACCGGCACCTTCGACCTGACCGGCGGCCGGGTCGACCGGATCGACCTGCTCGGCGGGGCGGCGGCCATCGACATCGCCCTGCCGCAGCAGAACGCCGTCGTACCGGTCCAGATGTCCGGCGGGGTCAACGACTGGCGGATCCGGACGGCCGACCAGATCCCGGTCCGCGCCACCCTGCGCAACGGTGCCGGGACCGTGGTCCTCTACGGCGACCGGACCCAGGGTGTCAACCGCGGCACCGTGCTGACCGCCACCGACGGAGACGGCGGCCTGGACGTGATCGCTGACGAGGGAGTCGGAACCCTGACGGTCAGCGCGGCCTGAAAACGAACCCTGACGGCCGGTGCGGCCTGAGGGACCGGCAGAATCGGGCGCGTGACAAGAGCAGCAGGCGACGCCGTACCGCCGCAGACCAGTGTCTCCCTGGACCACTTCACCGGGCTCTACCTGGCGAAGGACGACCCGTGGGACATCGCCGTCAAGTGGCACGACCGCCGCAAGTTCGCGGTCACCGTGGCCAGCCTGCCCCGGGAGCACTACCGGCGCTGCTACGAGCCGGGCGCCTCGGTCGGGACGCTGAGCCGGCTGCTCGCCGCGCGCTGCGACGAGGTGCTGGCCACCGACAGTGTCGAGGAGGCGGTCCAGCTCGCCCGGGAGAACCTGGCGGATCTGCCGAACGTGACAGTCGAGCGGGCCGAGCTGCCGGCCGGCCTGCCCGGCGGGCGGTTCGACCTGATCGTGATCGGTGACCTGCTCTACTACCTGTCCGCCGAGGACCTCGAGGCCACGCTGACCGGGCTGGTGGACCGCCTGGAGCCGGGCGGTGACCTGGTCGCCGTGCACTTCCGGGACCGGGAGAACGGCGGCACGTACGACGGTTTCAACGCGCACGCCGCACTGGCCGCCACACCGGGTCTGGAGCCGGTCGTGCACCACGATGACGAGTGGTTCCTCCTGGATGTTCTCCGGCGTCACACTGAAGAGTGATACGTCGGTAAAAGATCAAGTATGTCCGGACCGGTAGCCTTCGTCCGGATGAGAAGGCTACCGGCGCTCTGTTTCCTGGCCACGATGATCGTTCTCGGCGGCTGCACCTCCGAACCGAAGAAACCCGTCCCGGTCCCCTCGCCGTCCCCGTCCGTGACGCCGGCCGCCCTCTACGTGGAGCCCGACGCTCCGGCGGTCGCGCAGGTGACGACCTGGGAGGCGGAGGGCCGGCTCGGTGACGCGGCCGCCCTGCGCCGGATCGCGAACTCCCCGACGGCCGTCTGGTTCGCCAACGCCGACCCGGGTTACCAGGACAAGGCCCGGGAGCTGGTGACTGCGGCGTCGGCGGACGGGCGGACCGCGGTGCTGGTGCCGTACTGGATACCGCAACGCGACTGCGGCGGGCACTCCGGTGGCGGGGCTCCGAACGCGGCCGCCTACCGGACCTGGATCGCCGGGCTGTCCGCCGCGGTCCGGGGCACGTCCACCGTCGTCGTCCTGGAACCGGACGCGATCCCGCACCTGATCGACGGCTGCGTCACCGGCCCGGTCGCCGACGAGCGGTACACCCTGCTCGGCGAGGCGATCGCGGCGTTCAAGCAGGAGCCGCTGGCCAAGGTCTACCTGGACGCCGGCAACCCGGGGTGGATCAAGGACGTGGACCGGGTGGCGGCGGCACTGGACCGTGCCGGGGTCCGGCAGGCCGACGGGTTCAGTCTCAACGTCGCCAACTTCGAGACCACCGACGACAACATCTCCTACGGTACGGCGGTCTCCGACCGTCTCGGTGGGCTGCCGTTCGTCGTCGACACCAGCCGCAACGGCAACGGCCCGGCCCCGGTGGACGACCAGGACTCCGAGGGGCACTGGTGCAATCCGCCCGGCCGGGCTCTGGGGCCGTCGCCGACCACGGTGACCGGGGCGCCGCGGGTGGACGCCTTCCTGTGGATCAAGCGGCCGGGCGAGTCCGACGGGGCCTGCCTGCCGGACGCGCCGCCCGCCGGTCAGTGGTGGCCCGAGTACGCGCTCGGGCTGGCCACTAACTGACTCTGATCCACCGCGCCCGGGAGGGCACACCCTTGTCGTCGATCAGGAAGAGCATGTACCACCCGGAGGGGACCAGGCCGGGCTTCGCCGGTACGGAGACGGTCACCCCGCCGGGGGCCCGCCGCACGCCCAGTTCGATCGAGCGCTGATCGACGTCGGTGCCGTGGGTGATCGCGCTGGGCCGGACCAGCCGGGCACCGGCGATCCGGGCGGCGTCGCCGGTCGCGTACTGGGCGCTGGAGCCGCGGGTGACGGTCCGCGGACCGCCGCCGATCGCCGGCCGGTCACCCTGGAACAGGTACGGCGGGCTGTAGATCTCCACCCGCTGCTCGAACTTCCCGGGGTTCTTCCCGGTCACGTCGTAGATCGGGTCACTGCCCATGGTGACGACCCGCCCGTCCGGCAGCAGCAGCGCCTCGGAGTGGTAGTTGCGGCCCACCGACGGTGCCGCGGCCTCCCGGAACTCCTCGCGGGCCGGGTCGTAGATGTGCGCGGTCAGCAGGTCGCTGCGGTTGTTCCCCCGGTACGGCCCGCCGCGGTACCCGGACGAGCCGCCACTGGTGAAGACGGTGTCGTCCGGCAGGACCACGGTGTTCAGGTACCGGGTCGGGGCGGGCAGGTCCGGTCCGGGCCGGTAGCGGGGTTCCTTCTCGTCCAGGTCGGCGATCGCGGTCCGGGCGGTGGAGACCGGTGAGTCGCCGACCGCACCCCCGCCCATGATCATCACCTTCTGGTCCTGGGCCGGCGGCAGCAGCACCGAGGAACTGGTCTCGGTCATGCCGGCGTCCTTCAGGCCGGGCACGGTCCGGAACCGGTTGGTGGTCACGTCCCACAGTCCCGGGGTGCGGCCCTCGGTGTCCGAGCCGTACCCGGCGTTCGAACCGGAGAAGAACAGCCGCTGGCCCTCGGTCAGGAACAGGGCCGGATAGGTGGGGAAGACCCGCTTCAGCTCCGGCGCGGCCACCCATCTGCGTTCCTTCACCTGGTAGCGCTCGTTGGTGCCGGGCAGCATCCGGCCGAACTCGTCCAGGCCGGAGACCGCCAGGATGTCGCCGTTCGGCATCGTGGACAGCGTCGGATACCAGCGGTGCTTCACCATGTCGGCGGTCCGCACGTAACGCTCGGCGACCGGGTCGAACTCGTACGACGTCTTGTCCCCGCCGTACTCCTGCTTCTCCCTGGTGATCTTCTCGGCGATGCCGTAGAGGTTGCGGGCGTCGGCGCCGGTCAGCCCCTGGATCGCGTACTGGCCGGGCGCCTGGACGACGGGGACGTCACCCTCCTCGGCGGCGTCCACCCACACCTCGACCTCCCCGGCGTGCACCATCGTGTGACCGCGGTGGGTCATCTTGGCGGCGGCCGGCACCGTCACGTCGGCGCGGGTCAGATAGGTCCGCCCGTTGGTGCCGAGGAACCGGGTGCCCTTGCGGAAGACCCGTGGCCCGTGGTCCGGCGACTCGTTCTTGATCTTCATGACGCCGGCGGCCCGTTTGATGTCGGCTTCCAGGACCTCGTACGACTTGGTGCCGCCGGCCACGAGCAGGTTCCCGTTGGGCAGGAAGGTGTGGCCGGCGCAGAACAGATCGGTGGGGGTGTGCACGTCCTTGAACCGATCGGTGCGCGGGTCCCACAGGATCGTCCGGAACGTACCGGCCTCGAAGTTCTCCCGGTTGTTGCCGGAGCCCGCGATGATCAGCACCTTGCCGGTCCGGAGCATCGCCGCGTGGATCGCGTTGACCCGGAACTCGCTGGGGATCCGCAGGCGGGACCAATGGCCGTACTGCTGCTTGTAGGGAAGTCTGTTGATCGTGAACTCGTGGTAGCGCTCGCTGGCGAAGCCCACGATCGGCTTGTTGACGATCACCACCGCGGCCATCAGCGGGATGGTCACCAAGAGGGTGAACACCCTGCGGGCAAAGCTCGGTCGACGTCGCGGGCTCATGTAGCCATCTCGATCATCTTCGGTTCCTCCGGTTCGGGGATCGGTTTCGGGGGAGTGGGGCGGGTCAGGGTCTGCAGCGCCCAGATCGCCGGGGGAGTGAGGCAGAGGGCGAGGTTGAGCGACGGCCACAGCCACATGAAGCCGTGCGCGTGCCCGGTCACCGCGGCCACCAGCAGCAGGACGGCGAAGTACAGGGCCCACCGCAGATGGGTACGGAAGGTGAGCAGCCGGTCCGGGCTGGCCGAGTCACCCTTGGGCGTGACCACGAACCCGGCCCGGCGCCGCAGCACCGCCTGCAGGAACGAGGTGACGTAGATCGGGGCGCACAGGGTGGACAGCAGCATCCCGGTGAGCCCGGACGACCCGGCCTCCTCGTGTGGGCTGACGTTGTGCCGCCGGTTCCAGATGTAGAGGCCGACCTGGAACAGCGCCGCGTCCACGTAGAGCATCAGCCACACCTGCTGCGGCACCTGCACCCCTTTGACACCGAGCGCCACGTGCAGGGCCGCGGTGCCCGCGCCGAGCAGCCAGGAGATCGCGGTCAGCGGGTAGTACGCCATCAGCAGCAGGTAGTGCAGGGTGCGGCGGAAACCGAGCCGGGGGACCATCCGCAGGAATCCGGCGACGAACACCTCGTCGGTGCCGCGCGACCAGCGGTGCTGCTGGCTGAAGTAGTCGGTCCAGGAGGACGGTCCCTCGCCGACGGCGAGCACGTCCGGGGTGTAGACCGACTTCCAGCGGCGCCGGGTCAGCGGGTTGCGGGCGCTGTGCTGGGCCAGGCTGGTGGCCATGTCCTCGGTGATCGAGTCCTGCAGGCCGCCGATCGACTTGAGGGCCGCGATCCGGACCGCGTTGTTGGTGCCGACCAGCATCGGGATGCCGAGCATGTTGCCGGCGCGCTGCAGTAGCGAGTGGAACAGATACTGCTGCGACTCGGCCCACCTGGTGATGACGTTGTCGTAGTTGCCGTAGATCTGCGGGCCGATCACGAACGCCACGTCCGGGTCGCGGAAGTATCCGAGGAGCCGTTCGCAGAAGTTCTCCAGCGGCACGTGGTCCGGGTCGACCGAGACGAAGACGTCGTACTCGTCGCCGTGCCGGTCCATCCAGGAGTTGTAGTTGCCGTGTTTGGTCTTCGCCTTGAACGGGCCGGCCAGGGTGTTCCAGTCGGCGACACCGCGCCTGCTGAAGTGGTGCACCCCGACCCGTTCGCACATGTCGCGGACCTCGGGGTCGTCGCCCTCGTCGAGCAGCCACACGTGGTAGCGCCCGGGGTGCCGGATCCGGACGGCGGCCCGCAGGGTCTGTTCCACCATCTCGATCGGTTCCTTGCCGGGGACGATCGTGGTGAGGAAGGCGACCCGCAGCCGGCCGTCCGGCGGCACCGGCACCGGGTCCCGGGCCCGCAGCGTGGCCAGGCACAGCGTCACGACGTTCACCAGCCGGAACAGTTCGATGAGCGCGGTCGCGGCGATCAGGAACACGGTCACCGCGAAGAGCGCGGTCTCCATCCGGCGGTCCGGCAGTTCGACCTTGTCGATGAGCCAGCCGAAGAAGGTGCTCTCGAAGGCGAACGCGAACATCGCGATGAGCGTCGACCGGACGGGACTGCGCCGGGACAACGGTTTCAACCGGATGCGGTAGTCGCCTTCGGGGGCCGGTTCGGGATCGCCGGCGAGGACACTGAATCCCTCATAATCCGGCAGACTGGATACAACACTCTTTCCGGTCACGGAGGCAAGATAGCCGGAATTAGTAAAATCCGGGCATAAGCCGTACGCCGTTCGTGTCGTGTCACCGGGGCGTCTTCAGAAGTTCGTAGCGGTCAGTAACAAGATTCTTCGAACCGACTCGCCCTGAAATCCGTTCTCTCTGTCAGGCGGGGCAGGAACGTCCCCGCCGGTGAACCGACAAGGCGGTGGCAATGCTGATCCTGTCCCTTCTCATCCTGGTTCTGGCCGCCGCCTGCGTGCTCGCGGTGCGTGGGGTGCGGGCGGACGTGTCCGCTGATGCGGAGCCGCTCACCGTGCCGGAGGCCCTGTTCGCCCCGGAGAGCCTCGAGGGTGTGCTCTGCTCTCAGCTGATGGACGGCGAGATCACTCGTGGTCAGTACATGCGGTCGATGGCCGGCATCGCCGCGCGTGACGAGGAGCGGCACCCGCTGGTGGTGCCCCGCTACGAGGGCTGATCTTCTTCGGTACCCGGCATCCGCATCGTGCGGATGCCGGGTTTTTTGACGCCTCGGCAGGCGTCCATCGGCCCCCGCGCCGCCTTCGCGGACCCGGTCCACCCCTGACACCGTGGTCCTGGCCGGCGCCGCCACCTGGGGCCTGCGGACCGCCGTCGACAGACAGACCCGGCTCCGTCGCGCCCAGCAGGAGATCGCCGTCGCCGACGAACGCAACCGGATCGCCGCCGACCTGCACGACATCCTCGGCCACTCGCTCACCGTCGTCGCGGTCAAAGCCGAACTCGCCCAGCGCCTCCTCGACGTCGACCTGGACCGGGCCCGCACCGAACTCCGCGACCTGGAGGTGCTGGCCCGCGACGCCCTCGCCGACGTCCGCGCCACCGCCCTCGGCGTCCGCGGCATCTCCCTGCCCGGTGAGATCGCCGCCGCCCGCGCCGCAGCCGCCCGCCTGGCCGACGACAACGGCTGGCTGCTCACCTGACGGCGTCGTCCTCCTTGGCCATCGCGTCCTGGCGGGCCGGCTCCTCGCGGAGGACGGCGGCGTTCAGCCATTCGTCGGGGACGGCGAAGGCGTCGACAAGGGTGCGCATGTGCGGGCGCAGCTCGCGGAGCAGGTCGTTGACGACCGCGGTGATCGCCTTGGAGCGGGCCGGGGTGAGACGGCCGTGTTCCAGGAACCAGGCGCGGTCGGCTTCGATGGTGGTCAGGGCGTACAGGTCGCAGAGTTTGGCCAGCAGTGCCCGGGCGGCCGGGTCGGTGGTGCGATCGATTCCGGCCACGAACGCTTCGAGGGTGACCCGGTCGATGTGCGCGACGGCGGTCGACAGGACGTGGTCCTGGACGTCGTTGAAGATGTCGAACGGCCGGTCCTTCTTGGTGGTGGCACCCTTGCGCAGCCGGCGGATGACACTTTCCAGCAGGTGCTTCTCGCGGTCCTCGAAGACTGCCAGGTGCCAGCCGCGGTCGGTGACGGCGACCTCCTCGTCCCGGCCGGGGACCGTACCGACCAGGCGCTGGATCAGCGAGCGGGCGGCGGTGCGCTCCAGGACCATCTCCCTGACCTGCTCGGCGACGAACGTGGCGCGCCCCCAGCCGTCGAGTGATCCGAAGGCGTCGCGGTAGCCGGTGAGAAGCCCCTTCGCGACCAGTTGCAGCAGGACCGTGTTGTCGCCTTCGAACGTGGTGAAGACGTCGGTGTCGGCCTTGAGACCGGGCAGCCGGTTCTCGGCCAGGTAGCCGGCGCCGCCACAGGCCTCCCGGCACATCTGGATGGTGCTGGTGGCGTGCCAGGTCTGCACGGCTTTCAGGCCGGCGGCCCGGGACTCCAGCTCGCGCTGACGATGCTCGTCGACCGGGCCGGTGCTCGTCTGCACCTCACCCATGGTGACGGCGAGTTCCTCCTGGGCGAAGACGTAGGCGTACGACCGGGCCAGTGCCGGAAGAAGTTTGCGCTGGTGGGCCAGGTAGTCGTTGAGTACCACTTCGCGGTCGTCGCCGGGCCGGGTGAACTGGCGGCGGGTGTCGCCGTACCGGACGGCGATGGTGAGGGCGCTGCGGGTCGCCGCCGACGCCGCTGCACCGACGGTGACCCGGCCGCGGACCAGGGTGCCGAGCATGGTGAAGAAGCGGCGGGTGTCGTTGGCGATGGTGCTGGTGTAGGTGCCGTCCGCGGCGACCTGTCCATATCGGTCGAGCAGCATCTCGCGGGGGACCGTCACATGATCGAACGAGAGCCGCCCGTTGTCGACGCCGAGCAGTCCCGCCTTCGGCCCGGCGTCACCGATCGTGACACCCGGCATCGGGTTGCCGTGCTCGTCCCGGATCGGCACCATCCAGGCATGTACGCCGTACCGCTTACCGCCGGTGATGAGCTGGGCGAACACCACAGCCATCCGGCCGTCCCGCGCGGCGTTGCCGATGTAGTCCTTCCGCGCCGCCTCGTGCGGGGTGTGCAGGACGAAGTCGCCAGTCGACGCGTCATAGGTGCAGGTGGTGCGCAGCTGCTGCACGTCCGAGCCGTGACCGGTCTCGGTCATCGCGAAACAGCCCATCAGATCGGCCGAGATGATGTCCCGCAGGTACCGATCGTGATGGTAGGTGGTGCCCAACGCGACCACCGCGCCACCGAACAGCCCCCACTGCACGCCGGCCTTCACCATCAGTGACAGGTCGACCTGCCCGAGCATCTCCGCGGCGACCGTCGAGCCGCCCGGATCCGCGGAGCCGCCGTAGGCGATCGGAAACGCCGACGCCACCCCGACCTCGGTGGGCAGCTCCCGGATCAGCCGGGTCACCCGCTCCCGCGCCTCGTCGCCGCTCTCGCCCGGCACGGTGACGAACTCGGCACCGAGCTCGGCCCGCACGGTCTGCCGAATGTGCGCCCAGCGCCCGTCGAGCACCTCGGTCAGGGCTGCGGCAACTGCGTTGATCATGTAATCGATATTACCCGCGGGTAACTTGAAAACCCAGTGATGCTGCGAGTGACGAAGTCCTCCCGCCGTGCCGGCGGCCGGCGTGCGGCCACCGGCGCAGCGGGATCACTGACCGGTCAGGCCAGGTCCTCCTTCTTGACGAACTCACCCTCGGCCGGGGCCTTGATGTCGGTGAAGCTGGCGCCGAAGTCGCTGAACGTCACACCGTCACCGGTCGCGGCACCCAGCTTGACCGGGTAGGGCTCGCCCTTCGTGGCGACGAACATCGAGGTCTCGGCGTCACCGCTGTCGGTCAGGGTGATCACCGGCGTGCCGGCCACCTCGGTGGCCGCACCCTTGGTCAGGGTGCCGGTCGGCTTGAGCACCTCGTCCGGGTTGGCCGCACCGAAGATGCCGCTCAGCGACTGGTCGGTGGTCGGCACCAGCACCCACTTGCCGCCCAGCTTGTCGGTCATGGTCTTGGCCTGCGCACCGAGGCCCAGCATCGTCCAGAAGCCCTCGCTCGGCTTCATGAACTGCTGACCACCGACCGACAGCAGCTCGATGTCGGCGCCCTCGCCCATCGTCAGCTTGCCCTTGAGGTCCTTGCCGGAGATCTCGAAGTCCATCTTCATGGTGGTGCCGTCCTGGGTGGCGCTGCCGCTCATCTTGTACGAGCCGGCCTTCGTGAGCGCCTCCTTGGCCTTCGCCAGGATCTCCTCGGCGCCGAGCGCGGCGACGCCGTTGTCGGCGTCGCTCTGCACCGCCGCCGAGTCACCGGTCCCGGTGCTGCCGGTGCTGTCGTTGCTGCCACAGCCGGCCAGCAGCATCGCCGCGGCGGCGACGGCGGCGAACCCGGCCCGGAACGTGGTCTTCCTCATCGAACATCTCCCCGTATCGCATCTGTCGAGCGGCGTGACCCTATCTGCACCCCCTGACAAAAAGATCGGCCGGGCGCTGCCGGGGCCGCGAGCCGAGGATCCCTAGAATCCACGGATGGCAGTCATCGACGTCGAAAACGCCAGCGAGGGCTGGCTGGTGCTCTGGACCGAACCGCTCGGCGAGGACCGTTGGATGCGGCCGGGCGAGCGGTTCCGGGTCCGCTCCGCCTACCAGGGCGACGAGGTGCCGTTCACGGTCACCTACTGGTCCGACGCGAAGGACCGGGCTGCCGGGATCGAGAACGTGACGGTCGTCGACGAACGGGGCGACACCCGCCTCACCGTCGTCACCGACATCACCGGCACCGTGATCGAATGCGGTCACCGGCGCGTCGAGCCGGAACCGGAAGCATGAGGCCGATGAGAAGACTGCTGGTCGTCTCGTCAGCCGCTGTCTGCCTGACCGGCTGCGACGCTCCGGCCGAGCCCGGCCCGGTCGCGTCCGCTGCCGCATCACCGGTGGTGTCGGCGTCCGCCAACGGGGTCGAGGCCCTGGAAGCGGCGGCGATCCTGGACCGCGCCCGCGAGTCGCTGCGGAAGGCGCCGTCGTTCCGGTTCACCAGTACCGCCGGGGCTCGTACCGTCGACCTGCGGATCTCCGGGCCGGACGCACACGGCACCGTCGTGCACGACGGTGAGCGCACCGAGTGGCTGCTGGTGGACGGGGACCGCTACCTGAAGGCGGGCGAACCGTTCTGGACCGCCCGGTTCGGCGAACGGGAGGGTGCGATCGGCCGGGAGATCGTCGGCGACCGGTGGATGCTGGTGCCACCGGCGATGGACAGCGAGCTGATCGGCAAGGACTTCGCGGTCGCCGGGCTGCTGGACGCGACATTCACCCCGGACGGCGCGATCCGGAAACAGGCGGCCGCCGGATCGGTCACCCTCACCGACGCCGGTGGCACCGAGGTGTCGGTGGCGACGACGGGTGAGCCGTACCCGGTCGGCTGGACCGGTAAGGACGGGACCGGCCGGATCACCGAGGTGGGTGTCCCGGTCCCGGCGATCACCGCCCCGCCCGAGGACGACGTCTTCGAGCTGATCACCCTGGTCGAGGCGGGCATGCTCACCGAGATCTGAGACGGTTCGTGTGCTCGCGGCGGCGTCCCCGAGACTCTTGCTTGATTGCTGCGGGTGCACATGTCAAGCCCTTGGTCCGGTGCCCTGACGGCCTCGATCTCGTGCCCCCTGTGCTCGTTTCTGTGCCTACTGTGCTCGTTCTCCCTCTCGTGCTTGCCGGGATCGTTTCTGTGCCCACTGGGCTCGGATCTTGGTGGGCCAGCCACCGAATATCGGTGGCCGATCGACCAAGATCCGGGGTGGTCGGGGCGTGACTGCCGATCTTGGTTGAGCGGCTACCGGTTTCGGTGGGTGGTCGACCGAGGTTCGGGGTGGTCGAGGCGTGACTGCCGATCTTGGTTGAGCGACCACCGGGATCGGTGGGTGGTTGACCAAGATCTGGGCAAGGAGTGGTCAGAAGGAGTGGCCAGTTGGCTCGGGGATTGCGCCCGCTGTGGGCTGCGGTCCAGAGAAGGGCTCCCCCGGCCCGACCGGTCGTCCTCATTGTCCTCCGGCAGGGCGCCGCGTCGGTCCTCCGGCAGGGCGCCACGACGGTCCTCCGGCAGGCCGCCGCGTCGGTCCTGTCGGCCCTGCCGGCGGACATGATTGCGGATCGGGTGTGCCGGCAGGGCCTGAACCTGTCGGGTGTGCCGGTAGGGCCTGAGCCTGGATACCGCGCTGGGGCAGAGGGAGGCCGTAGTGAGTCCGGCCAGCCCGGTGCCGAGGGTGAGGATGCGATCCATCAGCCGCCCGGCATCGCGCAGTGCGCGCTGGACCGAACCCGAGCGCCACCGCATCGTCCCGCCCGGCCGGTCACCGGGATCCTCCGAGGCGGAAAATGATCAGGTATGCAGGTTTCTAGGGACGTATCGGGCGTCCCTCTCGAGGGCCTCGTCCTGGCCGATCAGGTCGGTGAACGCGGCCCACGGCATGCGGTCGACGGATTCGGCACTGCCGGTGTCGGCTATCGCCCGGTAGGTGAGCGACGCGGCCCGCATGGCGGCGAGCAGCGCGGACACCGGGTGCAGGACCAGGCGCACCCCGACGGCGGCGAGATCGGCGTCGGTGAGCACGGCACGGTGAGCGGCGGTGGGTGCAGCACGGTGAGCGGCGGTAGCTGCAGTGCGGTGAGCGGCGGTGGGTGCAGTGCGGTGAGCGGCGGCAGGTACGGCGTGGTGGGCGGTGATGGGTGCAGCGCGTTGGGCGGAGGCAGGCCCGGCGAGGTCGGCGTCGGTGGGCACAGCCTGCTCGGCGTCGGTGGGCGCTGTGCGTTGGGTGGTGGTAGGTGTGGTGTGGCGGGTGGTGGCCTCGCTGTGACTGAGCACCAGCGGTGTGCCGGGAAGTGCCGCTCGCAGACGGCGCAGGTCTTCCCGGGTGGTGATGCCTTCGGGGAATACCGCGTCGGCTCCGGCCTCTGCGTATGCCCGGCAGCGCAGGATCGTCTCGTCGATTCCGAATTCCGGGTAGGCGCCGGTGTGCGCGATCACCACCATCTCCGGCACCTGTTCGGCCAGCGCGGTGATCGTCGCGGCAGCCGGGCCGATGGCGGCCGGGTGACCGGACCGTTTCGGGGCGGCCCGGTCCTGCAGGAGGAGTCCGGAGATGCCGGATCGGGAGTAGGCCAGGGCTGTCCACACCGCGTGCACCGGATCGCTGTACCCGGTGTCGGCGTCGGCCAGCAACGGCACCCCGTCCAGCGCCGGGACCAGTGTGGACGCCCGGTCGGCGAGCTGGGTGGCGGGCACGGATCCGAGGTCGGGCCGGGCCGGAATAGTGGCCGGGACGGCGGCTCCGGACAGGTGCACGGCCCGGTGCCCGGCGCGGACGGCGAGGGCCGCGGTGACCGGGTCGTACACGCCGGGTACGTGGGTGACCCGGTCGGCGGCGAGGAGTGCGCGCAGTGCGGAAGCAGTCATGATCGGCTGTGTATCGCGAATCCGTCCTCGACGCCAGTCAGCCGCGGGCTGGCGAACAAAGACGGGCTGGCGAAGAAGAGCAGTGTCTCCGTGGTGCCTTCGGGCGAGTATCCGGACAGTCCCCACGCCGGCCGGGGTGTGTCCCGGTGCAGACTCATGATCGACGAGCCGTTGACCTTCACCTGACCGGCACGGATCCGCCGGGCGACGGCCGGCGCGGCGGTCGTCCCGGCCGCAGACGTAGGCCTCCAGCCCGTACCGGGTGCCGTCGGCCAGGGCGCGAGACGGCCCGGACCGCGGGATCGGCGACCAGCCGCCCACCCGACGTGGCCGCTCTCCGTTTCGCTGGTGGAAACGCCGTTGCGCAGAAAGTAACGACGCCCCGTCATCGCTGTCAATACAGCGTTTCGCACCGCGAAATCCAGGGATACAGTGTTTCCGTGCTGAAAGAGGACGAGGGCCAGTCCAGATCCATTGCCGCAGTCGAACGGGCCATGGACGTGCTCCTCCATTTCGGCCGCACCGACCAGCCCGACCTCGGCGTCACCGAGATCGCCACCGCCCTGGGCCTGACCAAGGCCGCGGTGCACCGCATCCTCACCGCGCTGCGCAGCCGCGAGCTGATCACCGTCGACCCGTCGACCCGTCGTTACTCCCTCGGTCACGCCGCCGTCGCGCTCGGCCGCGCCTACCTGGCCCGCACCGACGTCCGGGCGATGGCCGCCCCCGAGCTCAAGAGCCTCTCCGCGGGTACGAACGAGACGGCCACGCTGTCTCTACGGCGCGGCGACACCCGGCTCTTCGTCGACCAGGTCGTGCCCGACCAGGAGTTGCGCCTGGAGGTGAGCCTCGGCATCCCGTTCGCTCTGAACGCCGGCGCGTCGTCCAAGGCGTTCCTGGCGTTCCTGCCGGACTTCGAGGTGGAGACCTATCTGGAACGCCACCCGTTGACGGCGCTCACCGACCGGACCGTCACCGACCCGGTGAGACTCCGCAAGGAGTTGACGGCGATCCGCAAACGGGGCTATGCGACCTCCATCGGCGAACGACAGCCCGGCGCCGCCTCGGTGGCCGCCCCGATCTTCGACCACGACGGCCGGGTGGTGGCAGTTCTCAGCCTGGCCGGCCCGGCACTCCGGTTCCGCCCCGAAGCCGACACCACAGCGATCGCCGATCTCCTGGCCGCGGCGTCCCGGATCTCCGCCCAGCTCGGCCACCACCCCCGCAGGGGCGCGGCGTGAGCCCGGCCGGGTGACGGGTGGCAGACTTCGGCTGTGACGTTTCATGGCTGGCCGAGTGAGGCGCTCGAGTTCTACGAAGGGCTCGCCGCCGACAACTCGAAGACGTACTGGACCGCTCGCCAGGAGTTCTACGAGGAGCAGGTGCGCGGTCCGGGCCGGGAACTGCTGACCGAACTGGAACCGGAGTTCGGGCCGGGCAAGATCTTCCGGCCGTACCGGGACGTCCGGTTCAGTCATGACAAGACCCCGTACAAGACGCATCTGGGTATCTGGTTGTCCGCCGGTTTCTACGTGCAGCTGTCCGCGGACGGGCTGGCCGCGGGCTCCGGCATGTACCGGATGTCCCCGGAACAACTGGACCGCTTCCGGCGTACGCTCGATGATCCTCGGTTGGGGCCTTCATTACCGAAACTGATCACCGACCTGGAGACGGCCGGCCTGGAGATCCACGGTCATGACAGCCTGAAGACCGTGCCCCGCGGCTTCCCGAAGGACCATCCCCGTGCCGAACTGCTGCGGCACAAGGGATTGACCACCTGGCGGGAGTGGCAGCCGGCCGAGTGGATGGGCACGCCCGCCGCCCGGGACCGCCTGGTCGACTTCTTCCGCGCCGGCCGCCCGCTCAACGATTGGCTCGCCCATCACGTCGGCTGACGGTGGTAGCGTGTCGGCAGGCGTGGCCCACGCCCAACCTCCAGCGACCGTCCCCGACGCACGGTCCACAGGCGTTTCGTCGCCGGCGGAGGCAAAGGGATTCGATTCTCGGGTCGCTGTCCTGGTTCGTTCGTTCCGGACGTCCTGATCGCGCGGGGGATCGGCGCCTGGGACAGCGGAGGGCCAGAGATGACAGCTGCCAGGGCGTTCAAACGACGGGTGCGTGCCCGCGCCGCCAGGACCGGTGAGTCCTACACCGCTGCGTTGCGGCACCTTCGCACGACTCCGCGAGGAGAACCGATGCCGGTGCGTATGTCCGTCGCCCAGTTCACCGTCCACCCCGATCCGGGTGACACCGCAGCGATCCGCGACAGCGGGGAGCGGATCCGGGATCTGATGCGGGCCGCCCACGATGCCGGGTCCCGTCTGCTGCACCTGCCGGAGGGAGCGCTGACCTGCCCGGACAAGCGGATCATGTCGTCCACCGGGCCGGCCGCTGTCGGTGCGGCCGACTGGGACCGGGCCGACTGGGTGACACTGTCCGCACAACTGCGGTCGATCATGAGGTTGGCCGGTGAGTTACGGCTGTGGACGGTGCTCGGGTCGGTCCATCCGCTGACCCCGCCGCGGCGGCCGCACCTGAGCCTCTACGTCGTCTCCGACCGGGGCGCCGTCGTCACCCGGTACGACGAGCGGATGCTGTCGAACACCAAGGTCAGCCACATGTACACACCCGGCTCGGAGCCGGTCACCTTCACCGTCGACGGTGTTCGGTTCGGTTGCGCCCTCGGCATGGAGGCGACCTTTCCGGAGATCTTCCTGGAGTACGAACGGCTCGACGTCGACACCGTTCTGTACTCCACCCACGGATCCCCGGGGCCGGTCAACAACGGGCCGTTCGCTCTGCAGGCCCGAGCTCTGGCCGCGGCCTGCAGCTACCGGGTCAGCTATGCCGGCACCGCCCAGGACGCACCGAACGCCCCGTCCGGTGTGGTCGGCCCGGACGGGGACTGGCTGGAGCGGTGTCCCCCCGAACCGGTGTCCGCCCTGGTAACCGTCGATCTGGAGCCGGTGGGGGAGAACCTCGCCCGGCCCTGGCGCCGGGTGGCCCGCAGTGGTCTCTACGACCGCTATCAGGCCCCCGGTGATCCGTTGAGCCGGCTCAGGCAGGAAGTTCCGACTCCAGGGTCGCGGTGATCTCCTCGACCTGGGCGGGTGTCAGCGCGGCGGCGATCCCGTCGGTGGTGGCCCGCCAGGTGCCGTAGTTCTGGGCCTTGACCGTCGCCGTGCAGGTGGCGACCCGGGTGGTGCCGGGGGCGACGGTCAAGGTCACCGGGCAGGTCTGGGCAGCTCTGCCGTTGCGGTGGAGGACGACCGTCACGGTGTTCGGGACCGGTGTCGCGGCCGCGTGCGCCGCGGTGGCCGCGATCCGGTTGGTGAACGCGATCTTGGCGGTGCACGTGCCGGAGGTGCACGCGGACAGCACCGCCCGGCCCTTGCGGACCAGCTGGGAACCGAGGTCGGCGGCGGTCGCCAACTCGGTGACGGCTTTGCGGAGCTGGGTGGTGAACGCGGTCCGGCCGGTCTCGTCCAGTGCCGCCGGTTTCACCTCGTAGCCGGGGGCGGCCACGCCGACCAGGCGTTTCGGCTCGTCGGTGCTGAGCTGGAAGACCCGCTCGCCGACGGTGACCGGCTGCACCGTGATGCCGCCGGTGGTGGTGGGAGCACCCGCCGCCGGTGCGGTGAGGCCCGAGGTGAGGGCTTGCGGGCCGAACGTGTCGGTGAGGTCGACGCCGAGGAACGCGGCGGGCACCATCACCCAGCGGTCGGCGAACATGCCACGGCGGTCGTCGGTGATGCCGGCGTGGGACCAGAAGCCGTCGGCGGCCCGGAGGAAGGTGCGGTCGCCGATCTCCAGGATCTCGCCGATCGTCCCGCCGGTCTGGATCATGCCGAGCAGGGTGCCGCCGGCGGTGATCCGGGCGTCGAGGGTGTACGCGTCACTGCTGCCGGCGGCCTGGAAGGTGCCGGTGTAGTGGACCGCGGGCGCGGCTGCCAGGGCCGCGGTGACGGTCGGCAGATCAGCGACCGCGGCCTGCGCCGCCACCAGGGCGGGGTCGGGCTGGTCCGCACCGAAGACGCGGGGGACGGCGAACACGTTGAGCGCTATGACGGCCGCGACGGCGAGGCCGATGACGGCGGCCAGCAGCCGGCGCCGGACTTTACGCACGGAAGCCTCGCTCAATTTGGGTCTCCTCGGAAGTTCGGCAGGAGCGATCAATCTAGTTGATCAACAATGACGGAAGGGGCAACGGTATGGTGAATCAACCACATCGACAGATGTAGATAAGCTGCGGAGGTGCTCTGTGGACCCGTCCCGAACGCTGGCCGGAATCGGTGCGGCGGTGCTGGTCACCGCCCTGCTCACCGGCCCGGCAGCCGCCCACCCGGGGGACGGGCCGTCGACCCGCGACTTCGGCAACGGGGCCGAACGTAATGAGATCGCCGCCGTCGGCAGCGCCCTGTCCGCACGGGCGCCGGCCCCCACCGAACCCGCCCCGGCCTGGACCATCACCGGCCGGCGGGGCTATCCCCGGCAGACGGCGCTGCCGGTCTGGCCGGAGAACACCGCCGACCGCTCGATCAAACTGGGCCTGGTGCCGTACCACGCCATCGCCCCGCAGTTGAACGCCCTGCAGAAGGCCTCGGACCGCGTCTCCGCCGAGATCGCCGGGAGATCGGCCGGAGGCCGCGACCTCTACCTGGTCACCGTGACCGCGCCGGAGACCGCTGCGGAGAGCGCCCGGCAGGACCGGTGGCGCGGCCTGATCGAGGACGACCCGCGGGCGGCGAAACGCGACAAGGCGCTGCGAGCCGGCTACAAGACCCCGGTCTGGATCAACGCGAACATCCACGGCAACGAGTGGGAGGGCACCGACGGCGCGCTGCGTGTCATCAGCCGCCTGGCCACCGCGAAGGACGCCGCCACCCGGGACTTCCTCAAGCGCAGCCGGGTGTACGTGACGGTCACCAACAATCCGGACGGGCGGATCGCCGGAACCCGCGCCAACGGGGCCGGTTTCGACATCAACCGGGACCACGCGACGGGCTCGCAGCCGGAGTCGCGGGCGGTCCGGGACGTGGTGATCGCGACGCAGCCGTTCGTGATGCTCGACGAACACGGCTACACCGGGACGACACTGATCGAACCGGCCACCCCGCCACACGGGCAGAACTACGAGTACGACCTCTACATCAAGCACGCGCTGCCGAACGCGCTCGGCATGGAGAAGGCCATCCAGCGGCTCGGTCACCCCGAGACGACCCGTGCCGACATCCCGTTCCGGGACTACCCGGCCGGTGACTGGGACGACTGGCCGCCGATCTTCACCCCGATGTACGCGATCTACCAGGGCGCCGTCGGCCACACCGTGGAGATCCCGCTGCGGGTCAACGGCTCCGACTACGACACCCTGCCGGTCGAGGAGCTGCGCCGCCGGTCGGGGATCAACACCGACGTGGCTGCCGCGACGATCGAGGCGGCGCTCACCTACGCCGACACCAACCGGGCGACGCTGCTCGCCGACCAGATCGAACAGTTCCGCCGCGGCTGGGCCGGCGAACCGTCCCCGACGATCCCGGACGGCTTCGTCGACGGTTTCGGGCCCGAGGACCGCTACTCGACCACGTTCCCGCGGGCGTACGTCATCCCGGCCGGCACCCCTGCCGCCGCCCGGCTCGTCGACCACCTGATCGCCAACGACGTGCGGATCACCAGCGCCCGGTCGGCGTTCGGCCTGAACGGCCGTCGCTACCCGGCCGGCACCTACCTGCTCGACATGCACCAGCCGAAACGTGGCCTGGCCAACGTGCTCCTGGAAGCCGGCCGGGACATCTCCGGCCTGGTCCCGCAGATGTACGACATCTCCGGCTGGAGCCACGGCCTGCTCTGGGGCGCCGCCGTCGACGCCAGCCGCAGCAGCCTGCCGCGGGTCGCCACCCGGCCGGTCACCAGGGCCGCCGCCACCGGCGCGGTCGACGCCCCGCGCGGCCGGGACCTGGCCCTGACACTGCATGACGGCAACGACGTGAAAGCGCTGAACGACCTGCTCGCCCGCGGCATCAAGCTGACCCGGACCGACGCGGCCACCGTCGTGGTCCCGGCCGCCGCGCGCGCCCAGGCCTCCGCGGTCGCCCGATCCACCGGCGTACGTTTCACCAAGGCCCCGTCACACCCCGACGGCGAGGTCCTGGAGCAGCCGGAGATCGCCGCCGCAGTCTCGGCCGACGAACTGTTCGCCCTGAAAGAGATGGGCTTCACCGTCCGGACCGTGTCGACGTCCGTGCTGAACGCGGGTTTCGACCTGTCCACGGCCGACACCCTGATCGTCTCGTCCGGCCTGTCCTACACCGCCCTGAACACTACTGCCAAAGCCGCGGTGGATGCCTTCATGGCCCGTGGCGGCGGCGTGCTGACCAGGGGATCCACCGGTGCCGCCTTCAACACGGCGGCCAAGGTGCTCCCGTCGGTGACAGCGGTGACCGGCCGCGGCGACGCCAACGGCGTGGTGAACGTGCAGAACACCGGCCCGGTCGTCGGCACCGGATCCCTGCCGCAATCGTTCGTCTACTCGCCGATCTGGTTCACCGGAACCGGCTTCACCACCGAACAGCGCTACGGCACCACCCCGCTGGTAGCCGGCCACTGGCTTCCCACCGCAACCGGCTCCAACGGCCCCGCCCAGGCCGCCGGTCAGCCCGCAGTGATCTCCGGCGTCACCCCGGGCGGCGGTCACGCGGTCCTGTTCGGCACCGAACCCCTGTTCCGGGCCCATCCCAAGGGCTTGTACGCCCAGTACGCCCGAGCCCTCCTCTGGACCGCCTCCTGAAGTGACGGGGCGGCTCGGTGGAGCCGCCCCGTCACTCAAGGCCTGAGCAACACTTTCACCGCCCGCCGCTCATCCATCGCGGCATAGGCCGAAGCCGCCTCCGACAACGGCAACTCCAGGTCGAAGACGAGTCCCGGCCGGATCCGCCCGTCCAGCACCTCCGGCAGCAGCTCCTCGATGTAGGAGCGAACCGGGGCCACCCCGCCGGAGACGGCCGCGTGATGACCGGTGCACATCACGTCGGAGAGTGTCAGCAGCCCCGGGATCAGTGCCGGATCCGGCTCCCCGCCCGGCACCACGACCAGTGTGCCGTCGGCCAGCGGCACCCGCACCCGCTCGCCCTGCCCGGCGTCGGCCCGGCCCTCACCCTTGACCTCGCCACCCCACCAGCCGCCGTTCAGGCACGAGGTGCTGACCCCGTTACGGCAGTTCAGGCACGTACCGCAGCAGATGTAGAACGGGGCGATCACGAAGTCGCCGGCCTTGACGGTGGCGACCGCGTCCCCGACCGCCTCGACTACGCCGACGAACTCGTGCCCCATCGGCCGGGCCTCGCCGGACTGCCGGATCCCGCGGTATCCCCACAGGTCGGACCCGCAGACGCAGGAGGCGACCACCCGTACGATCGCGTCGCGCCCGCTGGCATCCGGACCCGTCAGCAGCACCGGTTCGGGCGCCTCCTCGACCCGGACATCGTGGTCGGCATGCAGGTAAACCGTGCGCACCGTGTTCCTCCTCGTTGTCGTCGTCATCCGTACGCTATAGATGGGCCGGTGACTGATGATCTTCTAGCCGACTTCGTCCGGGCCGATCGTGAGCAGGATCTCGGGGCGTACGGAATCCACGTGCACCGGGCCGGCCGGCCGCCGGTCGAGCACCGCTTCCGGTCCGACGACCGGGTCAACCTGTATTCGGTGGCCAAGACCTTCACCGCTGTCGCCGTCGGATTGGCCGAGGCCGAGGGCCGGCTCGCCCGCGACGACAAGGTACTCGACCACCTGCCGGAGCTGCGCCCGCTGGCCGCCGACGGCTTCGAGGACGTCACCATCCGGCACCTGATCGAGATGACCAGTGGTTCCGGGCTGCGCTGGCACGCCCACGAACGTGTCGACGCGGCCGATCTGCTGCACGACATCGTCGCCGCGCCGCTGGTGGCCACGCCCGGGACCCGGTACGCGTACACCGGAACCGGTCCTTATGCCGTCGGCCGGGTGATCGCTCGCGCGACCGGCGCCACCCTCCGCGACTATCTGCTGCCCCGCCTGTTCCAGCCGCTCGACCTGCACAATCCGGCCTGGCACTGCTGCCCGCTGGGTTTCCCGTTCGCGGAGAGCCACCTCTACCTGACCACGTCCGAGCTGGCCCGGTTCGCCCGTCTGCTGCTCCAGGACGGCGAGTGGGAGGGTCGTCAGATCATTCCCGCCGATTTTGTACGGGGTATGGTCGCGAATCCGGTCGCCACCGGATACAGCGGCCACCTCGCACACGGCTACGGTTTCGGCGTCTGGCTCGGCGGGGACGGCACCTACCGGATGGACGGCGCCTACGGACAGTTCGCGGTGATCGCCCCGGCCCACCACGCCACGATCACGGTGACCGCCCATTCGATGCGCGACGCCGACCTCCTGGCCGCAGTCCAGAACCTGGTCCTGACTCGACTGACGGCCTGACCGGACCGTGGAAGGTCTATCGGCCGTGGACCGGCGTCGGTCAATCGCACCTCCTCGACGGTGGTGGTGCTTAGCCAAGCTGACTTCTCCGGGGGAGAGAATGCCTCAAGCGCCCCCGGATGCGGACGATGGAGGCATCATGTTTCGTCGCCTGGCAGTTCTGGCCGCCACCGCAGTGCTGACCGTCGCCGTGACCACGGTTCCCGCACGGGCCGCGGCCCCGAGCTGGACCGGGCGGGTGGACTGGGTCGCCGACGGCGACACGCTGCGGGTCGACCTGGCCGGCGACGGCACCAGGAACCTCGTCTCGATCCGGATCCTCGGCATCCAGGCGATGGAACAGCAGGTCTACTCACCGAAACCGGAACGGCGCAAGGGCGACTGCCACGCGCTCGCCGCGACCGCCCGCCTGGAGAGACTGGTCAAGGCCGGTGGTGGCCAGGTCCGGCTGACATCGCTCAAGGCGTCCAGCTACAGCGAGGGGCGGCCACTGCGCTCGGTCGCCGTCAAGATCGGTGGGAAGTGGACCGACGTCGGTGCGGAACTCGTCCGCGGCGGCTACGCCCTGTGGCTGCCGTTCCCCGGCGAATGGACGATGGACGAGCGCTACCACGCGGCGGCGAAGGAGGCGGCCGCCGCGGGCCGCGAACTCTACGACACCGACGCCTGCAAACCCGGCCCCGCCCAGAACAGCGGCCTCACCCTGACCGTCAACCCGGACGCCGAGGGCAACGACGCGGAGAACCTGAACGGCGAATGGTTCCAGGTGCACAACCCGTCGGCGGCGGACGTGCCGGTCGGCGGCTGGTGGGTGCGCGACTCCGGGCTACGCCGCTACACCTTCCCGGCCGGCACCGTGATCCCGGCCGGCGGCGACGTCTACGTACACATCGGCTCGGGCCGGGACACCGCCACCCACAAGTACTGGGGACTCAGCAAGCCGGTCTTCTCCAACGCCGACCCGGCCCACCACAGCGTCGGCGACGGCGGCTACTTCTTCGACGTCCACGGCGACCTGCGCGGCTGGGAGATCTATCCCTGACCCGGCTTCTCAGGCCGGGCCCGCGTCGCCTCCGCGCCAGTGGCGGCGGCACAGGACCCGGTAGGTCACCTCGGCCGCGTCGTTGGTGTCGCCGACCGCCACCTGCGCGCCGGAGCGGGCCACCCGGCCGTCCTCGATCCGGGCGTTCTGCCGGCCCGGGCGCCCGCACCAGCAGGTCACCTCCACCTGCAACGACACGATGTTGTCAGCCAGTTCGAGGAGCCGTTGCGCGCCCGGGAACAGCC
>DATMVU010000636.1:0-4047 GCA_035562875.1 Actinoplanes sp. | reverse complement strand
CGGGGCGGAGCGGGACGGGGCGGAGCGGGACTGGGCGGAGCGGGACCGGGCTGGCAGGGTGGGTTGGGGTGGCCGGGACGGACGCAATTCGCCCGGCGGCCGCGAGGAGAGCCGGACGGGCCGCCCGCCTCGCGGTCGGCGGCGGGACCCGTGGGTTCGGCGGGAGCTGTGTTCCGTACCGGAGGGTCAGTTTTTGAGAAGGTTCTTCTGGATCTTGCCCATGCCGTTACGGGGCAGGCTGTCGAGTAGGTGGACGGCCCGGGGGCGTTTGTGGGCGGCCAGGCGCTCGGCGACGAAAGTGATCAGTTCGGCGGGCGTGACCGGATCGGCGACCACAAAAGCGGTGATCTGTTCGCCCAGGTCGGTGTGGGGTAGGCCGACCACTGCCGCCTCGTGGACGGCCGGGTGGAGCAGGAGGGTGTCCTCGACCTCGCCGGCGCCCACCCGGTAGCCGCCGGTTTTGATCAGGTCGGTGGAGGCCCGGCCGACGATCCGGTGCCAGCCGTCGGGGGCGATCGTCGCGACATCGCCGGTGCGGAACCAGCCGTCGTCGGTCAGGTCGGGTGGACGCACACCGCCGTCGTGCAGGTAGCCGTCCAGCAGGGTGGGGCCGCGGACCTCCAGGTCACCGATGGTCTCGCCGTCGGAGGGGACACCGGCCAGCCGCGTCTCGACGCCGAGCAGGGGGACACCGACCTGGCCGGGACGGCGCTCGCCGTCGGCGCGGGCACTGACCGTGATCAGTGTCTCGGTCATGCCGTACCGTTCGACCGGGGCCTGACCGGTCAGCGCGGCCAGGTCGTCGAAGACCGGCACCGGCAACGGGGCGCTGCCGGACACCAGTAGCCGGGCCGGCGCCAGCGCTCGCGCGGCGGACGGGTCGGCGGCGATCCGGGACCACACGGTCGGTACGCCGAAATACATCGTGCCCGATGCCGCCGCGTACGCCGCCGGAGTGGGCCGGCCGGTGTGCACCAGGCGCGAACCGTGCCGCAGCGGGCCCAGCACACCGAGGACCAGGCCGTGCACGTGGTACAGCGGCAGCCCGTGCACCAGGGTGTCGCCGGCCGTCCACTGCCACGCCTCGGCCAGGCCGTCGAGTCCGGCAGCGATCGCCGACCGGGAGATCACCACGCCTTTCGGGGCGCCGGTGGTGCCGCTGGTGTAGAGGACCAGGGCCGGTGCCGACAACGGTGGCTCCGGAAGCGGAGATCCAGCCTGGTGGAAGGAACCCGGGTCCAGCAGCGTCGCCCCGGAATCCCGCAGGATGTGCGCCCGCTCCAGCGAACCGGCGTCCGGCGGGATCGGCACGATCGGCACCCCGGCCAGCAGCGCCCCGGTGACCGCCACGATCGTCGGCAGCCCGGGGACCGCCTCGACCGCCACGATCCGGGCCCCGGCGATCGACGCCGCCACTCCGGCCGCCCGGCCGAGCAGCTCGTGACGGGACAGCGTGCCCTCCGGCGTGACCACGAAACGGTCCTGGTCGGCGGCCTGGTGCAGCGAGTCCAGCAGACGCATGACTCCGATCCTACGAAAGAACGACCGGCCGCCCCTTGCCGCGCTGCGGTCCGGGTCCGGCCGATTGCCGCCGGTCCGGGCGTCGACTTCTCTGAGGAGATGGATCTGCGCCGGCTCACCCGCGGTTATCGCCGCCCGATCGTCGGTGCCGCCGCGCTCAGTCTGCTCGGCACCCTGCTGGCGCTGGCCCAGCCGCTGCTGGCCCGGGAGGCCGTCGACACCGCGGCGGCCGGCCGGATCGCATGGCCGGTGGTCGGCGCCCTCACCGCGCTGTTCGCCGCGCAGGCCGCCGCTCTCGCCCTGGCCCGCTGGGTGCAGGCGCACACCGGCGAGACGATGACCCGTGACCTGCGCCGGCACCTGACCGGGCATCTGCTCCGGGTCCGGTTGTCCGCACTGGACGACGGCCGGATCGGGGACCTGATCGCCCGTGCCTGCGGGGACACCGCCGCCGTCAAGACACTCATCGCGCAGAGTCTCGGCACCGGGCTGGCCGGGGCGATCGGCCTGGTCGCGGCGATCGGGGTACTGGCCTGGCTGGATCCGTGGCTGCTCGGCGCGGTGGTGGTGCTGTTCGGCGGCTCGTTCGCGGCGCTGCTGGCGGTGGTGCGGCGGGTGCGGGCCGAGTCGCGGGAGGCACAGACCGCTGAGGGGGCGCTGCTCGCCGACCTGGAACGGGCGCTCGGCGGCATCCGTCTGGTGCGGGCCTGCCGGGCCGAGGAGGTGGAGGCCGGGCGGCTGGACTCGTCGGCGGTCGGCGCGTACACCGCGAACCTGCGGATGGCCGGAATGGTGGCGCTCAGCGGGCCGGCGAACGATCTCGCGGTCAGCGGCGCGTTCCTGGCGGTGCTGCTCGTCGGCGCGACCCGGGTGTCGTCCGGCGCGATCACCCTCGGTGAGCTGGTCGCCTTCACACTCGGGATGACCTATCTGGCCGCGCCGATATACGAGATCTTCCAGGCGGTCAGCGGGGTGCAGCAGGGGTTCGGGGCGTTGCAGCGGATCGGCGAGGTTCTCGACCTGCCGGTGGAGTTCGACCGCCCGGTCGCGACGGCACCGGTGGCCGGCAGTACCCGGCGGCCCGGTCCGGTACTGGAGTTCCGGGACGTCTGGTTCGGCTACGACCCGGCCCGCCCGGTGCTGCGCGGGGTCGGCTTCAGCATCCCGGTGCACGGGCAGACCGCCCTGGTCGGACCGTCCGGTGCGGGCAAGTCGACGATCTTCGCGCTGGCCGAGCGGTTCTACGAACCGGATCGTGGCACGGTTCTGCTGCACGGCCGCGAGTCCCGGTTCAACTCCTACTCGCGGCACCGGTCCGCGGTCGGCCTGGTCGACCAGGACTGCCCGCTGCTCGCCGGGACGCTGCGTGACAATCTGCTCTACGGCGCCGACCCGGTCACCGACCGTGAACTGCACCGGGTGCTGACGATGACCGACCTGGACCGCCTGATCGACACCCTGCCCGACGGTCTCGACACCCCGGTCGGCGAGCACGGCCGGCGGCTCTCCGGCGGTCAGCGGCAGCGGGTCGCGATCGCCCGCTGCCTGCTGGCCCGCCCCGCTCTGATCCTGCTCGACGAGCCCACCGCCCACCTCGACCCGGACAGCGAACAGGCCCTGACCGCCACCCTGAACGAGGTGTCAGCGGTCTGCGCCCTGCTGGTGATCGCCCACCGCTTCTCCACGGTCCGCACCGCCGACCGTGTCCTGGTCATCGACGAGGGCCGTATCCGCGCCGACGGCACCCACCACGACCTGCTGCAATCGGACCCCTACTACCAGCGCCTGGCAGATCAAAACCCTTTCCGCCGGTACGGCTGACACCGCCCGCCGACCCACCCCTCCCGTGTCTACCCGCAAGGCAGGCGACCCGCCCGGGTCCCCCCGCGACCACCGGGCCGAATGCGTCCCTCACGGCCCCACCTCCCGCCTCCCACCCACGCCAGTCACCCGTCTCCGCTTACGCCAGCCGCCCGCGCTGTCCACCCGTGCCTCCCGTCCACGTTGGTCCTCCACGCCTCCCGTCCATGCCGTCTGTCCGCGCCGTCTGTCCGTGCCGTTCGCCACGCTTTCCGCCCGTGCCGTCCGCTCGTGCCGTCCGCCCGTGCCGTCCGTGCCGTCCGTGCCGTCCGTGCCGTTCGTCCGCGCCTTCCGTCTGCGCCGTCTGCCCGTGCCGTCCGTCCGCGCCGTCCACCCACGTAGGGCTGTCATCTGCTTCCGACCCTTTCGGGCCGTGTCTTTTAGCCCTTTTGTGCAACTCCTGTGCGGTGGCCGATCTGTTGCGTGATCTCGCGGCGAATCCGCGGCGGTCGTCGTGGTCAGTGACCGGGACACCGAGGCTGGCGAGGTCCTGTAGGTGCACATGATGACGGTCCGAGTGCGCCGGCCAGACCTATCGCGCCGGCGCGCCGGGCACGGACCGCGGATCGTGGCGTCGCGCCGGGCACGGGGAGCCCTTCTCTTGACCGCAGCCCACAGCGGACGCATCCCCCAGCCCGCCGACCACTCCCTCTGACCACTCCTTAC
>DATMVU010000635.1:0-4153 GCA_035562875.1 Actinoplanes sp. | reverse complement strand
GCAGGATCGGCCCGGCGAGCTTCCCTGTCGCGGCGTCGAGCCGGAAGATCCGGCTCTGCACCGGCTTGGCCGGGTCGTCCACGCGCCCGCCGCCGTACTGGCTGAGCACGGCGGTCTCGCCCGCCCCGCATCCGGGGTTGTAGTAGGCCAGTGATGTCTGGACGGGCAGTTTCGTCACGTCACCGGACCGGAGATCGACGGTGGCGGTGAATCCGCCGCGGTCGAAGAGGTCCGGCTTGTTGGTGAAGGTGCGCGGCGCGTAGACGACGACCAGCCGGCGACCGGATCCGGTCAGGCAGGCGTTGCCGATCCAGGAGTCCGCGTCGAAGCCCGGTTCGGCCAGGGTGGCGACGTTCTTCCAGGTGTAACCGGTGCGTGCGGTGGCGGCCAGGACGTGCAGGCCGTCGGCGTCACCGTTGAGCGTCCAGGCCACGTCGGAGGACTTGCGCCATCCGGACCGGAGGACCTCGTCCCGCTGTTCCGGGGCGACGGTGTCCTTGTCCGGGATGTCGTTCAGGTCCACGGCCACGGCGGCCCCGGACGGGGGCGGGGGATCGGTGGGTGGGTCGGCCATTGCCGGGGTGGGGACGGCTACCACCGCCCCGATCAGGCTGAGTGCCAGCCCGGCGACCGAGGCGCGGCGTAGCCGGCTCCTGTGATGGTGATACATGGATCCTTCTCGAATGTCGGGAACGGCCAGATGTGCATTCATGATCATCTGTTCCTGGAAGGATTCCATCAAGATCTGCCGATCCGCGGGTGCCCGGAAGGTGAGGCCTTGATCACATTGAGTGGTGATCAACCTGAGAGTGCGCTGAGAAACCCTGAGAGCTCATCAGGGGATTTCCCGATCGGATTGCGGGCGCCGGGTTTCTAGGCTGTGCCTGTGACCATCATCGTTACGGACGGGCTGACCAAGACGTACGGCGGCGGGGTGACCGCCCTCGCGGACCTGACCGTCGCCGTCGATGCCGGCGTCATCGGACTGGTCGGCGCCAACGGCGCCGGCAAGAGCACCTTTATCAAGATCATGCTCGGGCTGGTGCCACCCAGTGGCGGCACCGTCCGGGTCTTCGACCTCGACCCGGTGGTCGAGACGGACAAAGTGCGGGCCAGGGTCGGCTACATGCCGGAGAACGACTGCCTCCCGCCCGACGTCTCGGCCGCCGAATTCGTCACCCACCTGGCCCGGATGAGCGGCCTGCCGAAGACCGCGGCCCGCGAGCGCGCCTCCGAGGCGCTCCGGCACGTCGGCCTCTACGAGGAGCGCTACCGCCAGATCGGCGGCTACTCCACCGGCATGAAACAGCGGGTCAAACTCGCCCAGGCACTGGTGCACGACCCCGACCTGCTGCTGCTCGACGAGCCCACCAACGGTCTCGACCCGGCCGGCCGGGACGCCATGCTCGGCCTGGTCCACCGGATCGGCTCCGAATTCGGCATCTCCGTGGTGGTCTGCTCGCACCTGCTCGGCGAGGTCGAGCGGATCTGCGACTCGCTGATCGCGATCGAGGGCGGCCGGCTGCTGCGCGCCGACCGGATCTCCTCGATGACCGAGGCCTCCGACGTCCTCGCGGTCGAGGTCGCCGACGGCACCGACGAACTGTTCGCGGCCCTCAGCGAGCAGGGCCTTCCGGTCACCAGGGACGGCCGGGTCCTGCTCGTCGCACTGGAGTCCGATGCGGCGTACGACCGGATCCTGCGCTCCGTCGCCGACCTCGACCTCAACCTGCACCGCCTCGACCAGCGTCGGCACCGCGTCGCCGAGCTCTTCACCACGAAGGAGACGGCCGATGTCTGAGACCGGCGTCATCCATGACATCGGGTACCAGCGGTACTCCGGCCCCCGGCTGGGCCGCCTCGCCCTGCAGAACTCGCTCTTCGTGCACGGCCTGCGCTCGGCCTTCGGACTGGGCCGCTCGGCCAAGGCGAAGATCTTCCCGTGGCTGGTCTTCGGGATCATGCTGCTGGTCGCGGTGATCGCGGCCGCCGTCCGATCCCAGATCGGCCAGGTCATCTTCAGCTACCCGGCGTTCGCCGACCAGATGAGCTTCCTGATCATCTTCTTCGTCGCCATCGTCGCGCCCCAGCTGGTCTCCCGCGACCTGCGGGCCGGGACCCTGCCGCTCTACTTCAGCCGGCCACTGCGCGCCGCCGACTACGTGATCGCCAAGTTCGCCGCGATGACCACGGCGATCTGGCTGCTGCTCGGCGTACCGCAGTTCATCATGTTCCTCGGTGCCGCGTTCACCACCAAGGACGGCGCCAAGGGTGTCCTCACCGAGCTCGGCGACCTGATCCCCGGCTGGGGCTACAGCCTGCTCTGGGCGCTGATGTTCGCCGGGATCGGACTGCTGGTGGCCTCCTTCACCGGCAAGCAGGCGTTCGCGGCCGGCGGCATCGTCGCGGTCTTCCTGATCTCCACCCCGATCGTCGGTGTGCTCGCCTCGCTGCCGTCCACCACCGCCAACAGCCTGGCCGGCCTGGCCAGCCCGATGACCCTGATCTCCGGCACCGGTCAGTGGCTCAGCGGCGGAAACACCGGCATCGGCCTCGATCTGGGCAAGTTCGGCCCGATCTACGGCATCGAGTCGGTCTGCCTGATCGCCGTCACCCTCCTGCTCCTGCTGGCCCGCTACCGGAAGGTGGCTTCGCTGTGACCACCCAGACCCTCCCGGCCGAGACCAAGACCGCCACCGGTGTGGTCGAGCTGTCCACCGTCTCCCGGTGGTACGGCAACGTGGTCGCCGTCAACGACATCAGCATGACCCTGAACCCCGGTGTGACCGGACTGCTCGGCCCGAACGGCGCCGGCAAGACCACCGTGCTGCACATGATGGCCGGGTTCCTCGCCCCCTCCAAGGGCACCGTCACCATCGACGGCAAGCCCACCTGGCGCAACCCGGGCGTCTACCGCGACCTCGGCCTGGTCACCGAGCGCGAATCGGTGCACGGCTACCTCACCGCCGGCCAGTTCGTCACCGCCTGCGCCAAGATGCAGAAGCTGCCCGACCCGGCCGCCGCCGCCCGCCGCGCCCTGGAACTGGTCGAGATGACCGGTGCCGCCGACCGCCGGATCGAGACCTTCTCCAAAGGCATGCGGCAGCGCACCCGGGTCGCCGCCGCCCTCGTCCACGAGCCGCGCGTGCTGCTGCTCGACGAGCCGTTCAACGGCATGGACCCGCGTCAGCGCATGCACATGATGGAGCTGCTGCACCGCCTCGGCGACAACGGGCACACCATCCTGTTCAGCTCGCACATCCTGGAAGAGGTCGAGCAGGTCGCCGGCCTGGTCCAGGTGATCGTGGCGGGCCGTCTCGCCGCCTCCGGCGACTACCGCCGGATCCGCCGGCTGATGACCAACCGGCCGCACATGTTCGCCGTCCGCAGCTCCGACGACCGGCGGCTGGCAGTCGCGCTGATCGCCGAGAAGTCGGTCGCCGGCATCGAGGTCGAGGCCACCGGGATGACCGTGCGGGCCTCCGACTACGGCAGCTTCACCCGCGCGCTGCCCCGCATCGCGCTCGACCAGGGAATCCGCCTGCACCAGCTGGTTCCGTCCGACGAATCCCTGGAGAGCGTCTTCTCCTACCTGCTGGAGGGCTGATGTCCACCGTCGCTCTGATCACCGCGCGCGGACTCTTCGGCCGCCGCCGGGCACTGCTGCTCCTGCCCCTGCCCCTGCTGCTGGTCGGCCTGGCCGTCATCTGCCGGGCGTACGGTGTGTCCCCCGACATGTGGGGCCGTGCCGTGATCGTCGGCCTGGGCACCGCCGTGGTGCTCCCGGTCGTCGCCCTGATCGTCGGCACCGGTGTCCTCGGTTCCGAGATCGACGACGGCACGATCGTCCACATCCTCACCAAGCCGCTGCCCCGCCGCGACATCATCCTGGCGAAGTACGCGGTGGCCGCCACCGTCACCGCGCTGGTCACCGCCATCCCGCTGTTCCTGACCGGGCTGCTGGCCGGCTCGGCGAAACTGGGCGCTGCCCTGGCCGTGGCCGCGGTGGTCGGCGCTCTGGCGTACTCCGCCCTGTTCCTGCTCTTCAGCCTGATCAGCCGCCGCCCGGTCCTGCTCGGCCTGGTCTACATCCTGGTCTGGGAGGGTCTGCTCGGTAACTTCGTCAGCGGCACCAAGATCCTGTCGGTGGGCC
>DATMVU010000634.1:0-4275 GCA_035562875.1 Actinoplanes sp. | reverse complement strand
GCTGTTCCTGGCGAGTGACGAGGCGTCGTTCGTGACCGGTTCCGAACTGTATGTGGACGGCGGATTCATCGCCCGTTGAAGTTCTCCCGGAAAAGGGGGTGACGTCTCGAGCCGTCACCCCCTTTTTTCAGCTCACTTGCTGTTACAGCGCATCCAGTTCAGGTGGTAGAGCGTCTCGATGCTGCCGTCGGTGGAGTCCATGGTCAGGTAGCTGACGTCGGTCGAGCTGCCCCGGGTGACCCGCAGTTCGGTGTTGATGTTGAGGTTGCGCTGCTCACCGCAGGGCCGGAAGACCTGCGACGTGAGCGGGATCTGGTCGGTGATCAGCCAGTTGTCGTCCAGCGGCGCGGTGATCGCGTGGTTGGCGTAGGCGCCGACCGTCATGCCCTGGAAGTAGTAGTTCGCCCGCTGCTGGGCGCTCGCACCCGGTCGCAGGTAGCCGTATCCCCGGTAGTCCACCTTGGCGATCGCGAAGGTGAACCCGGCCGGCGCGTGCACCAGCACGTTGAGCTGGCAGTTCTTCCGGTTCTCGGTGACCGGGATGTTCGGGCCGGCCTGCGCCAGGTAGGCGCTGTAGATCGCGGTGAACGCCGAGTTGTCCGGCGAGATGGCCACGTCGGCGGTGCCCGGCGCGCAGCCCGAGCCAGCCATCGCGACCAGCTCGATGGACATCTCACCGGTCGGCGGCGGGTCGACGATGACGATGATCGCCTGCGCCGGGGTGGCGGCCAGCAGCGATGACACCAGAAGTGCCAGCACCACCCATCCGCGGGTTAACAAGCTTCTCATGTTTATCCCCTTCGGGATCGGGAACGGTCGGCTCAAGCTATTGACGTACTTCAATAGAAGTCAACAGGTGTAAACGCCTCCTGCGGAATTCTTTCCGCCGGACGATAAAGAGGAATGCCGGGCAGGAACCCGACAAATGCCGCGGGTTCCATGGTTTTGCGGGGGTTTGACCGGGTGTTTTTCCGTCCGGTCGAGATCAATAGCAATTCATGCTTGTAAATGCCGCATGAACGCCACTACGGTGGTCGCCGACGCGCCCGTTCCCTTTTGGAAGGACCCCCATGAAAAGCAGCAATCGTGTGATCGCGGCCGTGCTCGGCGCGGCCCTGGCGCTCCCACTCGGCGCCGCCCCCGCCGCTTCCGCCGCCTCCCGGCTCACGCCGGGCGCTGATTCCGCCGCAGCCGCCCCGGCCATCAACGTCGAAGTGATCGCCGCCAACGGCTCGGGCTGCGCCCCCGGCACCGCGTCGGTCGTCCCCAACGCCGACAGCACCGGCTTCCGGGTCCGCTACCGCGACTTCACCGCCTCCGCCGGCGGCAGCGCCGACATCACCGACCGCCGCAAGAACTGCCAGCTCGGCGTCCTGGTCACCATCCCCGACGGCTGGACCATCGCGATCGCCTCCGCCAACTACCGCGGCCGGGCCGTCCTGCGCTCCGGGGCCACCGCCCTGCAGCGCACCAGCTACTACTGGCAGGGCTCATCCGCCACCGAACGCAAAGACGTCACATTCACCGGCCCGTACAACGGACTGTGGACCACCTGGGACGTGGCCCCGGTGATGACGTACGCCGAATGTGGTTCGCAGAGCGTCCTCAACGTCAACACCGAACTGCGCATCGACGCCGGCACCTCCACCACCACCAGCACCATGTCGATGAGCAACACCGAAGCCGACGTCGAAACGCTGTTCAACTACAGCGTCTCCTCCTGCTGAACCCCTCTTCGTCCTTCCGCCTTCACAAGCCCCCGGCCACAGTCCCCGGCCGGGGGTCACCGCCACGCGCCTCCCCACCGCCACGCCCCGGCTGGCCTAGGCTGACAACATGATCGATAGGCCCGTTCGCATCGGACTGCAGTTGCAGCCACAGCACATGGACTACGCCACCATCCGCCGAACCGCCTCCGAGGCCGACGAGCTGGGCGTGGACATCCTGTTCAACTGGGACCACTTCTATCCGCTGTACGGTGAACCGGACGGCCTGCACTTCGAGTGCTGGACCATGCTCGCCGCCTGGGCCGAATCCACCAGCCGGGCCGAGATCGGCGCCCTCGTCAGCTGCAACAGCTACCGCAACCCGGAACTGCTCGCCGACATGGCCCGCACCATCGACCACATCTCCGACGGACGCCTCATCCTCGGCATCGGCTCCGGCTGGTTCGAACGCGACTACACCGAATACGGCTACGAATTCGGCACCGCCGGCGGCCGCCTCGACGACCTCGCCGAAGCACTCCCCCGCATCGAATCACGCTGGGAGAAACTGAACCCGAAACCCACCCGCGACATCCCCGTCCTGATCGGCGGCGGCGGCGAGAAGAAAACCCTGCGCCTGGTCGCCAAACACGCCACCATCTGGCACTCGTTCTCCGACGCCGAAACCCTCGAACACAAACTGGGCGTCCTGCGCGGCCACTGCGAGACCATCGGCCGCGACCCGTCCGAGATCGAGGTATCGGTGGCCTCCAGCCCCGACACCCGCGAACGCATGCACGAACTCGGCGCCCGCCTGTTCACCATCGGCGTCGGCGGCCCGAACCCGGACCTCACCGAACTCCGCGAGGCCCTGACCTGGCGCGACAAGCGCAACGCGTAACACTTGCAGCAGGGAGTCGGTCACCGCCTGCGAAGGTTCGGCTCCCTGCCGGCAGCGTCGGGCACCCGATCACTTCCAGAGGTGCATGATGACGCGGTCAGACTGGGCGTCCGGCGGGAGGACGATCGGGAGGGTGTGCCGGCTGACGCCACGGGGGTACTCGTCGGTCTCCCCCTTCGGCAGCACCTTCTCGATATCCACCCAATGGGATCGATCGATGAACCAGCCGCCGACCAGGCGGCCGTCGGCAGCTTTGAACACCAGACTGTAATTCGGCTCCTCGAACCGGGACCCCGGGTTGTCCACCTCGAACGAGACGTAGTCGAATCCGCTGGCCGGGGTTGCACGACGGATCAGCCCGTCGACCTTCGCCGTCAGCAACACCGACGGTGTCGTCGGCTGCGCCGGCACTCGCATCACGATCCGCTCGACCCGGGACGCCTCGGCCGCGGCGAAGAGCTGGCCGTCCCCGAGTTCAACGGCCCGCCCCGGCGGCAGGTACGCCCATCCGGTACTGATGATCGCCGCCCAGTCGTTCAGTTCGCCGGAGTGCCGGCCCCGGCCCGCCTCATCCACGAACTGATACCGGATGTGGATGTCCATCGGCTGCCCCGTCAGGTTCCGGAAGACAGCCGCCGCGCCGGTTCCGGGCGGCCGCCATGGTCGACGGCCACCTGCACATTCCGCGCACCACCCACAGCGCAGCGACACCCCGACCCCGATGCGCCGCGTGCTCTAGGCGGGTCTCCGGCGGACGGCCAGGACCAGGATCGTGACGGCGCCCACCACTCCGGCGACCAGCAGCACCGCGCCGCTGGCGGTGCCGGCGAACCGGGTCGGCCAGGGCAGGATCGCGGGGGCGTCGAAGCTGCCGACGACGAACGGTTCCAGGAGGGCTCCAGCGGGGACGATCAGGCGGGCCGCCGTCCCCCACCCGTCGGTCCGCCGGGCGACGGCACCGATCAGGCCGAGCGGGCCGCCGAGGATCACCGCGGCCGCGAACCAGGTCGCGTTGTTCACCCAGTCGGACGCCTCGAACATGCCGACGAGCTGGCCGGTGCCATAGTGCACGACACAGGCGGTGAGCTGGGCGACGATCCCGGCGGCGAAGGCCTGGACGGGACGGCGGACGAGCCACCCGGCCAGGATCCCCAGCCCGCCCCAGACCACCCCGGCATTGACCAGCTTGCTGACCGTCCACCGTGCTGCCAGGAGGGTGTCGGCGTTCCCTTCCATCTGGCTGGTGGTGGTCACGTTCGACGCCAGCGACACCAGAGCCAGCACTACCGCCGCCCCGATGGCCAGCGCCCATCCCCGTCGATTCACGGGCGGAGACTATCGACCCCGCGCAACCGTCCCGGCATTCGATAGCCTGTTCCGCCTGCCGGGGAATGCGTGGGGAACGCCGCGACACGGGGAGGGTTCGACGATGACGAGGACGAGGACGGCCGGTTCGTGACGCAGACGTGGCACGCCGCCGCACAGGCGCTGCTGGAGCCCGGGGAGCACCTGCTCGCCGCCGAGGAGATGCGGCTGGCCGACGGTGTCACACCTCCCCCGCCGCCCGCACCCGCGGACACCACCCCACTGAGCTTGCCCGGGAAGGTGGGCCTCGCCTTCCTGCACCTGCTGTCGCCGAACTTCACGCTGCCCGGCGAGGACCGGCTG
>DATMVU010000633.1:0-2296 GCA_035562875.1 Actinoplanes sp. | reverse complement strand
GCTGAAGGCCCTTCTCCACCGTGATCCGTTTGTTCGTCTCGGCAATGATGGCGTCGGCGTTGACCCGATCGGTCTCGGCGTACTCCCGCGACGCCATGACCAAGACCTCACCGGTGGCGGCGAGGTTCTCGGCGGTCTCCTGCAGGAGGGTCACTGTGGTTTCGGCTAGGAATTGCCAGGCGCCCCGGATCGGACCATAGGGACCTCCGAATTCCAGAGGACGCCACAGCAGATCGATGTCGGCCTCGGCGGCGAAGAGCATGCCGGCCACCGTCCGGTAGTGCTCTGCCAACGGCTTGAGCTGGAGTTCGCCAGCTTGCCAGAGGTCCACGTAGTTGACGACAAGCTTGTGCTGTTCCCCGGACATCCCCGTCCCCCCGATCGCTGTCGCGATGCCACTCACATCGGAGTACACCGATGCTGGGGAGTTGGTTCAACGCCGGGGGTCAGGGGATCGGGGCGAAGCCCGGCAACCATTTCTCCAGGATCTCGCGGTAGGCGGCTTCGGCCTCCAACTGGGACAACACCCCGATCGAGCCCAGCGTCACCCGATGGATCAGCAGGTAGGAGGGTGGGAGGTTGAGTTTGCGGCTGAGTTGGTAGGCGGGGCCGCGGGGGTTGGCCAGGCGGGTGGCTTCGCTGCGGATCCAGTCGCGGGTGAAGCGGAAGCGGTCCACCGCCACCGGCTCGATCATCGGCAGCAGGAATTCCAGCAGGGCCTCGGCGTCGATGTCGTCGGTGGCCTTGATGAATCCCTCCTCGTGCAGGCCGTCGACGACCGCGGTGGCCTCGCCGGAAAGGGCCAGGCGGACCAGGCGGCCGATGGGTTCGGGGTGGCCGTCGGGGAGGCGGGCCACCGCACCGAAGTCGATCACGCCGAGTCGGCCGTCGGGGAGGATCCGGAAGTTGCCGGGGTGCGGGTCGGCGTGCAGCAGGCCGGCCCGGGCCGGCGCCGAGAAGTGCAGGATCGCCATCAGCCGGCCGGCTTCGTCGCGTTCCTCCCGGGTGCCGTCGCTGATCACCTTGGCCAGCGGGGTGCCGTCGACCCATTCGGTGATCAGGATCTGTGGGGCGGAGGCGACCACCCGGGGGACGAAGATCTCCGGATCGTCCTGGTACGCGGTGGCGAAGGCCCGTTGGGTCTCCGCCTCCATCTCGTAGTCGAGTTCCTCGACGACCCGGTCCCGGAGCTCGGCGATGAGCGGCTTCACGTCGATGCCCGGCTGAAGGATCTTGAACATGCCGGCCAGCCGGGACAGCTGCTTCAGGTCGGCGACCAGCGCGTCCCCGGCACCCGGGTACTGCACCTTGACGGCGACGGGCAGCAGTTTCGGTTTGGCGTTGCGCCGGGCCGGCGGCAGTTTCCACACCGCGCGGTGCACCTGCCCGATGCTGGCCGCGGCGGCAGGGCTGTCGTCGAACTCGGCGAACAGGTCGCGCCAGTCCGGGCCGAGCTGCTCGGCGAGCGCCTTGTGCACGTTCGCCACCGGCATCGGTGGCGCGGCTTCCTGGAGTTTGGTCAGGGCCTGCCGATAGGGCCCGGCCATCTCCTCGGGCATCGCGGCCTCGAACACCGAGAGCGCCTGTCCGAATTTCATCGCTCCGCCCTTGAGCTGGCCGAGGACGCTGAACAGTTGCTCGGCGGTGCGTTGTTGGATGTCGGCGGAGATGACGTCGGAGGCGATCCCGACAGCGCGTTTGCCGAGGCCCAGCGCGGCACGGCCGGCGAAACCGAGAGGAAGCGCGGCGAGCTTCGCCGTCCGGGAAGCGGCGCGGCGCGGTATGTCCGTCACCAGATCATTGTGACCGACATCCGGCCCCTACCTGGCCCGTCACGAGGGGGTTTGGTGCTTATGCGGTGAAGGTCCGGTGAAGGTTGGCCCGCGACGGCGCCTCCGGCACGCACAGTCCGGGTGCGGTGGCCAGGTCCGCCGGCGGAACCGGCCGGCCGCCGAGATCTCCACGGCGGCACCCAGGGTCTCCGGCCGGGCGCCGTCGAGGAAGGCCAGGGCCTCGGCGGTGGCGTAGGCGGTGGCGGCCAGCAGGGTGGTGACGGTGCCGGGCTCGGCACCGTCCGGCATCAGGCCCGTCGCGCCCGTCCAGCCCTCGTCTCGCGCCTGCCGATGCAGGTCCAGACAGTTCAGGCAGGGCGCCCCGGTAGCGGGCACCAGGGGGCCGACCACGGCGATGCCGTCCCGGAGGGTGACCGCGAGGTGCGGCTGCCGCCGGGCGGCATGCCCGGCCGCGATCAGGGCGGGCGGCTCGTCGTGGGTGAGCTGGATCACCAGTGAGGCGG
>DATMVU010000632.1:0-2209 GCA_035562875.1 Actinoplanes sp. | reverse complement strand
GGCAGCCGCCACGGTGCCGGTGACGCCGGCCGGGCAGCCGGTTCGCCGTTGTCGGTGTCCCCCATCAACCTGTCCTCCCGTTCCCCAGACAGGTCATGGTGCCCGAGATCGTCAGGGAACGGGATCCCCCGTACCGAACGGCACACCCGGGCGGCAACGCATCAGACGGCCCGCGGTGAGCCGTAATCCGGCGGACAGTCCGTGTCGTTCGATCGCCTGCAGTGCGTAGGCGCTGCAGGTGGGCTGGTATCGGCAGCGGGTGGGCAGGCGCGGCGAGATGCGCCGGTAGCCACGGATGGCGCGGGTCGCGGCACGTTCGCCCCAGGTTCCCCCGGTGTGGGTACGGGTGAGCAGAGCCCCGAGGCGGACCAGCATGCTCAGCGAGAAACAGTCGCAGCCCGGGATGTCACAGTCACATCCCGGGTCGCAGTCGCGATCCTTCTTCTTCTTTTTCCGCTTCCGTGACTTCCAGACACTCACACTCACATCATGGCGGACCGGTGCCGCCCCGGTTCACCGGACCGAGACGACGGCCGCGCTCTCCGGTGGCAGCACCAGCCTGTCGCGTTCCACGATCACGCCCGGTGCGGTGGCCAGCAGCACCGCCCGGGGCAGCGCGCGCACGCTGACCGTCTGGGCCGTCGCGGCCAGGTTGGCGGCCACCACGCTGGGCCCGCGGCGGATCACCACGTGCTGGTCGCCGTGCCACACCTCGACCTGGTGCAGCCAGGGGTCGCTGAGCCCGGGGAGGGTCCGGCGCAGCGCGATCAGGCGCCGGTACAGGTCGTGGATCTCGATGTGGCCGGGCCGGCCCAGTTCGGACCAGTCGAGTTTGGACCGCTCGAAGGTGGCCGGGTCCTGCGGGTCGGGCACGTCGTCCTCGGCCCAGCCGTGCCGGGAGAACTCGCTGCGCCGCCCGTTGCGCACGGCGTCGGCCAGGTCGGCCTCGGGGTGCGAGGTGAAGTACTGCCAGGGGCTGCTGGCGGCCCACTCCTCGCCCATGAACAGCATCGGGGTGAACGGGGAGGTGAGCAGCAGCGTGGCGGCGACCTTGAGCAGGCCGGGCGAGAGGGTGGCGGTGAGCCGGTCGCCGACCGCCCGGTTGCCGATCTGGTCGTGGTTCTGCAGGAAGGCGACGAACCGGTGGCCGGGGGTGCGCTGCCGGTCGACCGGGCGGCCGTGCCGGCGGCCGCGGAACGAGGACCAGGTGCCGGCGTGGAAGAAGGCGCCCTCCAGGACGGTACGCAGACAGTCCAGCGACCCGAAGTCGCCGTAGTAGCCCTGCCGCTCGCCGGTGAGCAGGGTGTGCAGGGCGTGGTGCACGTCGTCGTCCCACTGGGCGTGCAGGCCGTGGCCGCCGGCCTCCCGCGGGGTGATCATTCTCGGGTCGTTGAGGTCGGACTCGGCGATCAGCGAGAGCGGCCGGCCCACCTGGGTGGAGAGCGACTCGACCTCGACGGCCATCTGTTCGAGCAGGTGGACGGCGCCTTCGTCGTGCAGTGCGTGCACGGCGTCCAGCCGCAGCCCGTCGATGTGGTAGTCGCGCAGCCACATCAGCACACTGTCGACGATGTACCGCCGGACCTCGCCGGAGCCCGGCCCGTCCAGGTTGATCGAGCTGCCCCAGGGGTTGCTGCCGCCACCCAGGTAGGGCGCGAACATCGGCGCGTAGGCCCCGCTCGGCCCGAAGTGGTTGTAGACCACGTCGAGCACCACGCCGAGACCCTTGGCGTGGGCGGCGTCGACGAAACGCTTCAGTCCGTCGGGGCCGCCGTACGCCTCGTGCGGGGCGAACCAGCAGACCCCGTCGTACCCCCAGTTGTGAATGCCGTTGAACGCGTTGACGGGCAGCAGCTCGACCAGGTCCACGCCGAGGTCGACGAGATGGTCCAGGCGCTCGATCGCGGAGTCGAAGGTGCCCTCCGGGGTGAACGTGCCGATGTGCAGCTCGTAGAGGACCGAGCCGGGCAGTTGCCGCCCGGTCCAGCCCTGGTCGGTCCAGGGAAAGGCGGCGTGGTCGTAGAGCCGGCTCAGGCCGTGCACCCCGTCCGGCTGCCACGGCGAGCGCGGGTCGGGCAGCGGCCGGTCCTGATCGGGCAGGCGGAAGCCGTAGTCGACGGCCTCGGAGGCCACCTCGGCGTGCCACCAGCCGCCCTCACCGGGCTCCATCGCGTGGTCGCGGCCGTCCAGGTGAAGTGTGACGGGCTTG
>DATMVU010000631.1:0-10464 GCA_035562875.1 Actinoplanes sp. | reverse complement strand
CGCTTTGAGCAGTATGTTCTGCGGATTCCGAGTGCTGCCATGGTTGTCGTGCTCGACGATGAGCGGCGTGTTCTGATGCTGTGGCGGCACCGCTTCATCATCGAACGGTGGGTGTGGGAACTGCCCGGTGGTTATCTCGATCCCGGTGAGGAACCGATGACGTGTGCGGCTCGCGAAGTCGAGGAGGAGACCGGCTGGCGGCCCCGCAACATGGAGAAGCTGGTCTCGTACCAGCCCATGGTCGGCACCATCGACCAGCACAACGTCGTCTACCTCGCCCGTGGCGTCGACTTCACCGGCACGCCTCCGGACGTCAACGAGGTTGAGCGTGTCGGCTGGATTCCGCTCGACGAGATCCAGCGGCACATCGACGGCGGCGCGATTGTCGGTGCCGGGTCGATCTCCGGGCTACTTTCGGTTCTGCTGCTCAGGGCGACAGGCAAGCTGTGATCGGGAAGGACACCCAGATGTCAGGAGAAGCCGAGGCCATCGCCGCGTTCGGGTATGAGCTCGGGTTGCTCAAGCGTGTGCGCCGTACCGGCTGGTGGCATGCCGGGGTCCGGGACCCGGAGTCCGTTGCCGAGCACACCATGCGTGCCGCTCAGTTGGCCGCGCTCATCGCCGCCGAGGAAGGCGCCGACCCGGCACGTGCGGCGTTCCTCGCGCTGTGGCACGACACGCAGGAGACCCGTACCGGGGACCTCCCGCACACTGCCACCCGATACCTGGACAAGCCGGACCCGCGCCGGATCACGGCCGACCAGACCGGTGAACTACCCGACCGCTCCCGCGACACGGTCCGCGCCGCCGTCGACGAGTACGAATCCCGCCAGACCCTCGAAGCACTCTGCGCCAAGGATGCCGACAAGCTGGAGATGCTCCTGCAGGCCATCGAATACCGTGACATCGGCGTGGCCCGCGTCGACGGCTGGATCGACTCCGCCCGCAGAGACCTCACCACCGACACAGGCCGCCGCATCGCCGAAGCCGCGGTGTTTCTGTCTCCGCTGACCTGGCGCGATCGGTAGAGGGATGCCGATCCGGCTGCGTGTCAGTCTGGTTCGGACGTACTACCTGATCGGGCTACGCGTCCTTCTCCGCGTCGCATCTGTTCGATGCTTTTCGTGAGGTCGGTGCTTTCGGCGAGAGTTCTGTCGCTCAGGCGGAACCAGACGGCTTCGAGCAGGTTGCGGTCGCGGCCTTTCGCTCGCAGGTCGCGGACGAGATGTAGCACCTCGTGGAGGCGTTCCGCGTCCAGCAGCAGGCGCTTGTGATCGCCGGATGCCGCGGTCAGGAGGCCTTCCCTGGTCCAGGTCTCCACGGTCTTGCGGCTCAGGTTCAGGA
Source organism: Actinoplanes sp. (assembly GCA_035562875.1). Lineage (GTDB taxonomy): Bacteria > Actinomycetota > Actinomycetes > Mycobacteriales > Micromonosporaceae > Actinoplanes. Next base: position 9,120 of record DATMVU010000631.1, on the reverse strand, counting down.
GCCGGGCCGCGATGGCTACCCGGACCGGCTCGCACTCCTGGATGGCCTGGTGAACCGTGGCCAGGATCTCCCGACGCTGTTCGTCTCGGATGTTCTCCGCATCTGCTACCGCTTCCAGGCTCATCTGCGTTCAGTTTTCGGCTCTGTTCAAATAAACTGAACGGCATGCGAAACCGAACGCGGGTGGGTTCAGGCCAGGAGGATCTGTTCCTCGAGCTGGTTCGGGGGCGTCTGCGCGAGTTCGGCATCGCCGTCGAGGTGGAGCGGGAGGCGTCCGCCTTGGCGCCCGATGGGGGTGTGGACGCGGTGGTCGCGCTGTCCAGGGGGGACGCCAGCGCCGCGTACTCCGTTCAGGTGAAATCGCCGATGACGTTGACCTCCGTGGCTCGCGGGAGGGTCCTCGGGTCTCGGCCGCTGCTGGTGGTTGGAGACCAGATCACCAAGCGCAGTGCCGACGCCTTCCGTGAGGCGGACATTCAGTTCGTCGACACCTTGGGAAACGCCTTCATCACCTTCGACGGCGTCTACGTCGACGTGCGCGGTCGTGCCGAACCGGCCGCTCCGGGGCAGGTGACGCGCGGCCGGGAGTCGGCGAACATGTTCAGTCGAGGCCGGTCTCAGGTCATCCTGGCGCTGCTCGCCTGGCCTGAACTCGTGGAAGCCAGCCGCCGGGAGGTTGCGAAGGCGGCGGGAACCTCGCTCGGGCAGGCCCACGAAGTGTTGACCCGGTTGGGGGAGGCCGGCTTCCTGCTGTCGCACGCGCGGAAACTGATTCGGTCCGATGTTCTGCTCGATCTGTGGAGTGCCGCCTATCCGGCTGGGCTCGGTCCGCGTCTGGAGATTGCCGGGTTCATCGGTGATCCTGCCCGGTCACTCAAGAGTGACCGGCCCCTCTATCTCAGTGGTGAGTCGGCTGAAGGCCTCGATATCGTGCGTCCGGCCAGCCTGACGGTCTATGTGGACTCGATGGACTCGAAGCTGGCCATCGCCAACCGCTGGAGCACCGATCCCGAGCGTGTGCGCAACGTTTTCGTGCGTCGCAAGTTCTGGACCTCGCCCAGACCGGAGAGCGAAGAGTTCACGGCAGGGATCGGAAACGCCCCGTGGCCGCTGGTTTATGCCGATCTGCTGGCCGCCGGCGACGCCCGCCTCGATGAAGTGGCTGCAACGTGGAGGAGCGATCGTGCTGGACCTGGCTCGGGCTGACCCATTGCTGTTGGACCCGGTCGACGGGGTGACGACAGAGTTGCTGGCGAGGTCGACGCTATTGGGCCCGGGGGATGTGATGCTTGTCGGCGCGCACTGCCGGGACATCCTGCAGAGTTCGCTCGGGCATGAGTTTCCGTTACGCGCGACGTCCGACATCGACCTGGGGTTGGCGGTGGCGAACTGGGCCGCCTACGACGAGTTGGTCACGAGGCTTCCGTCCGCTGGGGGCACAGGCATCCGCTTCCAGGTTGCTCGAATGACGGCGGACCTGATGCCGTTTGGAAAGGTCGAGGACCCGCCGGGGTCGGTGACTCCGGCGACTCGCGGTGAACCGCTCAGTGTATGGGGTTTCGCCGAGGTCTTCGCGGGCTCGCTGCCGTTGGTGCTGCCGGTCGCCGGGACCATCCGAATTCCGAGTGCGGCCGGATACGCCGCCTTGAAACTGGTCGCCTGGCTGGACCGGAGCACGTACGGCGAGTTCAAGGACGCGGGGGACATCGCCACGGTCGTCTACTGGTACTCGCGGTCACCAGCGGTCGAGGCCCTCCTCTATGACACCGAGCAGGGCCAGGAACTGTTGGTGGCGGAGGAGATGGATGGGCCGGCCGCAGCGGCTCGTCTACTGGGCGTGGACATCGCAGGCGTCATCGGGGCTGAGCGCCTGGCCGAGGTGGCTGTGCGCTGGCCCGATTTGTCCAGCGATCGGTTGACGCACCACATGACGGTGATCAACGCGCCCGACTGGACCGCATCACCGCTGCGATGGCAGTCACTGTTGCAGGCGATAGCGCGGGGCCTTTTCGAAAGCTGAGCCGGATCTGCTGGCGGCGGCCGGGGGGTGTTCAGTTTTTGGTTATGTTCAATAAAACTGAACACCACGTGAAACTGAACGAAATGACCGGACTTTTGTGATTTCCACTACACCTGGCGGGGCGGGGGCGCAAGGCGGTGGGGGCCACAACGGGCTGAATGGCGCTCAGTCCTGAGTGGTGTGTCGTTGCAATCGGTCGAGATGTGGTCACTCAAAGCGACCTGGCAGTCGTATCTTCGCTCCACCGGCCTGTGAAATCGCCAGGCGAAGGTCTTTCTGTGCGGGAAAGCGAGCGATGATGACTCCAGGGGCGCATCAGCCTCGGCGTGACCGGATGTTCGGATCCATCGGGCGAGGGCTTCTGCCGGTGGTGCTGACGATGTCGGTGACGGTGCTCTTCGCCATGGTGTGGCGGTCGGTGGGGGAGGACTCCTCGTTCGCCGCGGCGGAGCGGGACGGGGTTCGGTACATCCGGGCGCTGGTTCCGCTGGAGATCGCGCTTGCCGACGCCGGGTCGGCTGTCGTCGGCGGGGAGCCGGTGGCGGCGGGGACGCTGACCGGGCCGATGGAGGCGGTCGCCGCCGTGGACCGGGAGCTCGGGGCGGCGCTGGGTAGCCAGGACCGGTGGAACGGGCTGCGGGCCGAGATTCAGAAACTGCCCACCACCGGCACGGACGAGAAGACGATGGCGGAGTACGGAACAGCGAACGATCTGTTGCTGGCCCTGATCGAGAAGGTTCGCAACTCCTCCCAGCTGATCCGCGACCCGGAAGCGGACGTCTACTACCTGCAGGACGGTGCCGCCCAGGAGTTGCCGGAGAGCATCATCGCCGCCGCCCGGTACACGGATCTGCTGGTCAGCACCGGTGGCCGGGCCGACGCGCTGATCGACATCAACGCGGCGGCCTCCGATCTGCGCAGTAACGCCCAGGACCTGTCCGACGACGTGCGGCTCGCCGTGGAGGGCAGCGGCGGTGAGAACCTCGGCGGCGCGCTACTGACCAAGATGGACCGCTTCAACCAGTCGGTCGACGGTGCGCTCGCTCTGCTGGGAGCGGAACGGGTCGACACCGCGCAGGTGGTGAAGGCGCGTGCGGAGACCCGGGCGGCGGCCGCCGATCTGGCCGAGGCGATCCTCGCTCAGATCGACATCGCGCTGGAGGACCGGCTGTCGTCGCTGGCCACCACCCGGATGCTGGCGTCGGCGGCGTATGCGGTGGCGGTGCTTCTGGCCCTTGTACCGGCAATCCTTGGTCTTGTCGATTGTCGGCGGCGTCAACCGGTGCCGGCTGTGCGGATCGAGCGGGAGTACGCCGGTGTTTCTCGGTAGCCTGCGGATCCGCGGCAAGCTGACCCTGCTCGTGGTCCTGCCGCTGCTGATGATGGTCGGGCTGGTCCTGCCGGTGCTCCAGGGGCTGATCGCCGATGCCGGCAAGGCGACCGACATCGACGCCGTCGCCACCATGACCGGGCGGGTCGGGCCGCTGATCGAGGATCTGCAGCGGGAGCGGCTGCTGTCGGTCGGCTACCTGGTCGGGGTGGTCGCCGAGGACGAACTCCAGCTGCAGTCGGCCACCGTGACCGACCGGATCCGGGACGTGCAGCGGGAACTGGGCGACGCACTGCCGGCCGGGATGCGGGACCGGATCGATCAGGCCGGGAACCTCGGCACACTGCGGGATCGGGTGCGGTCCCGGGAGGCGACGCCCTACCAGGTGCTCGACGCGTACGCCCCGCTGGTGGACGGGATGATCGAGGCGCTCGGGCTGGTGGCGCAGGCCGACCCGGGCACCGAGGTCGGGCGGCAGCTCATCGCGCTGGACGCGCTGCTGCGCCTGAACGAGTCGAACACCAACAGCGTCGCCCTGCTCGCGATCATGGCCGGCGGGACGATCGGGCCGGGCGCGGGCCGGTACCGCGACGAGGGGGTCCGGTTCGGCACCTACCTCACCCGGTTCACCGGGTTCGCCACCCGGCAGCAGAGCGACCTGTTCACCCTGGTGTCGGAGGCCTTCTACAAACGGGTCGGCGGCACCGGCTTCGACGCCCGGTTCCGGGCCGCCCCGGCCGCGACGATGGCGGCCTTGCCGAAGGCCGAACTCTTCCCGTCACTACGGTCGTTCAGTGCCCTCGGCGGGTTCGCCACCAAGCGTCTCGTCGACGACGTGGCCACGCTCGCGACCGAACAGAGACAACGGCAACTGGCTTTCGCGTACGTGATCGGCGCTCTCGTGGTGTCGGTGTTGCTCGGTGTCCTCACGCTCGTGGCGATGGTGGCGCGTGCGGTGGCGGTGCCGCTGACCCAGCTCAGCCGGGCCGCCGAACGGGTGGCCGAAGCCGGTGAGCAGGAGCTGCTGCGGGTCGCCGACGACGAGAGTGAACACGTCGAGCCGGTCCGGTTCGACGTGCTGGACCTGGACTCCTCCGACGAGATCGGTGATCTGGCGCGCGTCTTCGAACGGGTCCAGAGCACCGCCTCCCAGCTGGTCGAACGTCAGGTGATGAGCCGGCGCAACGTGGCGGAGATGTTCGGCCACATCGGACGGCGGACCCAGAACCTGGTCGGCGGGCAGGTCGACCTGATCGACGAACTGGAGAACGAGGAGACCGATCCGGATCGGCTGGCGAAGCTGTACCGGCTGGACCACATCGCCAACCGGCTGCGCCGCAGTGCCGACAGCCTCGTGGTGATCTCCGGTGCCGAGCGGGACGAGACCCGGCACGCCCCGCTCCGGCTTGTCGACGTGGCCCGGCTGGCCCTCGCCGAGATCGAGGAGTACACCCGCGTCGACCTGGACATCCCGCTCGAACTGCAGTTGGCCCCGGCGATCGTCAACGACATGGTGCTGATCTGCGGTGAGCTGCTGGAGAACGCGACGAGCTTCTCCCCGCCGCACACCCGGGTCACCGTCGGCGCCCGGTCCGTACCGGGCGGGGTCCGGCTCGTCGTCACCGACCACGGCATCGGCATGCCGGCCGAGCGGCTCGCCGAAGAGAACGCCCGGCTCGCCCTCCGCGAGCGGCTCGACCTGGTGCCGACCCAGGTGCTGGGCCTGTTCGTGGTGGGCCGGCTGGCCCGGCGGCACAACCTGACGATCGCCCTGGCACACACCGCCGACGGTGGGGTGACCGTCGACGTCGGCATCCGCGACGCCCTGCTGGCGCCGGTGATGGACGAGCCCCCGGCCGAACCCGAACGGCCGACGAGTGTACGGGCGGCGCTGACCCGGGCCAAGGACGCGATCGGGGAGAACCGGCCGTGGAACGCGTTCGGGACACGTCGGGAGAGCGAAGTGCATGCCGGGCTGCGCCAGCGGGTCCCCGGCGCGACGTTGTCCCCGGACGACACCCCGGCCGCCCGCGCCCGGCCCCTGATCGACCACGACCCGGAAGCGGCCCGCAGCCTCGTCGAGGCGTTCGAGTCGGGTGTGACACGGGCCCTGCACGAAACCTGACCAGACCAGGAAGAGGGAGTCACACGATGGACGGTGTCGTGGAGTTCAGTGCCGAGGCGAAGACGTTCAACTGGCTGCTCACCTCGTTCGCCACCCGGACCTCAGGTGTCGAGGAAGTGGTGGTGGTCTCCTCGGACGGTCTGCTGATGGCGCGGTCGTCCAAACGGGACAGGTCCGATTCTGATCGGCTGGCCGCGGTGGTCTCCGGGATGACGAGTCTCTCCGCGGGCGCCTCCGAGTGGTACCGGCTGGGCGCGCTGAACCGGGTCGTCGTCGACATCACCGACGGCTACCTGGTGATCGTCTCGATCAGCCGGGGCTCGATGCTCGGGGTGATCGCGAGCCGGTCGGCGAACCTCAGCACAGTGGCGTACGAGATGACGCTGTTCGCCACCCGGGCCGGCGTGTCCCTGACGCCGGGACTGATCGCGGAACTCAAGAGCGCCGTCCGGAGTTGAACGAGCGAATCCCTCCGTACCTGCGGGCCGCGCCGGCGGCTGTCACGCCGGCCGGGCACGCTGCGGCCCTGCGCCCGTTCGTCCTGACCGCCGGCCGGGTCGACCCGGCCGACCGGGCCGTCGACGTGGAGACCCAGGTGAGCCTCCGGCACGCGGAACCGGGCACGCGCCGGGCCCCGCTGGAGACCCTGGGCCCGGAGATGCAGGCGATCGTGGCGCTCTGCACCGAGCCGATGTCGGTGGCGGAGATCTCCGCCCGCCTGCGCCTGCATCTCGGCGTCACCCGGATCCTGGTGGCCGACCTGAGGCTGGCCGGTTACCTGGACGTCCACGTCGACGACACCCAGGCCCCGCTCTCCGCCGACACGATCCTGCGGGTGATGCACGGACTCCGCGCGCTCTCCTAGCGGTGCAGGTGGAAGGAGGCGATCTCCTCGACCCGGGTGCGGGTGATGCCGGCGAGCTGCTCGACCGCGAGTGGGTGGCCGGTGGGTTCCAGTTCGATGTACGGGAGTTGCCCGACCGCGCGCGTGTGCACGTTGGTCCGGAGGTTGAGCGTGGTCGGCTCGTACCCGGCAATCGTGTTGGAAAGCCACCCGAAGTAGGGCGGTTCGGATTCCCGGCCCGGTTGTTCCCACACGTCGACAGCGCGGGTGAAGTTGGGCCTGCTCAGGGACACCCACATGCTGTACGTGAAGACGTCCCCGGTGTCCCAGACCGGCAGTTCGATCAGGCCGCGGACGAAGAACTGTTCCCCGCTGATCACGCACAGGTCGGCGTCGAGGAGGCATCCGTCCTGGTCGGCCATCTCCGGACGCCAGAAGTCCGGGGCCGGTGCCGCGAAGCTGAGCGGCGGGCCGTCGTGCGGGGCCCCGCACGTGCCGCAGGTGAACTGCTCGGTGCTCATGGCCGGGAAGCATACGGCCGTGACCGCCTGTGATCAGCGGTGCGCCCGGCCAATCGGAAAGATCTGAGCGAAAAGCCAGGATTGCTACCTATGACTGGTAAATCTGAATCATGAAAGCACCGCTGCCCGACAACGAGATCGAGCGGTTGACCGCTCTGTACTCGCTCGACATCCTCGACAGCGCGCCGGAGAAGGACTTCGACGACATCGTCGCGCTGGCCGCCGCGGTCTGCGAGACACCGGTGGCGATGGTCAGCCTGGTCGACGCGGACCGCCAATGGGCCAAGGCCCGGACCGGCTGCGAACTGGTGGAGGCCTCGCGGGACGTGTCCTTCTGCGCCCACGCGATCCTCGGCCGTGACCTGCTGATGGTGCCGGACGCCCGGCAGGACGCCCGATTCGCCGACAATCCGGGCGTCACGGCCGGGAACGGTATCCGCTTCTACGCCGGCGCGCCCCTGATGACCACCGACGGCTTCGCGCTCGGCACCCTCTGTGTGTCCGACACCGTGCCCCGACAGCTCGACGTCGAGCAACAGCAGGCACTGCGCGCGCTGGCCCGTCAGGTCACCGCCCAACTCGAACTGCGCCGGTACGCGGTGGCGCTGGCCAACACCACGGCCCGCCTGCAGGAGCTGGAACGGCGCAAGGACGACCTGGCCGGACTGGTCGGCGGCGAACTGCGGTCGTCGTTGCGGCTGATGGCGGCCTACCTGGAACGGGTCGGCGACACCGGCTTCCACGACCCGGAGATGGCCGACCTGGTCGCCCGGGCCACCTCGGCGCACGTACGCGGCTTCCGGGAACTGCTCGACCACCTCACCACGATGGCCGAGGCCGGCGGTGGCGCGGAGAGCCTGCACATGCGGCAGTGTGACCTGACCCGGGTCACCCAGCGGGCCGTCGAAGCGGTCCGGCCGATCGCGGCCAGCAAACACATCTGGATCCTGAACCAGGCCGGCGGCCCGTCGCTGCCGATCATCGCCGACCCGGTACGCCTCGAACAGGTGCTCACCCACCTCCTGTTCGCCGCCGTCAAATACACGCCGGAGGGCGGCCGGGTCCGGGTCGGCACCGAGATGGAGTCCGGGCCGACGGTGCGCCTCGACGACATGGACCTGCCCGACGGTCTGCGCCCGGACCTGTTCCCACATCTTTACTACGGGGCGATCGCCAACCCGGCGGACGCGCCCGGCCCGGACCGGGGGCTGGCCGTGGCGAAGCGGATCCTGGACGCCCACCACGCCACGGTGGCGCTCTCCGACCGTCCCGGTGACGGCACCTCGCTGCATGTGGTCTTCCCGTACGCCGAAATGGTCCCGACCGAACTGCTCAAGGACTTGGCGGTCGCGTGACCGGAATCGCCAGGCCGGCCCGGTTGAGTTTGTGCCACCGGAGCCGGCCGCCGGTCAGGGCGGTGGTCGCCGACTGGAGCAGCACCAGGTACATCAGCTGCCGGTAGGCGAACTGCTGCAACGGCAGGCGCAACAGCGGCCGGTACGACTCCCGGTCCAACCGGAACGCCACCACCGCGGTGAACAGTTGCAGGGCCAGCATGCCGAGCCAGGCCGCGACGGTCTCGCTGAGTTCCCAGAAGACCAGGCCGTAGACGAGCATGATGTCGACGACCGGCGCCAGCATCGGCAGGGCCAGACCGAACAGGGCCAGGAACGGCAGCCCGACCCGGCCGAACCGCCCGGACGGCCCGGAGTCGAGCAGCGCCTTACGGTGCTTCCACATCGCCTGCATGGTGCCGTAACTCCACCGGTACCGCTGCCGGTACAGCTGCTCCATGGTGGTCGGCGCCTCGGTCCAGGCACGCGCCTTCTCCTCGTAGACGACCCGCCAGCCGGCCCGGCACATCGCCATGGTGACGTCGGTGTCCTCGGCCAGGGTCTCGTCGCTGACCCCGCCGACTCCGGCGAGCGCCTCGCGGCGGAACGCGCCGATCGCCCCGGGCACCGTCGGCATGCAGTTCATCACCTCGTACAGCCGCCGGTCCAGGTTGAAGCCGATCACGTACTCGATGTGCTGCCAGAGCGCGACGGTGGTCTCCCGGTTGCCGACCTTCACGTTGCCGGCCACCGCACCCACCGTCGGGTCGGCGAACGGCTGGACCAGCAGGCGCAGCGAGTCGGGTTCGAAGACGGTGTCGCCGTCGACCATCACGATCAGGTCGTGGCGGGCCAGGGCCACGCCGGTGTTGAGGGCGTTCGGTTTGCCGCCGTTGGGCACCCGGACCACCCGGACGTTCGGCAACCGCATCCGGTCGACGATGTC
>DATMVU010000630.1:0-1554 GCA_035562875.1 Actinoplanes sp. | reverse complement strand
GCCGGTCGGGATTCCGTACCCCGGCGCATGGAACGGCTCGCTGTGGAGCCTCTACTACGAGTTCCTCTGCTATCTCGGCTCATCGCAGATGAGGGTGTAGTGCCGGTCGGCGTGGCGGTGCCCGGGTAGGGGTCGAGGTCTCCCGAGGATGGAAGTTCTCACACTGCCCATCCGGAAGACCTCGACGTGCGTGACGCTACCTTCGCCTGCCCTGACCTGACCACGTTCGCCCGCCTGGACGAGCTCGGCCTCGTCGTGGTCGGGCAGCGACTCGAGCCGGACCGGGCTGTGCTGGCCTGTCGGGTGGCCGAGCCGGACCAGTGGTGTAGGCGGTGCGGGTGCGAGGGTGCGGTGCGGGACACGGTGGTCCGCCGGTTGGCGCACGAGCCGTTCGGGTGGCGGCCCACGATCTTGGAGATTCGCCTGCGTCGCTACCGGTGCACGGGGTGTAGTCACGTGTGGCGCCAGGACACCTCTGCTGCGGCCGAGCCGAGGTCGAAGCTGTCCCGGGCGGCGCTGGCCTGGGCGCTGCACGCCCTTGTCGTGGGCCACCTGACCGTCGCGCGGGTCGCCGAGGGGCTGGCGGTCTCGTGGCACACCGCCAACGACGCGGTGCTGGCCGAGGGGCACCGGGTCCTGATCGACGACCCGGCGCGGTTCGACGGGGTGACGGTGATCGGCGTCGATGAGCACGTGTGGCGACATACCCGCCTCGGGGACAAGTACGTCACGGTGATCATCGACCTCACCCCGATCCGCGACGGGACCGGCCCGGCCCGGCTGCTGGACATGGTGGCCGGCCGCTCCAAGCAGGCGTTCAAGACCTGGCTGGCGAACCGCCCTACCGCCTGGCGCGACGGGCTTGAGGTGGTGGCGATGGACGGGTTCACCGGGTTCAAGACCGCGACCACCGAGGAGCTGCCCGACGCCGTGGCCGTGATGGATCCGTTCCACGTCGCGCGCCTGGCCGGCGACGCCCTGGACCGCTGCCGGCGCCGGGTCCAGCAGGATCTGCACGGTCACCGCGGCTTGGCCGGCGACCCGCTCTACCGGGCGCGGCGGACCCTGCACACCGGAGCCGACCTGCTCACCGACCGACAACGCGCCCGCATCGACGCGCTGTTCGCCGACGACGAGCACGTGCAGGTCGAGGTCACCTGGGGCGTCTACCAGGCGGTCATCGCCGCCTACCGCCACCCCGACCGGGCCACCGGCCGGGTGATGATGACCCGCCTGATCGGGACCGTCAGCCGCGGCGTCCCGGCCGCGCTGGCCGAGGTCACCACCCTGGGCCGGACCCTGAAGAAGCGATCGGCGGACGTGCTGGCCTACTTCGACCGCCCGGGCACGTCGAACGGGCCCACCGAGGCGATCAACGGGCGCCTCGAGCACCTCCGCGGCTCGGCCCTCGGCTTCCGCAACCTCACCCACTACATCGCCCGCAGCCTGCTCGAGACCGGCGGCTTCAGACCCCGACTACACCCTCGACTGCGATGAGCCCGATAAGCTGATTGCCGTGGTAGTCGAGTCAGTGGGCGCGTCGGTGGCGTGCGG
>DATMVU010000629.1:0-9213 GCA_035562875.1 Actinoplanes sp. | reverse complement strand
TTGAGCCTGTCTCCGACCTTGAGCCTGTCTGCGTCCGTGAGCCCTGCGGCGTATTCACGTCCAACCGCGCCCTTACGTCTGCCGGCGCTTCGGTGCCGGTGGCGGCGACTGCTGCCAGCGCCCGTAGTGACGAGGTGCCGGGCATGAAGTAGCCGTCGTGGCCTTCGGTGTCGTCGCACGGAAGTGGCAGGGCGCCGAAGTCGGGATCGGACGGCAGGCGACCGTGTCCGACTCCGAGCAGGCGCACACCGGGCACCCGGCGAATCCAGTCACCGGGCGCTGCGCAGGCCCAGACTCGAGCGGTGGTCCTGAGCCCGGCGATCCCGTCGGTTCCCATGCCGGGACTGCCGATCGCGACCAGATCGGTGACCTGATCACTCAGCCTGGCCGCGGCCAGCCCGGCGACGGTGGAACCGTAGCTGTGACCGATCACGACGACTGATCGCTCGGGCCTGCCGACCACCAGCCCATCGATGAAGCGGTCGAGAGCTGCTGCTCCAGTGTCGGCGCGGTCCTCCCGCAGCACGTCGCCGGTCAGGCCCTCGGGCGGGTCGTATCCCAGCCACGCCACCACTGCGACCCGGCGGAACCGGTCGATTGCCCTGATCTGATCGAGCAACATCCTGGCCTGCCAAGCCGGTGCCCGTCGCTGGACGCCGCCGAGACCACTGTCGAAGTTGGACAGCCTGGTGTCGACACCGGGCACCAGTACCGCCACTCGGCCTGCCTCGTCGAGGTCGCCTACGACCTCGACGATCCGGCCGTCTCCTCGGTTGTCGTAGGCGAGGATCTGCCTCTCCTCGAACCGGGATCGGCCGGTCTGGTTGGCGGTATATCGCAACTTCGGGGGAGCGCCGTCGAGGTTGCCGAGTATCTGAGGGAACCGCTTGGCGAGGCGTGTGACGTCATCGGGGGTGACATGGGCGAAGAAGTCTGCCACCTCCTGGACCTCGGACGTGCTCGGTTCAGGTGGAGAAGTGCCGTCGGCCAGCCACTCGGGAACACCGGGGAGGGCTGTCTGTGAAGCGGGCCGGGCCGGGCCGAACACGGCCAGCGCCGCGATGCCCGGCGAGGTCGGCGACGGAGGGCTGAGGATCAATCCGCTGAGGAGTGATGCCAGGGCGAAGATTGCCGCCGCCGGCGTCTGCCAGTAGGACAGAAGTTGATGAGGCATGGCATTGAGCCTGGCCGGGGAAGGCGTCCGACACAGTCGTGCAGGCACGCCGGCGATGGTGCGGTTATCCGTACCGCCATCAGCGTGCTGGCACCATCGCGGCCCGGTCCACAAGCGAGAGATGCTGTGCGGGATGACGACGACACTGACCGCGATCTTCGGCCGCCGAGCGCGGAAAAGGCTGGCCTATCTCTTCATGGTCCTGCCCATCGACCTGCTGAGTGCGGTGGTTCTGCTGGTCGGTGGACTGGCCGGCGGGATCTTGCTGCTGACCCCGCTCGGTGCCTGGCTTCTCGCGGCCATTCTCCGGAGTGCGGCCGGCCTCGGAGGATACCGGCGGTCGCTGGCGGCTCGGTTGCTCGACGAGCAGGTCCCGACACCGTCGCGGGCGCCGTCCGGCCCCGGTGCCTTCGGCTGGCGGCGTGCCGTCCTCAGTGATCCGGCCGGCTGGCGGGTTCTCACATATGCGTTGGTCAAACCACCGGTGGCGGTGTTGTCACTGGCCTTGGGAGGTGGCTTCTATGTCTACGGGCTGATCAGTCTGATCTCCGTTCCGTTCAGGCCCGACCCGCTGGGCCTGGAGGGGATCGCAGCGCTGTTCCTCGGTGCGCTGCTACTGCTGCTCGGGCCCTGGATGGTGCGTGCCGTGCTGGTCGTGGAGCGGATGTTGATCCGTGGTCTGCTCGGCCCCAGCCGGGTCAGTCAGCGGATGAGCGATCTGCGGGACTCACGGGACCGGGCTGTGAAGGATGCCGACATCACCATGCGACGCCTCGAACGGGATCTTCATGACGGCGCTCAGGCGCGAATGATCGGTGTCGGAATGCATCTGGCGATGGCTCGGGAGCTCATCACCGCCCAGGCCTCGACGGAGCAGGTTCTCTCGGTGATCGATACGGCACAGGACACTCTGGCCACCGCGGTGGCCGAGCTGCGCGACCTGGTCCGGGGCATTCACCCACCGGTGCTGGACAACGGACTGGAGGCGGCCTTGGGCACGGTCGCGGCGGGAAGTGCGGTTGCGGTGACGATCGAGACCGATCTGCCGCGGAGACCGCCGCCCGCGCTGGAGAGCATCGCCTACTTCACGGTGTGCGAGTTGCTCACCAATGCCGGGCGGCACAGCGGGGCTCGTGAGGCTGTGGTCCGCGTCGATCTCCAGGGCGAGGTGCTGGCGATACAGGTCCGCGACGATGGAAACGGTGGCGCTTTCCCGAGAACCGGGGGAGGGCTGGCCGGTCTGACCGAGCGGATCCGGGTCGTCGACGGCCAGTTGGCTATTGACAGCCCATCCGGCGGTCCGACGGTGATCACTGTTGAAATTCCCTGTCCGGCACCGGTTCAGGCAGCGAGGGAACGGGATTGACACCACGAGATGTCGGATGGGCCCGGAGACGGCGGTGGCTCCCCACCAGTGCCGGATCTGTTCCAGCTCCGTTGCGGCGACCCGATCCTTCGATCGTTGCCGGAGAATCTTGCCGCCGTCTCCCGGATGCTGGAAGTCGCCCTTCGTTCTCCCTGCCGTGGGGGATCGTGCCGGGTTCCTCCTCTGTGGGGATCGGCGCGGTGGATGGGTGGTGAGGCTGTGCGGGACGGAAACGCCGGCGTCGAGGAGAGGGCCTGAGGGGCTATGCGCATCGTTATCGCTGAGGACTCGGCGATTCTTCGGGAAGGGCTGGCTCAACTGCTGGCGGTGCGGGGGCACGAAGTGTCGGCTGCTGTCGTCGACGCGGCGGGGCTCTTCGAGGCTGTCGCCGCGGATCCGCCGGATGTGGCGATCGTGGATATCCGGCTGCCGCCGAGCCATACCGACGAGGGGCTGCGGGCCGCAGTCCGGCTTCGGCGGGAGTTCCCCAAGACGGGGGTGCTGATCTTCTCGCAGTATGTCGAGACGGCCTTCGTCGCCGAGTTGCTGGCCGGTGGGTCCGAGGGGGTGGGGTATCTGCTCAAGGAGCGGGTTGTTCAACTGGACGACTTCATCGACGCGTTGTACAGGGTCGCGGCGGGCGGGACGGCACTCGATCCCGATGTGGTCACGCAACTGTTCGGGCGCACTCGTCACCGGGATCTACTCGCCGAACTCACCCCCAGGGAGCGGGAGGTGCTGGGGCTGATGGCACAAGGCCGGTCCAACACGGCCATTGCCGCCGGTATCCGGGTCTCCGAACGGGCGGTGGAGAAGCACGTGACGAACATCTTCACCAAGTTCGAGCTGCCACCTTCGGACACCGACCATCGGCGGGTTCTGGCGGTCGTCCGATACCTCCAGACCTGAGGTGGAGCCGGCGGATGACCGCCGAGTGGCCCGTAACGAGCCGGGTTGACAAGCCTGGTCAGCGGCGGGTGGCTTCGCGGACGTTCACCAGCAGGACCAGTAGGGCCGCTCCGAAGAAGGTGAAGGTCACCACGTAACGGCCGTCGAACCACAGGACTGCCAGGACCAATATCAGGGCGGCCGCCAGCAGGATGCGGAGGATCACGGCCAGGAACTTGCCACGGACGAAACCTTCCACCAGGAGCAGGACCAGGAGCAGCGCCAGGGCCGTCTCCTCGCCCGAGATGTCGAGCGGGGAGAACACGGCACCTATCGCCCACAGGATCAGCGGGGTGCTGATCACCGACCACCAGGAACGGGCCCGGCCCAGGAAACCGGTCGCCTGTTCCAGAGGGAGGCGACGATGCAACAGATGGGCGTGCGGATGTTGATTGACCGGAGTGGCCAGGGCCGCCCGGTGCAGTTCGTCGGCGAGGCGGGTGCGTTCCATCTTCAGTCCGAGCAGCTTCTGTTCCTCGCCGTTGAGGGCACGCACCTCGGGGGCGGCCGCGGGCAGACCGGCCGCGGCCAGGGTCAGTTCGTGGCGCAGGGTGGAGATCTCGGTGTCGAGTTCGGCGAGCCGGTCGATGTCGCGCTGGTTGCGTTCCTCGACGAGCCGCAGTTCCGCTGCCGGGTCGGGGGTGACCTTGGCGAGGCCGGCCCAGCCGACCGGATCCGCCCAGGACTGCCGGACGGTGCCGTCACGCTGGTAACGGGGACCGGCGGGGCCGCGTTCGCCGCCGAGCCGGTCCCGGGTGTCGCGTCCCCACAGACCGCGGAAGTCGCGCACCCATCCGGTCTCGTCGTCGATGACGATCGCGTTCCAGGCCTCGTCCTGCCGAGGGCCGACCGAGCGGCCGTCGCCGCGGGCGTAGTCGACGTATGGGATGCCGACGTTGCTCTGGTCCTCGGGGGACCACGGGGCCAGCAGCCGGGCGGACCAGCGCAGAGCGTTGACCAGGCCACGGAGCCGCGGCGGGCGCACGGTGATCAGGTAGTCGCCGGGCAGGTAGGCGCCCGAGTGGGAGCCCGCCCCGACGAAGACCACCGGGTGGCGGCCGTCGATGACGGTCAGGTCCGGGTCGTCCCACCGTCTGCGCAGGTCGTCGCCGGTCTCGTCGTGGGCGGAGAACACCACCCACGACGGCTCCGGCAGGCCGTCGGGTCCGGGCTCACCGTTCGCGTCGATGTAGACCGTGACCTGTTCCCAGTCGGCCTCGTGTTCGTTGACGCCGCCGAACGCGGAGCGCCAGTTGTTGAAGCTGTAGAAGAACCAGTACTGGCACACGATCCACGGGGCATCATCGCGCAGCACTCGGGCGTAGTAGGTGGGCCGCCCGGTGTCGAGGTGGTCGCGTTGCAGCAGGAAGGAACGGGCCGCACTACCGCCGGGGACACTGCCGCGGAACAGCAGCGAGAAACGGTTGAGGGTGTCGACGAGCCGTCCGGTGAGACCGACCGACGCGAGCCGGCTCGACCGGGCCAGGTGGGGTGGGCGGTCTCGCAGCGGGATGTGGGCGAGGTGCTTCTCGCCGTTGCCGATGCCGGACAGCGAGTAGCCGAGGCCCTGTTCGGCACCGCTGGCGGTGGCCAGGGTGTCCAGGGTCAGGTCACCGTGGGCGACGACTTGAACCGGGCTGGCACCGCGCGGTTCGACCCGCCACAGACTGGCCTGGCTCACGTACTGGTCGACCGAGACCGGGAAGAAGTACTCACCTTCGGTGAACCTGGCGACCGGCTCGTAAGCGCGCAGCAGTCGCAGGTCGTCGCCGATCGACAAATGCACTCGTCCCCTCACCCCGATGTATGCACGAGGTTATCCGGATCAAGCCAGCACCAGGGAAAGGGGCTACCGGCGGGGGATGGGCGGGAGGTCTGCGCGCATCCGGGCCTTTTCGAAGAGTTCCCAGTCGTCTCCGAAGTAGGTCCAGGGCCAGATGGCCTCGTCGCCGCTGCGTTCCAGGTGGTGGCGGGCCCGTTTGGCGTCACCGCGTTCGTCGAAGGCGAAACCGAACGCCTGGTGTGCGGCGGGGGAGGACGGGTGGGTGGCGTAGGTGTCGGCGCCGGCCATCAGGGCATCGGAGGCACTCTCGATCTCCCGGATGACGTCGCGGCGGCTGAAGTACCGGAACACCGCCCGGACCCGGGTGAGGACACTGTCGTCGCCGCGCTGGGAGACGTATTCCTCGACGTGGGCGAGCGGGATCAACGCGTACAGCGGATGTCCGGGGGTCAGACCTCGGGTCCTCTCCCTCGCGAACGCGAAGCATTCCTCGCGGCTGCCGTGCCATTTGGCGGTCAGGATGATCAGGCGCAGCCGGTTGGCGCCGAAAGCGACGTCACCACCCCGCTGGACGACCTCGTTCCACATGTCGTGGGGCTCGGAGTGGTACTCCTGGGCCGCCATGGCACAGCTCATCAGCTCGTTCCACGGTGCCGGATCGCCGGGCAGCAACTCGGCGGCGCGGCGCAGCGACACCCGGGCCCGCTTCATGTGGTGGCGCAGCCCGCTGATCTGTTCGGCGCTGGTGTGCGAGATGACCGCCGCACCACGGGCGTTCCAGGCGAGTTCCTGCTGCATGGAGCCGACCAGCAGCCACAGGTCGGCGTTCGAGGGTTCGGTGTCGAGCTGGGCCTCCAACTGGGGAAGGCGGTGCAGGGTGTCCCGGCCGAGTGAACCGAGAGCGTGGATCCGGGCTTCGGCGTCGACGCGGGCGGCGCTGAGCAGGTTCAGGGCCGGCGTGCTGTCGCCCTGCTGGAGAGCGATACGAGCGTTGCGGTATGGGTCGGGATGCCAGGACGAAGGAGCGGACATGTCCGGGGATCATAAAGATCATCGGACATGTCCGCTGCCCGCGGCCGGACCGCCGGAAGGCGCCCGTAAACGTCGGGTCAGGAAACGGGAGCGGGGCGCCTTCCGCCGGAGGTCAGCTCTTCAGACCGTGCTCGATCGCCTCGATGATGCGGGGCCGCAGGTCGGCCGTGCTGACGATGGCGTCGACCGAACCGACCTCGACCGCTCGCTGGACGCTGTGCACCCGGTCGAACTCGGCGGCCACCTCACTGAGCTTCTCGGCGCGGACCGAACCGTGGACCTCGGCCAGCCGGGCGTTCAGCGCGGCCCGCTCGGCGCCGGATGTGGCAGCGACCTGGGCCTGCAGTTCGGCCACCCGAGGGTCGTTGGCGGTGCGGTTGTTGACGTCACCGGCGAACACGACGGCCGCCGCGGGGGCACCGCCGAGCACCGAAGCCATCGAGCCCTCGATGGCGAGGACCGTCATGTTCGGGTTGAGCCGCTTCGAGAACACCACGAACGCGCCACCGTGGTAACGGGAGATCACCGTGAAGATGATCGGCCCGTCGAAGTTGACGACCGCCCGGCCGATCTCCGCGCCGTACTCCAACTGCAGGTTGCGCATCGACTCCGGCGAGCCGTCGAATCCGGACAGGTTGGCCAGCACGACGAGCGGCCGGTTGCCCGAGGCGGCGTTGATCGCACGGGCGGTTTTCGCCGACGACCGCGGGAAGAGGGTGCCCGCGGTGTAGGTGTCCGGCCCGTCGGTGGGCGGGAAACCACGCCGGGTGACCGGCCGCGACTCGATGCCGACCAGGCAGACCGGACGGCCGCCGATGTGTGCGTCCTGCACGACGGAGGTGTCCGCGTCGGCCATGCCGGCCCACCGCTCCAGAACCGGGTGGTCCTGGTCGGAGACGGCACGCATCACCGTCCGGATGTCGAAGGCCTTCTTCCGGTCCGGGTTGTGCGACGACGAGAAGATCTGCCCGACGGTGGTGAAGTCGCTGCCCGCGAACGTGTGCGGGTAGTCGGAGACGTCCCGGTCGGCGGGGTCGGTGGTCAGCGCGGGACGCGGCCCGGCCTCACCCGGCACCACATAGGTGTGGTCGTAATGGGCCATCAGCACGTCCCGGGCCGCCGGCAGACTGGGCGCCCAGTACTGTGCCTGGCCGTTGGGGCCCATCACCCGGTCGTAACCGCCGATGCCGTAGTTGTCCTCGGCCGACACCCCACCGGAGAAGTCCAGGGCCTGTTTGCCGGTCAGGACCATCGCCGAGTCGGGTGTCATCACCAGGATGCCCTTGGTGTGCATGAGCATGGTGGCTTCGGCGTTCCAGTACGGCTGGGCGCCGACGTTGATCCCCGCGACCACGATGTTGATCTCGCCGCCGGCCTGGGTGAACTCGACGATCCGCTTCAACGCGGCGGCGACCCAGTCCATGTTCTCGGTGCCGGACGACATCGAGATGCGGGCACCGGACGACAGCGCGAACCATTCGAGCGGAACCCGCAACGCGGTGGCCAGGTCGAGGGCGGCGATGACCCGGGCGCACTCCGGCTCGGAGAGGGCACCGAGCGACTTGGTCGGGTCGCCGAGCAGCACGACCCGCTTGATGCCCTCCGGGTGACGGTCGGTGACGGTACTGACGACACCGGCGACGATGGCGGCCGAGTTCTTGCCCTTCGGCCGGTCGACGGGGGCGAGCGTGCCGTCCGGAGTGAGGTCGTGCTCGACGAACTCGCCGAGCAGACCGGTCATCTCGTACGGATAGACGGTTCCGCGCCGGGCCGCGCGCAGCACCTTCTGGCGGTAGTCGTCGAGCGGCTGCACCAACTCGGTCGACGGTTCACCCACGTGCAGGTGCGCACCGTTGCCGGGCTCCAGGGTGATCGTGACGGCGACCTCGGTCAGCTCCCCACTGGACCGGCGCTGGCGGGCGATGAACTGCACCTCCTCCAGACCGGCCCCGGAGGCGGTCGGCAGGATCCGCTGCACCAGCGCGTTCAGTTCGTCCAGGGACAACTCGGTGACCGGCCAGACGTACATCATGATCCGGTTGGTGTCGAACCGCTTGTGCTGCGGGCGCTGCGCCTGGATGTTGCGGATCGCGTCCAGGGTCAGCGTCACGGCCTGCTCCAGAGCGGGCAGCGCGACCAGGCGGCCGTCGGTCTCGCGCAGTGCGGTCAGGTCACGGACCTGGTACATCGCGATGAGCCGCTCGTCGGACGTGTTGTTCTTGGCGACCGCCTTGAAGAGGTACATCTCCTCGTCGGTGGACGGCAGCCGGGTCAGGTCGAACTCCCGCAGCCGGGAGATCTGCAGACGGCGGGCGATCTGCGGGTGCAGTCCACGGATCAGCCGGTCCTCGGTGAAGTGACCGGAGCCGTCGGCACGGAAGGTGAAGTGGTGGTGCATGACCGCGCCGCTGGTGCCGGCGATCGTCGCGGTGATCCGCCGGACCCCTGGCAGTACGAGGCCGGCGAAGTGCGCGTCGAGCGCTGCCGCCACGTCGTCAGCCGCGGTGGGCTGGTCGTCCCAGGCGACGTAGACGTCGGCGACGTCCACGTCCAGCGGGCCCAGCGCGGTGAGCGAAGCCGACAGATCCGCGATGTCGACGGCGGTCGCCGCGATACGGGTGACCCGCTCGCCGGCGTGCGAGGTGACCATGTAGCGGATGTCGCCGACCGCGCGCACCGAGACCGGGGTCAGCCCGCGGTTGTCGTAGTAACGCCGGGTCAGGACCTCGAGCAACGGGACGTGATCACGTCCTGGCCGGCCGATCCGCTGCCCGAGCAGCCGGACCAGTGGTTCCGAGCAGGCGACCATGCCCTGGATCCGGGCGTCCCGGTCCGGCGCGGCCGGGTGGTGGTCGAGGTGCCGCAGGTCGGCACGGACGGAGGCGTAGACCTCGGCCCGGGTACGCCGGA
>DATMVU010000628.1:0-6804 GCA_035562875.1 Actinoplanes sp. | reverse complement strand
CCGGCGGTCCGCGAGCAGGTGGAGGCCGCGCTGGCCGGGGTCGAGCGGGTGACGGTCACCGACCCGCTGCCCTACCCGGACCTGTCCCGGCTGCTCTCCGAGGCCTACCTGGTGCTCACCGACTCGGGCGGCATCCAGGAGGAGGCCCCGTCGTTCGGTGTGCCGGCACTGGTGCTGCGGGACGTGACCGAGCGGGTCGAGTCACTGCACGCGGGCTGCGCCAAGCTGGTCGGCTCGGACACCGCGCTGATCGTGTCGGAGGCGTCGCTGCTGCTCGACAGCCGGGAGCGCCGGGACGCGATGACGGCCGGCGGTAACCCGTACGGCGACGGTCTCGCCGCCAAGCGCACCGCCCAGGCCACCGCCGCCCTCCTGGGTCTCGCCTCGCCGCCCGAGGCCATGCCCGTCGCCCCGTCCGTCGCCATCACCGGAGCCGTTGCCTGATGCGTACCTCGATCGTCTCCCGCCGCAGTGTCCTCACCGCCGGTGCGGCGGTAGCCGCCGTCGCCGCGGTCGGCTTCAACGCCGTGGAGGCCGACGCCGCCGCCGTTGCGGTCACCACCTCCAAGACCGGAAAGGCCGCCCCCGGCGGTGGTACGGCCAAAGCTCTCGTCCTCTACGACACGACCGGCGACTACGGCTGGCTCGGTGAGGTCTACGCCACGCAGACCGCGAACCTCGCCTCGCACTTCGGCGCGTGGACTGCCGCTCCGGTGGCCGGGTACAAGGCCGGCGACCTGAACAACTACACCGCGGTCATCTACCTGGGCTCGACCTACGACGAGCCGCTGCCGGCCGCGTTCCTGGCCGACGTGGTGGCCACCAGCAAGCCGGTGATCTGGGTTCGGGACAACGTCTGGCAGCTCTCCAAGGTGGACGGCTTCGCCGCGAAGTACGGCTTCACCAGCGGACTGTTCGACTTCGCCGACGTCACCGGGGTCACCTACAAGGGCCGTGTCCTGACCCGCGACGAGGCCAACAAGTCCGGCCTGATGAATCTGTCGGTCACCGACCCGGCCAAGGTCGCCACGCTGGCCGCCGCGACCCGGGCCGACGGCAGCAGCCTGCCCTGGGCGGTCCGGTCCGGGAACCTGACCTACGTCAGCGAGATCCCGTTCTCGTACGTCACCCACGACGACCGCTATCTGATCTTCGCCGACCTGCTCTTCGACGCGCTGGGCCCGAACACGGCCGAGCGGCACCGGGCCCTGATCCGGATCGAGGACGTCGGCCCGGACGCCGACCCGGCCGATCTGCGGGCGATCGCCGACTACCTGTCGTCGATGAAGGTGCCGTTCAGTGTCGCCGTCTACCCGCGGTACCGGGATCCGAAGGGCGTCAACAACAACGGGAAGGCCGAGGACTACACGCTGATCAACCGGCCGAAGGTGGTCTCCGCGCTGAAGTACATGCAGGCCAAGGGCGGCACGCTGCTGATGCACGGCTACACCCACCAGTACGGCGCGGTGAACAACCCGTACGACGGCACCAGCGGCAACGACTTCGAGTTCTTCACCGCGCACGTCGACGACGCCGACCGGGTGATCTACGACGGCCCGGTGAAGGAGGACTCGGTCGCCTGGGCCACCGCCCGGATGATCACCTCAGGCGCGCTGTTCACGCTGGCCGGGCTGGGCTCGCCGAAGATCTTCGAGTTCCCGCACTACGCCGCCAGCCCCGCCGACTACCAGGCGGTGCACAACCTGTTCGGCAAGCGGTACGAACGAGGGCTCTACTTCCCCGGTGTGCTGACCGGGGCCAAGTACGACTACACCCGCCAGTTCGGGCAGTTCTTCCCGTACACGGTCCGCGACGTGTACGGCTCGGCCGTCGTCCCGGAGAACATCGGCAACGTCGAGCCGACCGCCTACAACACGCACCCGGTGCGGCTGCCGTCCGACCTGATCGCCAGCGCCGAGCGCAACCTGGTCGTCCGCGACGGTGTGGCCAGCTGCTTCTACCACCACTACCTGGGTACCGACTACCTCAAGGAACTGGTTCCGGGCATCATCAAGGCCGGCTACTCCTTCGTGAGCGCCGACTCGATGCTGAACGGCTGAGGGAGAACCGCATGGACGTGGTCGACTTCTGGGTCAGGTCGTGGACCAGCGACGACCTGCCCGGGGCTCGCAGGCTGCTCAGGCCGGACGTGGAGACCGAGTGGAACCTCGACGCCCCGGTCGACGACGAGGAGCTGCTCCAGGTCCTGCACCGGATCGCCGCGTTCGCCGACACCGTCACGGTGGTGGCCCGGACGGACGCGGTGGACGGTTCCGCTCTGATCTACGACCTGGTGGGCCCGTTCGGCACGGCCCGCCTGGTCGAGTTCCTCGGGGTCGAGGATCAGGAGATCAACGAGATCCGGCACGTGTACGACGTGACGGCGATCGACAGGTACTTCCCGGGGCTCTACGCCAATTAGGCCGGGAATCGTCCGCAATCGTGGGTAGCGTGCGGTCCATGGCATACGACTTCCAGGTCACCGTGGACTGCACCGATCCGCACACGCTAGCCGACTGGTGGGCCGAGACGCTGGGCTGGGACGTGGAGCAGCAGGACGAGGCGTTCATCAAGGAGATGGTCGCCAAGGGGTTCGCCACCGACGCCGAGACCACCCACCACCACGGGAGGCTGGTGTGGCGGACCGGCGCGGCGATCAACCACCCGACCGCGGGCCGGCGGATGCTCTTCCAGTTCGACGAGGCCGCCAAGACGGTGAAGAACCGGGTACACGTCGACATCCGGGTCGGCGAGGAGAACCGTGGCGCCGAACGCGACAGGCTCGTCGCGCGCGGCGCCACCTTCCTGTGGGACGGCCGTCAGGGACCGCAGTCGTGGTTCACCATGGCCGACCCGGAGGGCAACGAGTTCTGCGTCAGCTGAGCTTCCGCTCCAGCAGCGGGATCAGCACCTCCCAGTGCCGTTTCTCGCTCGCTTCGTGGTACATCGACGTGTCGGTCATGGTGAATCCGTGCGGGGCGCCCTCGTACAACTCGGAGGTGTATTCCACCCCGGCCTCGGCGAGGGTCACCTCCAGCGCCGCGATGTTCTCCGCTGTCATCGACCCGTCGTTGTCGGCGTGTCCGAGATAGACCTCGGCGGTGATCGCCGGCACGCCCAGGTGCGGGCTGTCCGGTGCGTCGGTGACCACCCCGCCGGCGTGGAAGCTGGCGACCGCGGCGAACCGGTTCGGCAGCACCGACGCGGCCACCAGGGCGTTCCGGCCGCCCATGCAGTACCCCACGATCCCGGCCGGCACGTCGGCGACCTCCGCCCGCCCGGTCAGGAAGTCCAGGTAGGCGGTGGCGTCCGCGCCGATCCGGTCTGCGGTCAGCTGCTGGATCATCGGCATGATCCGCCCGAACGCCGCGCCACGCTTCTCCTCGTCGGCCAGTTCCTCCGGCGCGACGATCCGCCCACTGGCGCTGCGGTAGAACAGGTTCGGG
This sequence comes from Actinoplanes sp., assembly GCA_035562875.1. Lineage (GTDB taxonomy): Bacteria > Actinomycetota > Actinomycetes > Mycobacteriales > Micromonosporaceae > Actinoplanes. Next base: position 3,358 of record DATMVU010000628.1, on the reverse strand, counting down.
ACCAGCACCGCGAACCCGTGCCCGGCGATCCGCTCGGCCATCTCGCGCAATCGCGGCCGCAGCCCGAACGCATCCATGAAGATCAGCACAGGCGGGAACGGGCCCGGCCCCTCCGGCGTGACCAGAAACGCCTCGGCGACACCGTCCGCGGCCGGAACCTCTACGTCGATCTGCGGCATTACCGCACCTCCTGCACCATTCAGTGACGAACCAGCGGACCGTAACACTCGATCTCTGTGATTCCGCTGGTACGTCGTACCCTGCGGCTCATGGCCACCCGGCTGCGCGCGGACTTCACCCGGCACGGCCGAGCCGTCACTCCCACTCCCGCAGGCCCCGGCCCGTCTCGTCCAGGGCCGTGCTGGTCAGGTCCCAGAACTTGACCTCGGACGAGTGCTCCAGCCACACGTTCACCGAGATCCTGAGGACGGCCAGGAAGGTGCCGGCGAGGAGCTTTCCGCGTACGCCGAAAGGGTCTTGATCTTTGAGGCGCACCGCGACCGCATCGCCCAGCTCGCGCTCGTTCGCCGCGAAGGTCTGCACTTGGGCGGCCGCTAACGAGGGGTGCCGGCGCACCAGCCGGCTCCGCGCGATCCACTCCGGATCGAGGTCGCCCAGCTCGGCATAGAACCGCCGGGCCGCCTCGGTCAGAGCGGTCCACGGCGGCTCGCTAGCCGGGCGCTCCCGCACCAGGTCGGCGAGCAGCCGCATCCGGCGCTGGTCGCCGTAGAAGAGGGCTTCCTCCTTGTTGGCGAAGTAGTTGGAGAAGGTCCGCCGGGAGACCCCGGCCTCGTCGGCGATGGCCTCGACGGTGACGCGCTCCGGGCCGTGCTCCAGAGCCAGCCGCAGTGCAGCGTCGTGCAGGGCCTGCCGGGTCGCCGCCTTCTTGCGCTCGCGAAGGCCCTGCTCGGTCGCCGTACTCATGAACCGAGCGTACCGGCGTGTGACTCAGTTCCCAATGAGCAAACTTGCACAACGGGCAAGTTCAGGAAGATAGTTGTATGCAGCAAGCATTCCGAGGAGGTGACTCGTGACCCTGGTGGAGGCGTTCCATGACGCCATCAAAGCGGTCCGCGTCCTCAAACAGCGGCATCCGACGCAGGCCCCGATCGGCGTGCTGGCCGCGATCCGGCGCCGCGAGTCGTCCGGCTGCCACCTGAAAGAGCTGGCCAGCGAGCACGCGCTCGACCCGTCGACGATCAGCCGGGCAGTCGCCGCACTGGTCCGAGCCGGGCTCGTCGAACGCACCGCCGACCCGCTCGACGGCCGGGCCAGCACCCTGCACGTGACCGAGTCCGGTCACACCCTGCTCGACCAGACACAGACCTTCTACGAGGCCCGGATCACGGCGGCACTGCGCGACTGGACACCCGAGGAGATCGACGCACTCACCACGTCGCTGAGCCGGATGGCCCACGACTTGATCACCCAGGAAGAAGAAGCTCGATGCGCCCAATGACTCATCGCGAGATCATGGAGGCCCTGTCCGGTCTCCTGCTCGTGCTGTTCGTGGCGATGGCCAGCTCCACCATCGTCTCCACCGCACTGCCGAAGATCATCGGCGATCTGGAGGGCACCCAGACGCAGTACACCTGGGTGGTCACCGCGACCCTGCTCACGGCCACCGCATCCACCCCGATCTGGGGCAAGCTCGCCGACCTCTACAGCAAGAAGCTGCTGGTCCAGATCTCGATCGTCGTCTTCATCCTGGGTTCGCTGATCGCCGGCTTCACCCAGAACACCGAGCAGCTGATCGCCGCCCGCGCGTTCCAGGGTCTCGGCATGGGTGGTGTGCAGGCACTGGTGCAGGTCGCCATCGCCGCGATGATCCCGCCCCGCGAGCGCGGCCGGTACAACGGTTACCTCGGTGGCGTGATGGCCCTGGCCACCGTCGGCGGCCCGCTGCTCGGCGGCCTGATCGTCGACACCGACGCACTCGGCTGGCGCTGGTGCTTCTTCATCGGCGCCCCGTTCGCGGTGATCGCCCTGTTCGTCCTGCAGAAGACCCTGCACCTGCCGGTCATGCGCCGCGACAACGTGAAGATCGACTACCTGGGCGCGTCCCTGATCGCGGCCGGCGTCAGCATCATCCTGATCTGGGTGTCGTTCGTCGACAGCACGTTCGCCTGGCTCTCCTGGCAGACCTTCGCCATGGTCGGCGGCGGACTGGTCCTGCTCGCCCTCGCGGTGTGGGTCGAGTCACGGGTCGCCGAGCCGGTGGTCCCGCTGCCCATCGTCCGGGAGCGCACCACCACCCTGGCGATCATCGGCAGCCTCGCGGTCGGCATGGCCATGTTCGGCGGTTCGGTCTTCCTCGGGCAGTACTTCCAGATCGGCCGCGGCTACAGCCCCACCGAGGCGGGCCTGCTGATGATCCCGATGATGGGCGGCGTCCTGGTCTCCTCGACGCTGGCCGGGCGGGCGATCACCAAGAGCGGCAAGATCAAGCCGTTCGTGGTGGCCGGCACGATCCTGCTCGTCGCCGGATTCGCCGGGCTCTCCTTCCTCGACCACGACACCCCGCTCTGGTACATCGGCACCAGCATGGCCGTCGTCGGCGTCGGCGTCGGCATGTCGATGCAGAACCTGGTCCTGGCCGTCCAGAACACCGTCTCGCTGCGGGACATCGGCGCGGCGAGCGCCACCGTCGCCTTCTTCCGCTCCCTCGGCGGCACGATCGGTGTCTCGGTGCTCGGCGCGGTCCTCGCCCGGCAGGTCGCCGAGTCGATGACCACCCAGCTCACCGAGATGGGCGTGCCGGCCAGTGCCGCCGCCAGCGGTGGGGGCAGCCTCAACCTGAGCGCCCTGCCGGAGGCGATCCAGCACGTGGTCCGGGTCGCGTACGGCGACGCCACCGGGCACATCTTCCTGATCTCGGCAGGCGTCGCGGTGATCGGTGTGATCGCGGCGGTTGCGATGAAGCCCACTCAGCTCCGCTCGACCGTCGACATCAAGCCGGCCACCGAGCCGGTGAAGGTCGCTGCCGAATAGGTCCCACATCACTCCGCACTCCCTGGGGTCGGCCACTCACACAGAGCTAACCTCAGGGAGCCCGGGGCGGCGTTTCCCTCAACCTCGACTGCCTCGAGCCGAAAACTCACTGAGGAAGCACGCGCTGACCCCTTCCACCCGGCCTCGCCACGGTGGAGGAGGCTCACTCGGAGAGGTAGGCGGTTGATGGAGTTGCCGGTGGATACCGACACGCTGTCGGCTGCCCTGCTCGACATCGAGGACAAGCGCTCCTGGGACGCCCGGGCCGAGCTGGCCCGGGCGATCACGCTGGAGGCGGCCGCCCGGCGCCTGGGCGACCCGCTGCTGATCGCCCGAGCACAGCTCTGCCAGGCCAACATGCGGATGC
>DATMVU010000627.1:0-12050 GCA_035562875.1 Actinoplanes sp. | reverse complement strand
GAACCCCGCGGCGATCGAGTGACCGAGCGTCTCGGGCTTGTCCAGGTTCTCCATGACCAGGACCAGACCCATGACCGTGCCGATGATGCCGATCGTCGGGGCGTAACCACCCCAGGACTCGAAGAACTTCACGCCGGCCTTGTCGGACTTCTTCTTGGCGGCGACCTCGGCGTGCAGGATGTCGTGCAGCTCATCCGGGTCGGTGCCGTCGATGGCCAGCTGCAGGCCCCGCTTGAGGAAGGGGTGCTCGACCGTCTTGACCGCGTCCTCGAGAGCCAGCAGACCCTCGCGGCGGGCCCGCTCAGCCAACTTCACGACGCTGTCCAGCAGCTCAGCCGCCGGGGTGACCTTGCTGGTGAAGCCCTTCTTCAGCTGAGTGCCGAAGGCCTTCGTGTCCTTCATGACACCGCCGGCCATGGCGGCGGCGAAACCACCACCGAAGACCAGGAGCATCGAGGGCCACAGCATGATGGAGGCCGGTGAACCACCCTCCACGATCTGCACCAGGAAGACGATGACCAGGCCGAGGCCGACACCGACAAGGGTAGCGAGGTCCATCAGCGTTCCTTCCGGTGCAGCGGGAGCACCTTGGCGTCGAAGTCGTCAGCGGAAGTGGTCGAGGTGACGGCCGTGGGCGCGGGCTCGAGGCGGCTGGCCTGGGCGATCAGTGAAGCGCGGTAGTGCCGGACCGAGTCGATGAACTCGGGTACCGACTCGGCGATGATGTACTTGGTGCCATCCACCAGGGTGACGACCGTGTCGGGCGTGCAGTCGACACGCTCGACCAGATCCGGGTTCAGGGCGAACACGGCACCGTTGATGCGGGTTACAAGAATCACGACATCCGTCCTTGGTGCGTCTCTTCGTGGTCAGGCCCTCCGTGGCCTTCACCAGGTACTTCGGCCGACCCCCGGTTGCCGATGAGATCGAACCGGTCGCCATCCGGGTGCGAACGAACCCGGTTTCGTGGCCTTCACGGGAAAAGGCCGGGACAGGCGTGTGAGCCTGTCCCGGCCTGTTCCAGGCTCGGACCTAGCGCTTCATGCTGACGAGTTCCTGGAGGATCTCGTCAGACGTGGTGATGATGCGGGAGGCCGCCTGGAAACCGCGCTGGGCGACCACCAGGTTGGTGAACTCCTGGGCCAGGTCGACGTTCGACATCTCCAGTGCGCCGGACATGACCGTGCCCATGCCTGCGCTGCCCGGCTCACCCACCTGGGCGTACCCGGAGTTGATGGTGGTCCGGTACGACGAGTTGCCGATCTTCTCCAGGCCGTTGACGTTCTTGAAAGTCGCCATCGCGACCTGGCCGAGCGTCTGCTTCAGGCCGTTGGAGAAGACCCCGACGATCTCGCCGCTGTCCGAGACGCTGTACGACAGTGAGGTCAGGGCGCCGGCCGTCTGCCCGTCGGTGGCGAACACCCGGGCGTCGGTGTTGCCCGAGTACGAGGTGATGTCGGTGACGTCGACGGTGTACGGGCCGACGGTCATCGACGCCTTCTGGGTCACCGGGTCGACGAGTGTGGTGTCCGGCTTGCCGTTGGTCATGGTGAGCGTGGACCCCGGGGTGATCTCGTTGCCGTCCTCGCCGAGCAGCCTCACACCCCAGGTGGAGTTGGTGTTGCCGCTGGTGTTGTCGAACGCGGTCCGGCTGAACTCGGCGGTCACGGTGTGGGTCTGGCCCTGCGAGTCGTACACCTTGATCGGGATCGTCGTCTTGTAGTTGATGCCGGTGTTCGTCGGGTTGTTCATGTCCGGCGTCTCGTCGCTGCTCAGGTTGCCCTTGAGGGTGGCGGTGCTGGTCGCGATCGGCGGGATGGTGCCGCCCAGCGGCATCCGGATGTCACCCGGTTTCGCCGCCGAGTTGACCTTGCCGCTGGAGTCGGCGGTCCAGCCCTGCACCGGCTCGCCGTTCGCGGTGGCGAGGGTGCCGTTGGCGTCGAAGAAGAACGAGCCGGCCCGGGTGTAGAGGTTCTCGTTACCACTGCGGGTGATGAAGAACCCGTCGCCCTGGATCATCATGTCGCCGGATTTACCGGTGGTCTGCGCCGAGCCCTGGCTGAAGTTCTGGGTGATGCTGCCGATTTTGACACCGAGACCGACCTGGGCCGGGTTGGTGCCGGCCATGCCGTCCTGTGGCGAGCCACCTGTACCCAACGCCTGGCTGAGCGTGTCGGTGAACTGGACCGAGGTGGACTTGAAGCCGGTGGTGTTGACGTTGGCGATGTTGTTACCAGTGACGTCGATCATCTTCTGATGCGCGTTGAGGCCACTGATTCCGGAGTAGAGAGAACGCAGCATGTGAGGCGATCCTTCAGCTTGTCTTGGATTCCGTGGTGGTGATCTCGGTGACCTTGGACAGCTGCACATCCGTGTTCCCGATCCTGAGCATCGGTTCGCTGTCGCCGTTCAGCTTCGCCGCTGAGATCACACCGGTCTGAGTAGCACCGGTGTCGTCCATGTACGAGACCGTCTTGCCGACCAGGGCGCTGGCGCTGATCATCCGCTGTGACTTCAGCATGCCGACCATGTCTTCCAGCTTCTCGACCTGGGTGAACTGGGCGGTCTGCGCCAGGAACGCGGTCGAGTCGGCGGGTTTGGTGGGGTCCTGATACTTCAGCTGCGCGACCAGGAGCTTCATGAAGGTGTCCTTGTCGGCGAGCGTCTTGCTCTGCTTCTCGCCGGTCTGGGCCGAGGCGAGGGCCGCCGCTTTGGCCGCTTTCATCGGATCGGCACCGGTCGGTCCGGACATCGGTGAGGTCATTGACTTCTCCAGTCCCGTTGGAAGGCTCAGACTCAACTTCGGCGCGACCCCGGAATTACTGAGACACAAAATTGCGGGCCCGCCTTCCGTGGAAGGTGGGCCCGCGACGAGAGATATTCAGTTTTGCCGGCGGGGTCAGGGCGCCAGCGACAGGCTGAGTTTCCCCTTGCCGTACCGGTTGACCTCGACCATCAGGTCGAGACGCCGGCCGAGGGCGAGCAGGACCGCACGGGCGTCGCCGGGCAGGTCCTGGTTGGGGTAGATCACCTGGTGGAGCTTGAGGTGCGGCATCCCCTCCCGGTTGAGGAGACTGGTGAACACGTTGCACAGCTCGAAGACGTTCTCCGCCAGGTTCGGGAAGAGCTGCTTCTCGTCGATGCTGTCCTCTGCGGCACCCGCCGGGAGCAGGCCGAGAGCGGCGCCCGCGTTGGCGGCGAGGGCGAGCTCCATGGCCATGACCGCGTAGATCTTCTGACCGGGGTCGACGAAGATCGCGACGGTCGAGGTGGGCACCTGTTCGGCACCGAGCGGATCGCCGGGGCTGACGGTCACCTCTCGTCCGAGTAGGTCCTCGAACAGGTTGCGTACGGCTAGAGAGCCGGGAAGAACTGAGACGTCTGACATGTCTTAATCATCCCAAAATAGGAGCGAACACTTCATCGAATCGCTCAGCCGTGAAGGGTTTGACGATGAAGAACGCTGAGCCCGCGCCGTCGGCGGCCGTCTTCATCTCCGGAGTCGACTCCGAGGTCACGAAGCCGAACTTGACGTTGTTGCCGGCCGCCCGAAGCTGACGCAGCACCTCGATACCGGTCATGTGTGGCATGTTCCAGTCCGAGATGACCAGGTCCGGCTTCTCTTCGAGGGCCTTCTCGTATGCCTCCTTGCCGTCCGCGGCCTCGATCAGGTCGTGATCTCCGAACCCGGCCTGACGCAGGGTCCGGACGACGATCTGCCGCATCACCCGGCTGTCATCGGCGATGAGGATCTTCATGCACCCTCCTCCTTGTTTTCGCTGCTGCTCTGCCACATCGATATGGACACCGGTTCGCCTTCCCACAGCCCGTACACCCCGCTCATCCGCTGGGTGTTCGGGAATCTCGCCGAAGCCTCCGGCGCGAGGACCACCTGTGGGAGCGACAACTGCGCCCCCGGTGGCAACATCGCCTTGACCTGGCCACCGACGATGTTGGCCAGCTCTCCGAGCGTGTCGGAGATGTCCTCCTCGCTGACCTCCTCCAGCTCCATGGCGAGGAAGGCAGCCGCGGCCCGCTGTGCGGCGGACCGGGAGGACGCGTAAAGGACGTACCCGCTCCAGGACCCGGTGATCGAGACCGAGGAGTGCACCTCGGAGGGCTGGTCCTCGTCATACGTCTGGATCAGCGGGCTGACACCCTCCGGATCCAGATATGACTCCCACACCTGTTCCACCATCTCGGCGAGGTCGCTTTGGTCGACCTCGACTTCGACACTCATGAGTTCGCTCCGGTCGGGACGAGGCCCAGCAGGGCCAGCTTTTCGATCATCGCGCCTTCGGTGAAGGGCTTGATCACGTATTCGTGAGCGCCCGCGGCGAGCGCCCGGACGATCTGGCTCTGTTCGCTCTCGGTGGTGACCATGACGAGCGTCATCTCCCGTAGCCGCGGATCGGACCGGACTTTGCTGACGAACTCGAGCCCGTTCATGTTGGGCATGTTCCAGTCGATGAGGGCCAGCTCCGGCACCTCGGTCATATCGGCCAGGAGATCCATCGCCTCCTTGCCGTCACCCGCCTCCACCGCCTCGAAGTTGAGCTTCGTGACGATGCGCTTGAGGATCATGCGCATCGCGCGCGAGTCGTCGATCACCATGGCGCGCATCGGCGTCATCCCCTTCTTCCGGTGCCGGTGGGCGATCCGGTACGGGTCCGGTATGCACTGGTGCGGCCGGCCGGGACCCGCTCGTAGTTGTCGTCGATGCCGATGGTGGTCTCGGCCGCTCCCAGAAAGAGCCAGCCGTCCGGGCGCAGGATCCGGGCGGCGTTCTGCAACACCTGGCGTTTGGTCGCCACGTCGAAATAGATGAGGACGTTGCGCAGGAAGATCACGTCGAACGGCTGCATCGGCGGGAACGGCGCGGTGAGGCTCATGTGCTTGAAGGAGACGCTCCGGCGCAGAGCCGGAATGATCCGCCAGTGCGCACCGGCCCGCTCGAAGTACTGCACCAGCTGGGTCGCCGCCAGTCCACGGTTGACCTCGACCTGGCTGTACTCGGCCTTCTGTGCCCGCTCGACCATGGTGGTGGAGATGTCGGTGCCCTGGATCTCGTACGTCCAACCGGCCGGCAGCGCCTCCTGCAACGTGATGGCCAGGCTGTACGCCTCCTGTCCGCTGGAACTGGCCGCCGACCAGAACCGCAGTTTGCGCTGTGCCGCCCGCGACTTGATCAGCTCGGGCAGGACCACGTCGGTGAGCGCGGCGAACGGCTCACGGTCCCGGAAGAAGGAGGTCTCGTTGGTGGTGAGAGCGTCGATGATCTTCCGCTGGTGCGCCGGGTTCGGGCGCTTCTGCAGATCGGAGATGAAGTCGTTGACGTTCGGCGCACCGACCGCCCGGGCAACCGGAATGAGCCTGGCCTCCACCAGGTATTCCTTGCCGGGGGCGAGGACGATCGACGCCTCCTTGCGCACCAGGTTGGCAACATAGGTGAACTCCGCTGTGGAAAGGGTCATCGGGTCACCGCCGGCGAACGGCCTACCCGGACCCGGTTGAGCAGAGCGCCCGCGATCTTGTCGAGCGGGACGATCTCGTCGGCCAGACCAGCCGTGACCACCGCACCCGGCATGCCCCAGACCACCGAGCTCGCCTCGTCCTGAGCCAGTACCTCGGAACCCGCGTCCCGCATGATCTTCGCCCCGTTCCGGCCGTCCTGTCCCATACCGGTGAGGATCGCGGCGAACGCCGAACCGCCGTACAGGGCCGCCACCGACCGGAACATCACGTCCACGGCCGGGCGGCACGAATTCTCCTGTGGAGCACTGCTGAGCTGCGTCATCGTCGCGGTGCCACGGCGCTGGAAGACCAGGTGCCGGTCGCCCGGGGCGATGTAGACCGTGCCGGCGGTGAGTTCCATGCCCTGACCGGCCTCCACCACTTTCAACGCGACACTGCGGTCCAGCCGCTCGGCGAACATCTTGGTGAAGACCGGCGGCATGTGCTGGGTGATGACGATCGGGACGGGCAGGTCCCGGGGCAGGCCGAGCAGCACCTTGGTGAGCGCGTCCGGTCCGCCGGTGGACGAGCCGATGGCCAGCAGGTCGATCCGCCCGCCGGGAGCGCGGCGGGCGGCGGCACCGGGCCGGGCCGGGCCGGGCCCGGCGGTCTGCGGGCGGGGCGGCGGGGACGGTGGGGCGCCGGCCCGGAACGGCGCGACGGGCGGGCGGAGACCACCGGTGGGTGCAGGGCCGCGGCTGGGCGGTCCGGTCGGCGCCCGGCGTCTTCCACCGAGAGCCACGATCTTCGGTACGAGTTGTTCCCGCACCGCAGCGATGGACTCCTTGACCGACCCGACGTTGCTCGGCTTGGTCACGTAGTCGGTGGCACCCGCGGACAGCGCCTCCAGCGTGGACGACGCGCCCGCCGCGGAGAGGGTACTGAACATGATCACCGGCATGTTGTGCCGTTTCCGCAGCTCGCGGACTGCCTCGATACCGTTCATCTCGGGCATCTCGATGTCCATCGTGATGACGTCCGGTTTGAGTTGGTCGATCTTCGCCTGGGCGAGCAGACCGTTGGAGGCGGTGCCGACGACTTGGATGCCTTGTGCCTCGCCGAGAGCATCGACGATCAGCCGGCGGACCACCACGGAGTCGTCGACGACGAGAACCGAGATCATTCGACCAATCCCTTCAACCGAGCCAGGCCGGGCCGAGCGCCGCGACCACCGGTGCGAGCAGCCGGTGAGCCGTGGCGGTGTCCAGCAGGTCCCGCACCACCAGCGCCTGAACCGCACCGCTGAGCATGTTCCAGACCCCTCCGGCACGGTCGGCCAAGGAGATCCCGGCCGTGTCCACCGCTTGGACCAGCAGCATCTGGGCGGCGGCAGCGGTCCGGACCCGATCCGAGAGGTACGCCGCCCACGATGCCGAGTGCACGGCGGGCGACCATCCGGCGGTGTTACGCCGGGCGTCGTCGGCTGCGGTCGAGACCCGTTCCCGGTCCTCGGGCCGCAGGGTCCGGAGCCGGTCGAGCAGTGCCGATACCGTGTAGTGGTGCGGTCCCAGGTCGATCGGAGCACCGGCCGGCAGTTTCCGCACCGCCGCCACCCATCCGGCGCCGAGCCGGCGGCGGGTGTCATCGTCGAGCACCTCACGCAGATAGCTGGCGACCGCAGCGTCACAGAGCAGCGCGGTCGCGGCGGCCGCGTCCTCACTCTGCCGGGCGTCCCGGCCGGCCCCGGTCCACGTCCAGGACATCACGTCGTAGCGCAGACAAGTCAGCAGCGAGTCGACCGAACCGATCGGCGCGCGTTCGACGAGCGCCAGGTTTCCGGCCGGATCGTCCTTCGCCATCCCCTTGAGAGTGGGCATCCGCCGGGCGGCACTCTCCACCTCCACCCAGAGCGGACCCCTGACGTTCTCGTCGGGCAGCCGCTCGGCGAGGATCGGCAGGTCCCCGCTCTGCAGGCGCAGGGCACGCAGCAGCACCTCGGCAGCGGCCGGCCCGCCCTCCAGGCGGGTCAGGTCGAAGCCCAGTACGGGGGCGCTGACCAGGCTGTACATCAGTTGGTGGCGCGGTATGTGTCGACGGCCTGAACGACGTCGAGTGCCAGCATCAACCGTCCATCCAGCTTGAACGTGCCCACCACCAGCTCCCGGGTGGGCCCGCTCAGCGTGTCCGGCGGAGGCTCGAACCGCTCGTCGTCCAGATCGACCACCTCGCCGATCTTGTCGACGAGCAGCGAGACCGGTTCCCCGTCACCGCGCAGGATCACGTTCATGACCGGCCCCTCCAGGGTCTGCCGAGCCAGCCCGAGCTGCACCCGCAGGTCCACCGCGGCGATCACCTGGCCACGCAGGTTGAACAGACCACCGACGGCGGGCGGGGCGAGCGGCACCGGGGTGTACTCGTTGTACGAGAGCACCTCCTGGACCGTGTGCACCTCGACCCCGAAGAGCTGGCCGTCCACCTCGAAAGTGGCGAACTGACGACTCGCCATGATCAGGCCTCCACCAGCATGTCGTCCATCGAAGCGCTGTAGAAGTTCGGGTCGGCGGCGAGGATGGCCCGGCGCACGTCGAGCAGCTCGGTGACCCGTTGCTGGATCACCGCCGTGCCGACCAGGCCGTCCTCCTCCGCGTCGCGGCGGGCCGTCGTCGAGTTCTCCGCGATGTCCACGATCCGGTCGACCACCAGTGCCACGCTCTTTCCGCCCTCGCTGTAGACGACCACCGACACGGTGTCGCCCTCGAGTTCCTCGCCGTACGCCCCGAGCAGGTGCGACAGCCGGACCAGCGGCAGGATCTGCCCGCGGTACTGGACCACCTCGCGGGAGCCGGCGTGCTCGATCCGGTCGCGCGGAAACTCCTCCAGACGCGTGACCGTGTCCAGCGGGATCGCCACCCGGCGTTCGCCGACCGCGGTGACCAGCAGACGTTCGGTGCTTCCGGACGCGCTGCCACGCTTGTCCACGACGTTCTCGCGCTCCGAGTCGACGGCCAGTTGCGAACGCCGGGCCAGCGACGAGACGTCCAGGATCAGACCGACCTTGCCGTCACCGAGGATCGTCGCCCCGGCGTACAGGCCGATGTCCTTGAACCTGGTGTTGAGGGCCTTGACCACTACTTCTTCGGTGTTCAGCACCCGGTCCACGACCATGCCGAACCGTCGGCCGTCGGCTTGCAGCACCATGATGTAGACCCCGTGGTCACCGCCGACCTCCAGACCGAGCGCACGGTCCAGGCGGATCAGCGGCAGCAGCTTGCCGCGCAACCGGTAGACGGGTGCACCGGAGGCGTACTCGATCTTCGTGGTCTTACCGTCGATGAAGACCAGTTCCAGGACCGCCACCTGCGGTACGACGTAGCGGTGCTCGCCGCAGTCGACGGTGAGCGCCTGGATGATGGCGAGTGTCAGCGGAATCGTGAGCCGCCAGACAGTGCCCTCACCGGCTGTGGAGTCGACGCTCACCGCGCCACCGATGTTCTCGATGTTGGTCTTCACCACATCCATACCGACACCACGGCCGGAGACGTTGGTGACCTTCGCCGCTGTGGAGAAACCTGGCTGGAAGACCATCGCCATGATGTCGCGCCGGTCCATGTTCGGCACCTGATCCGGCCGGAGCAGGCCCTTCTCCACGGCCTTCTGCGCGATCCGTTCGACGTCCAGTCCGGCGCCGTCATCCGCGACCTCGACCGCGACGTGTCCGCCCTCGTGATACGCACGGAGTGTCAGGGTGCCCTCGGGGTTCTTGCCCGCGGCGGTCCGGCGCTCCGGATCCTCGATGCCGTGGTCGACCGCGTTGCGGACCAGGTGGGTCAGCGGGTCCTTGACCGCTTCCAGCAGGCTGCGGTCGAGTTCGGTGTCCTTGCCCTGCATCACCAGTTGGACCTGTTTGCCGAGCGAGTTGCTCAGGTCCCGGACGACTCGGGGCAGCTTCGACCAGATGTGCTCGATGGGCTGCATACGGGTCTTCATGATGCCCGCCTGCAACTCACTGGTGATCATGCCGAGCCGCTGGGCGCTGCGGACCAGACCGGAGTCACCGACCTCCGTCACGCCACGGACCAGCTGGTTCCGGGCCAGCACCAGCTCGCCGACCATGTTCAGCAGGGTGTCCAGCAGTTCGACGTCGACCCGGATGGCGCTGTCGGCGATGCTCCGCTTCGGTGTCTGCGACTGGAGTGCCTCGTTGACCGCGGCCGGCTGGGTCTTACCCTCCTCCAGCAGGATCGTGCCGAGTTTGCGCTCGTCACCCTCGATCTGCTGCTGGAGCGCCGACGCGACGTCGGTGGACTGGGCGGCGCCCGCGTCGACGAGTATCTGCCCGATCGGCTGGCGCTGTTCCTCGACCGGCTCGGGTGCCGGCCGAACCGCCTCGCCGGCCGCCTGTTCGACGCTCACCGGCTCCTCGGCCTCGAAGGCCGGGTTCGGGGCGGGCGGCGGAGTGGAGTCGGCCACCGGGGCGCCGTCCGTCGGGGCGTTCATCTGAGCCTGGATCTTGACGATCATGCTCTCGATCTCGACCTCGGCCTCCGACCCGGTCTCCTCGATGGAGGCCAGGATGGACCGCACGCCGTCGATACAGAGCAACAGGACGGTGATGGTGTCCGGGGTGACCGGCTGAACGCCGTCCCGGAGTCGGGAGAGCAGGGACTCACCGGCGTGCGCCAGCTTCTCCAGGCGGGAGAACGCAAGGAAACCGCTGGTGCCCTTGATGGTGTGGATCGCCCGGAAGATGCGGGAGATCAGATCACGAGAGCCCGGCTCCTGTTCGAGGCTGACGAGATCCCGGTCGATCTGATCCAGGTTCTCGTGGCTCTCCATGAGGAATTCGCCGACGATCTCGCCCATGTCTTCCACGGATTACTACCTCCTGCTCGGCTTCACTGACCTCATCGACTCCTGCGGACGCCAACTGAGAAGATCAGGACTCCCCGCCGGGACGCCGATAGCGGTAGCCGAACCCACGAACCGACTCGATGGGTGATTCGTCCGGATCGGACCAGCCGAGCTTGCGCCGCAACCGCAGCACCGCGAACTTGACCCGTTCCTGGCCGATGCCGGTCGGGTCGTCCCAGGCCTGGGTCAGCAACTGGTTCGGCGAGAGAACCGCGCCAGCGTGCCGGACCAGCGCGTTGAGCAGGCGGAACTCGGTCGGGGTGAGCCGCTTCTCCTCACCCTTGACATACACCCGCCGCTTGGTCGGGTCGAGGTGCACGAGGCCGTCGTCGTAGACCTGACTGGCCCAGCTGTTCTGCCCGGTGGACGAGCGCCGTAGCAGTGCCTCCACCCGGGCCAGCAGTTCGTTGTTGGCGAACGGCTTGGTCAGGTAGTCGTCGGCGCCACCGCGCAGGCCGCGGACCTTCTCCGCCTCCTGGCCGTGTGCGGTGAGGACCAGCACCGGAACGTCGGAGACGTCCCGCAGCCGTTCCAGCACCTGCCAGCCGTCCATCTCCGGCAGCCCGACGTCGAGTACCACCAGATCGGGGTGCTCGGCGTAGGCCTCCTTCAGCCCGGACCGGCCGTCGGCGGCATGCGCGACCTCATAACCGGCCCGGCTGAACAGCAATCTCAACGCGAGTGCGATATCCGGGTCATCCTCGACCACGAGTAGGCGACTCATCCCTCAGCTCCCCCTGCCCCCGACCCGCGCTCGCGCCCCGTACGGACACAGGAGTCCTCCGGGCACGCGGATGGCACCACCCGCGCGAGGGCGGGCGGAAAAAATCCGTGGCGCGAACACACCCAATAGCGTGATGTGAGCACCTTTATGCGGACAGTCACAGACTAGCGCCGGGCGGGGAAGTGCGAGCCGGTCCGCGAGGATCCGCCCGGACAGCCCCGTCCCGAGCCGTCTGGGCACCCCTGCGAGGCCAACCCGTCAGACTGACATCCGCGCCTACACATTTCGCCCGTTTAGCGAAAGAAGTGACACGCCGCGCACAACGGGGTGCGATAACCGGGACGGGCCGATCCGTGCCCGGTTTCGCCATCTGGGAGGCCTTGTGCTGGTAAGACATGTCGCCGTGCTAGCGGCGGCGCCGACCCTTGTCGTTCTCTCCGTCCCGGCCCTGGCACAGGACTCGCCACCGCTGGACCGGGCCCACGCGACGATGGCACAGGTCGTCCAGTTGACGAACGAACGGCGTACCGAATCCGGGTGTCCCGCCGTCACCGTCGACGAACAGCTCGTCACCGCCTCACTGCGGCAGAGCAGCTACATGGCCCGGACCCGGCTGTTCAGTCACGTGTGGCGCAACGGTTCGACCTTCGCCGACCGCAGCGAGGAGGCCGGGTACCAGGATCCGGCCGGGGAGAACATCGCCTGGGGCTACCGCAACGCCGCCGACGTGGTGCGGGCCTGGATGGGCAGCCTCGGCCACCGGCGGAACATCCTCAACTGCGAGGCCAAGGCGATGGGTGCCGGCGTGGCCTACGCCGCCGACGGCACCCCCTACTACACCCAGGTGTTCGGGTGGAAGTGAGCCCGTCGTCAAGCGATCTTCTTGACGACGGGCGGGGTTGTAAGAACTTCAAACAGGAAGCCCGTCAAGCGATCTTCTTGACGACGGGCGGGGTTGTAA
>DATMVU010000626.1:0-5286 GCA_035562875.1 Actinoplanes sp. | reverse complement strand
GGCAGGCCCGAGGCGGTGAGAGCCACCGTCTGGGCGCTACCGCTGGTGACGGCGGTGGCGATGGTGGCGGTAGCCGACGAACCCGGGTTGACCGACGCACTGGCGGGGCTGCTGGTCAGCGAGAAGTCGTTGCCGGTGGAGCAGGTGGTGTCGCTACCGGCCACGTTGACAGCGGTCCAGGCGGCCTGGACGGCCTTGTACTCGGTGGAGCAGGAGCCGTACAGGTCGGTGGCGGCGCGCAGGGTGTAGGCGCGGGCCGTGTTGGCCAGGTTGGAGGCCAGGTAGTAGCGGGTGTTCGAGGTGAAGTAGACGTCGAGCGCCCGGTACCAGATGGCGCCGGCCTTGTCGCGGCCGATGCCGGTCACCGCGGGGGCCGAGCCACAGACCGGCGAGGTGCCGAACGAGGTGGCGCCGGTGCCCTCGGCGAGGTTGAAGAAGAAGTGGTTGCCGGGGCCGGACGAGTAGTGCACGTCGACGCTGTTGGTGTTGGAGGCCCAGCAGCCGTGCGAGGCGCCGTCCAGGGTCGGGTTGTACATGTAGCGCAACGGCGTGTTGTTGCCGTTGATGTTGATCTTCTCACCGACCTGGTAGTCGCCCGGGTCGCTCGCGGTGTTGGCGTAGAACTCGACCAGGGTGCCGAAGATGTCGCTGGTGGCCTCGTTGAGACCGCCGGACTCGCCGGAGTAGGTCAGGCCGCCGGAGACCACGTTCTCGGTGACGCCGTGCGCCATCTCGTGACCGGCCACGTCCAGGGAGACCAGCGGGCGGGTGTTGCCGGAGCCGTCGCCGTAGGTCATCTGGGCGCCGTCCCAGAAGGCGTTGACGTAGGCGTTGCCGTAGTGGACCCGGGACGGGACACCCGCGCCGTTGCCGAAGATGCCGTTGCGGCCGTGCACGTTCTTGAAGTAGTCGAACGTCTTGGCGGCGCCGAAGTGCGCGTCGACGGCGGCCGACTGGCGGTTCGAGGTGGCGCCGGTGCCCCACACGTTGTCGGCGTCGGTGAACGTCGTACAGGTGCTGGTGCCGTTGTTCATGTCGCAGGTGCGGCCGTTGCCGTGCGACGGGTCGATCATGCTGTAGGTGGAGCCGGACAGGGTGGTGTCGACCGACACGCTGCCCGAGTAGATGCTGGCGCCGGTGCCGGCGACGGTCTCGATGTCGTCGAACTCGCCGATGTAGGCACCGGTCTGGGCGTCGGTGATGACGTGCAGGACCGACGGGGTCTGCTTGTCCGGAGCCCAGCCCTTGAAGACGGTCTCCCAGGCGAGGACGCCGTTGCCGGTGCTGGCGTCGACGAACAGCTCGGGGGCCTCGGAGCCGGTGATCTCACCCTCGAAGTGGCTCTTGGCCGCCTTCGCCGCCTTGGCCGCCGTGACCTTGGGGGTGACGCTGAGGCTGAGCGGGGCGTCCAGGCCGACCGAGGCGCCGTCGTAGGCGCCGCCCGGCGCGGTGTGCACGACGAAGTCGCCACCGTAGACCCGCAGGCCCTGGTACTCCCGGGTGTAGCGGACGTGTGCTCCGCCGTCGGCGTCGACCTTGGTGCGGTACGCGGTGTAGCTCTCGCCGGCCGCTGCCTCGAAGTCGGCGGGGCGGGCCTGCAGGTGGCCGTCGGCCCGGCTCTCGGCCTGGGCTTCGGACGGCGGCGCGACGGGCGGCGTCGGCGCGGCGGAGCTACTCGCGGCGGTGGCCACGAGGGCACTGCCGACCAGCACGGTGATGCCGGCCAGCGCTAAGGGTTTCTTCACTCGGTTCCTCCCCGAACCAGAAATCCACGTATGGCAACGTGTGAATTGATTATTAGGGGGAAAGAGAGAAGGGCATCTATATCTTCACAGTCATATCTCAGGCGTGACGACTTCCGTTTATGTCGATAAAACGATATATTGCCCCGCCATGAAGCGTGCTCTCGCCGCCGCCGGCTTCGCCGCCGCGCTACTTCTGGTCCCGCAACCGGCCCTCGCGGCCGACTCGTCCTACCGGACCCTGACCTCAGCGAGCAATCCGAACTGGATGGCCGGAGTGGACGGTGGGCGCAGTCTCGCCGCACTGTCGATCCCGGGAACCCACGAGACCCTGTCGATTCACGGCGGTGACTACACCCAGACCCAGGAGAACCACGGGAACAGCGCCGCCACGCTCACCACGCAACTCGACGCCGGCATCCGGGCGATCGACGTGCGGGCCCGGGTCAACGAGGGGAACACCTTCACGATCCACCACGGGGCCGTGTACCAGCAGGCCAACTTCGACGACGTGCTGAACCGGCTGGCGTCGTTCCTGAGTGCGCACCCCGGCGAGACCGTGCTGCTCCGGTTCAAACAGGAGTGCACCGGCGAGACCGGCTCGTGCGCCGACGCGACAGGGCAGAAGAGCTTCCCGGACATCTTCGACTCGTACGTGGCGGCCCGCCCGGGACTCTTCTGGGCACCGTCCGTGACCAGGGGTTCGGCGGCGGCCGTGCCCACTCTCGGCACCGTCCGCGGCAAGGTGGTCCTGATGGTGCTGAACGGCCCCCGCGGCGGACGGTTCGACAACTACGGGCTCGCCCAGTTCGCCGGCTGGAACGACGGCTCGTCCACCTACGTGCAGGACGAGTACAACGTCCCGACCTTCGCCGCGATCGGCGCCAAGCGGGACGCTGTGAACAACTTCCTGACCACCACGAGCAATGGCGACACGAGCAGGATCTACGTCAACTTCACCAGCGGCTCGGGTGCCCTGGCCCCGCCCTACTGGGTGGCCGGCGGGGCCCTGTGGGAGCAGGGGGTCAACCCCTACCTGCTCGGCCGGCTGAACGCGGCCACGTACACCCGCACCGGGGTGCTGATGCTCGACTTCCCCGGTGGCGGGCTGATCAACAAGATCGTGTCGTACAACTAGCGCGCGTAGCGGTTCCGCTCGCCCTCGAGGAGCGCGGCCAGACGGCCCAGCACCGGCCGCGCCTCGAGGTGGAGCCGTGCCACGTTCACCGAACCGTCGCCGACCACTGCCAGCAACGACAACTCGCCGATCCCGTAGACCGCGAGGCACCCGTTCTGGTTCCGGATGGTGACCTCCTGGAAGCCGCCCTGGTTCAGCGCGCTGCCGCAGGTCCGGCTGATGCCGTGGGCGGCGGCGGCCATCGCCGCGACGTCGTGCGGCTCGTGGTCGGACCGCGAGTCGAACAGGACGAGCAGGCCGTCCACACCGGCGATGATGCAGGACGTGACGCCGGCCACCTGATGCCGCAGATTGGCCAGTTCCGCCCGGAGCGGCCGCTGCGGGTCCAGCACCGGGTCGGTCTGACCGACCCGCCCGCTCACCGGGGCGGCATGCCGAGGCGTCAACCAGGCCGGTTGGGCGCCGTCAGGCGTCGTCATATGGATCCTTCCGTGGAGACACCCCGGCGGGGGCCGGGGGAAGAGCAAGAGACCGTGGTGCCACCTGACTGCGACCTACGAACGGCCCGCTGGGAGCCGGGGTCTTTCAAACGTCGAGGTCGGTCTCGATCTTCCGCAGCTGGTGGCGGGCCAGACCCAGGTTCGCGCGGTTCTTGTGCAGCGCGAGGTAGAGGAAGAGAGCGTCGCCGCTGCGCCGGCCGCGGAGCAGGCGGATCAGGTGGTACTGCGTGTCCAGGGTGATCAGGATGTCCTCGATACCGTCCTGGAGACCGAGCAGTTCGAGGGTGCGCATCTTGGCGCGTACCACGTCGGTGTTGCCGGCCGCTGCCATCGTCATGTCCATGACGCCATCGCCACCCATGTAGCCGAGGGTCAGGCCACTGGTGTAGTCGACGAGCGCGACCCCGACGGCACCCTCGAGGCCCATCGCCTCTTTGAGAGCGGTTTCGATGTTGGCCACGAAATCCTCCACGTTTCCTGCGCAGGTCGACGGCAGCCGCAATTCAACTGCCTAGTAAGCGCCAACACTGACACAGGAAAGTTGCCGTGGCGGACCAACTGGAACCTAAGACTCATAACCCGAACTTAAGATCGTTTCAAATTGCACCGTTCAGTCAATTTCGGGTCGGCCATCAGTCCTGCTCCGGGACGTCCGGGGAGTAATCGGACACCGGGGAACTGTCGGCCACGTTCCACGCGAATGCCAAGGAACCGCCAATCAGGCCGAGGAGCAGACCGAATACGAAACCGCCCATGTTCGAGGTGAGCCAGGAGCCCAGGGAAAGCACGACGGTCACCAATGAATAGAACGTCCGCTGAGTGGGGTTGAACCACAGCAATAGACCACAGAGGACGATCAGAATGGGGATGAGAAGGCCCAGGAAATTCTGCATCCCGACCTTCATGACCACCGGGAGCGGCGCCCAGACGGTCAGCATCATCTCCAGCCCGCCGAGCACGACCAGCAGGCCGGCCCAGAACGGGCGGGAACGCCGCCAGTCCCGCCAGGAGAGGCGGGACCGGCGGGAGCGGGCCGGGGTGTCAGCAGCCACTGCTGCTGAATCCCAGCCACAGGTTCGGCAGGTTGAAGGTGGCGGCCGTGGTGGCGTAGTTCTCCTGCCGGAGATTACGGATGGTGACCTCCTCGGCCTGCTGACCGAAGACACCGAGGCCGCCGGAGATGCCCGGCACCCGGTTCAGGGTGCTGGCGTCCTGACCGATGTCGATGTTGTTGAACTCGGCGTTGCCCTGGATCAGGGTGGAGTCGACGACCAGCCGGGAGGCGGTCACCGGGTTCTGCTCGCTGCCCGCCTTGATCAGCAGGTAGGTGCCGCCGAGGGCGATCTCCTGACACAGGCCGTAGAGCTTGGCCGAGTTGATCGCGGAGACGATCACCACCCGGGACTCGCCCTCGTCACCCGCGTTGGGGCTGCCGGGGGCCAGCTCGTCGAGGACGGCGAACTGCTCGAAGCCGAGGCCGTGCAGCCGCGGCGAGGTGATGGTGAACGGCATGCCGGAGATCTGGAACGACACCGCGAGGACACCCTTGGCGGTCATCAGGATCAGGGCTGCGGCGACGGTGAAGACGATGCCCATCATGACGCCGAAGCGGCGCCAGCGGGTCTGGCCGACGGGTGCGGCGATGGCTGTCGACATACGGGGTCTCCCCGGTGGGTTGTCGGCGCGACCGGGGCGCACTGCGGATGCGCACCGACCGTCGCAATCGACTGGTCTCGATGATTTCGGGAAAGTTACGCCCCGGTAATGTCGGCGGTCAAGACCTCTCCGGTGAGTGAAAAACCCCGGGGGTTTGGAACGGCGCCATCATGAAGAAGTCGAGCACCGGCAGCTGCGCAGGCAGCTCCGCCACCCGCCCCTGCTCGGCGAACCGGTAGATCGTCGAATA
>DATMVU010000625.1:0-6903 GCA_035562875.1 Actinoplanes sp. | reverse complement strand
CGGTGCCGGGCCGGGAGCGGAGACCCTGGAGCGGCTCTTACAGGACCGGGGCGTCGAGACACCGCCGGTGATCTCGGGGACGGCTTCCGCTCTGGAGCGGCCGGACTTCGGGTGGGCGTCATGAACTGGCTGCTCGCATTGCTGTTGATCGGGGCGGCGGTGGTTGCCGCCCGGCCCGGCTCGGCGGCCCGGGAACGACTTCTCGGTCCCCGCACCTGGATCGACGTCAGCCGGCTGCGCCGGGCCGCAGCGTCCGCCGGGCCGCGGCTGACGGTGGCAGCGATCGGGGTCGTCACCGTGGTGGCCGGGGTCGTCGGCGGGCCGGTCGGGGCGTTTGTCGCGGTGGCCTACGCCGGACTCGGCGCCCACGAATGGGACCGGAGCCGGAGACGACGGCAGGCCGGTGATCGGCGGGGTGCCGACCTGGACGAGGTCGCCCACCTGGTGGCCGAACTCCGGGCCGGCATCCCGCCGGTGATCGTCGCCGCGTCACGGACCCGGGACGAACCTCAGTCCGGCCCGTCGGAGCGGGATGCCGCGCCGCGCTCCGACGGCCGCGGGACGGATGCTCGGATCCAGCGGCTGACCGCTGCCGTCTGGCGTCTCGCCGAGTGCACCGGTGCACCCGCTGCCGATCTGCTGGAACGGATCGAACGGGACGCCCGGGAGGCCGACCGTGCGGCTCGTTCCGCCGGTGCGCAGGCGGCCGGGGCGCAGACCACGGCGGTCCTGCTCACCGGACTGCCGGGAGTCGGGATCGGGATGGGCTACCTCATCGGCGGCGACCCGGTCGACGTGCTGCTGTACACGCCCTGGGGTGCCGCGTGCGCGGTCGGAGCGGTGGTCCTCCAGATCGCCGGGCTCAAGTGGTCCCAGCGGCTCACCGCGCCGGTGACGGCATGAACTGCGGGGTGGCGGCACTGCTGAGACCGGGTGGACCGGTCCGGGTACCACTGCGGGACTGCTGCGTCGCGGCTCTGCTCGGCGCCGACGGGGTCACCACCGCCTCCACCTGTCTCGCGGTCGAGACCGTCCCCGGCGATGCCCCGTTCACCGAGTTGGCGGATCTGGTCGCCCGGACCCCGCTGGACGAGGCGTCACGGTGAGCGGGGTCGTGGTGGCGGGGTGCACCGTGGGGGCCGCGGTTCTGCTGCTGATGCCGTCGTGGCGACACCGGCCGCGCGTGGAGGTGCGGTCGCAGCGGCGGTCGTCGCGGGTGCCGGCGCGCAAGGAACGGCAGCCACGGACCCGGCTGATGCTGTCACTGGCGATCGGGCTGGCGGTGGCCGGGCTGATCGGCACCGGGTGGGGTGTGGCAGCCGGCATGGCCGTCGCGGTCGGGACCGACCGTCTCCTCCGGCGGGTCGAACCCGCCGAGGTGCGCCGGGAACGCATCGAGGCTCTCGCCGAACTGCCACTCGGGGCGGACCTGCTGGCTGCCGCGCTGAAAGGCGGAACCGCCGTGGACAGTTCGATCGCCGCTGTCGCCGAAGCCCTCGGCGGGCCACTCGGCGCCAGGATGCAGCGGACCGCCCGATCGTTGCGGCTCGGTGCGGCACCGGCCGAAGCGTGGGCGCACCTGTCCGGCATACCGCAGGCCGACCGGCTGATCGCGGCGGCCGTCCGGTCCAGTGCGAGCGGTGGCGCGTTGTCCGGGGCCCTTGAACGTCTCGCTCGCGACCTGCGCTCGGACCGGGCAGTGGCTGCCGAAGCCGCCGCCCAGCGGGCCGCAGTCCTGATCGTGCTGCCGCTCGGGCTGTGTTTCCTGCCGGCGTTCCTGCTGGCCGGGCTCATGCCGGTGCTGATCGCGGTGCTGCGCGACGTGATGTGAGACCCGTGGCGCTGATCGGCGCCACGTCTGTGGAACACCCGGTGCGGCGTGACGGACGCCGCACCACGTTACGAGGAGGTCCAGTGCACAAAATCGTCATCCGGTTCCGGCGGTTGCAGACCGAAGCCGCTGACGCCGGGATGAACACCGCCGAGTACGCCGTCGGCACGGTCGCCGCGGTGGCCTTCGCCGGGGTGCTGCTCAAGGTACTGACGAGCGGAACCGTGCAGTCGGCCCTCACCTCGGTGATCGGGCGGGCTCTGAAGTGAGACGAAGCCGGCAGCCCGCCCGCGACCTCCCTCGTTCCCGCGGTGACCGCTCCGAGACCACGACCGGTCCCGGTAGAGGCGGTGACCGTGACCGGGGTGCCTTCACCGCTGAACTCGCGGCCGGGCTGCCGGCGCTCATGCTTCTGCTCGGCTTCGGGATCACCGGGGTGACCGCGATCTTGATCAAGATGCAGTGCCAGGACGCGGCGCGGGAGGCGGCTCTGGCCGAGTCCCGTGGTGAGCCCCCGGCCGGAGTGGCCGGGCGAATCGCTCCGGCAGGCGCGTCCATCCGGGTCGGTGGCGACGGAGACAGTGTCACGGCCGAGGTGGTGGCACCGATCCGAATGCTCGGCTGGGATCTGCCCGGCCTCATCGTGAGCGGCCGTTCAGTGGCGGCCCGGGAACCGGAACAGATCGGCTTCTGAAGAGAGCGGGGCCGGGGGGAGGTGGCAAGGGGAGTGGGTAGCCGGTGGCGGGACGATCGTGGGGCGGCTTCGGTGTTCGTACTGGCGGTGGGTCTGGTGGTGATCCTTGTGGGGATGGCCGGAGCGACTGTCGGGGCGGCCCGGGTCGCGCGGCATCAGGCCGGGGGCGCCGCTGATTTCGGGGCGCTGGCCGGGGCCCGGCACACCATCGAAGGACAGGTGGCTGCCTGTGCGGTGGCGGACCGGTATGTGCAAGCCAACGGGGCCCGGATGACCGGCTGCGTGGTCACCGGGCTGGAGATCGTGGTTCGGACCTCGGTGCGGTTCGAGGGCTTCCCGGCCGGCGCCGAGGGCGCGGCGCGGGCCGGTCCGGTGTCCTCAGTGGTGGGAGGCGTTCTGGAGTCGCCCGTCGGGCGGTGACTCCTGCTGTCGCTCGTCGGACGGGGGCGGGGGCGTGGCATCGGCTGCGGTCGCGTTGGCCACGGTGGCGGAACTCGCGGTGGTGGCGGCGGTGGCTTCGGTGGCGGATACCTGGCGGACGTCGGTGACGGCCTGGCGCATGACCCGGCGCAGCCAGCGGCTGAGGGGGCGTTCGGCGTACCGATGTACCAACCAGGCCATGGCCAGGACCAGCAGGATCGCGGTGGTGATCAGAAGCCAGGCGGGCAGGCCGGTGCGTTCGTAGGTGTACCGGACGAAGCTGTACCCGATGCGCTGGTGCAGCAGATAGAACGGGTAGGTGAGGGCTCCGGCGGTGGTGAGCCAGCTCCAGCGGATCCGGTCGGTCCAGCCCAGGGCGATGATCAGGACCACCGCGAACGAGCAGGTGATGATGACGGCGCCGGGCCAGGTGGGCACGTCGAAGCCGGGGTTGACGTCGGCGACCCGGTCGTCGACCCGTTTGAGGCTGACCAGCCAGGCGAAGCCGAAGATCGCGAAGAGCAGTGGGGAGCGGCCGAACTTGTAGATCAGGAACGCGGCGATGCCGGCGATGAAGTAGGGCGCGTATTCGGGGATGGCGACGACGTCGACGATCTTGCTGTCGACGGTCGGGCCGATCACCGCGACGACCATCCAGGCAGCGCAGAAGATCACCGTCCGGCGGTAGGTGAGCCCGAATGCGACGAGTGCGGCGAACAGCAGGTAGAAGCGCAGTTCGACGAAGAGTGTCCAGTAAACGGTGTCGACCGAGGCGACACCCAGCGGCTCCTGCAGCATGGTCATGTTGACCGCGATCTCGGCCGGGTCCGGGATGCCGGTGACGGGGACACCACCGACGACCGGGAACAGGCCGACCACGAACGCGGTGATCAGGATGCACACCCAGTAGGCGGGGTAGAGCCGCCCGACCCGGGAGACGAAGAACTCCCCGAGCCCGCGCCGCCAGCTGCTCATGCAGATCACGAACCCGCTGATCAGGAAGAACAACTCCACCCCGAGGAAGCCGTAGATGGCCAGGTGGGAGAAGTCCGGCAGGAAGTACTGGGGCGGGCTGTGCCCGTCGATGCGCCACGAGACGCTGAGGTGGTAGACCGCGACCGCCAGGGCGGCGATCAGGCGCAGGCCGTCGAGGGCTGTGAGCCGGGGCCCCGCTGCCCGGCTGCTGGGTGTTTCGTCGCGCTTCATCGGGGAGGCAGATTACCTGCTCCGGCCAAACCTTGGGCTGGATGTGACGTCCGCCCGGGAAGGCGGGCACGGAACGACGCCCGGTGGCCGGGCACTGAGCGACGCCCGGTGGCAGTACACGGCGTTGAACGGCGGGGCGTCAAACGACGTCGGTGGGCAGTGCGGCGAGCACGGTGTCGAGCACCTTGACCGCGTCGAGCTTGTTCAGCGGGTTGTTGCCGTTGCCGCATTTGGGGGACTGCACGCAGGAGGGGCAGCCGTTCTCGCAGGCGCAGGACACGATCGCCTCCCGGGTGGCACGCAGCCAGACGTCCGCGGTCTCGTAGGCGCGTTCGGCGAATCCGGCCCCGCCGGGATGCCCGTCGTAGACGAACACCGTCGGCGCTTCGGTGTCGGCGTGGCCGGCGGTGGACAGCCCGCCGATGTCCCACCGGTCGCAGGTGGCGATCAGTGGCAGCAGGCCGATTCCGGCGTGTTCGGCCGCGTGCAGGGCCCCGGGGAATTCGGCGGGCTCGACACCGGCTGCGACCAGGGCCTGCGGGGAGACGGTGAACCAGACCGCAACGGTGCGCAGCTCCCGGACCGGGAGGTCCAGCGGCCGGGTGTCGATGACCTCGCCGCTGCGCAGCCGCCGGCGCTGGTAGGAGACGACCTGGTTGGTCACGTCCACCTCGCCGAGGAACAGGCCGACCGGTCCGGCGTCCACATACGACCGGACGTTCACCACCGACAGGTTCGTGACGTCCCGGGCGTGGGTGGTCCAGTCGGGTTCCTCCTGGTGGACGAGGGCGATGGCGTCGTCCAGATCGAGGTCGTCCACCACGTACGACACGCCTTGGTGCAGGTGGACCGCCCCGGGGTGCAGCATCGCGTGCGACGAGCCGTGGTCGACGGTGCCGAGGAGCCGTCCGGTGGCCGCCTCGACAACCGAGACCGGTGCCCCGCCGGTGCCGCGCAGGTCGACTTCGGGCCGTCCGCGGTGGGTCCAGTAGTACCCGGACGGCCGTTTCCGCAGCACTCCCTCGGCGACGAGTCGCCCGGCGATCGCGGCGGCGGGTCCACCGAACAGTTCCAGGTCGGCCTGGGTGAGCGGGGCTTCGGAGGCGGCGCAGCACAGTTGCGGGCCGAGCACGTACGGGTTGCCCGGGTCGAGGACGGTGGCTTCGACACCCCGCCCGAACACGGCCTCGGGATGGTGCACCAGGTAGGTGTCGAGTGGGTCGTCCCGGGCGATGAGGACGGCGAGGGCCTCCCGGCCGGACCGTCCGGCCCGGCCGGCCTGCTGCCACAGTGACGCCCGGGTGCCGGGGTAGCCGCAGATCAGTACGGCGTCGAGCCCGGACAGGTCGACGCCGAGTTCGAGGGCGTTGGTGGAGGCGAGTCCGAGGAGTTCGCCGGAGATCAGGGCCTGCTCGATGGCCCGGCGGTCCTCGCGCAGGTATCCGCCCCGGTAGGCGGCGACCCGGTCACCGAGTCCGGGGACGGCCTCGTTCAGGGATTGCCGGGCCAGTGAGGCGACTACCTCGGCGCCGCGCCGGGAGCGGATGAAGGCGAGGGTCCGGGTGCCGGCGACCACGGAATCGGTGAGCAGGTCAGCGGTTTCGCGCAGGGCTGACCGGCGGATCGGCGCATCCTCGACCTCTTCCGAAACAGAGGAAAGGTCGGAAACGTCCGAAGGTGGCGCGGAGGGTGCCGGCAGCAGCGGCGGCTCCCACAGGGCGAACGTCATCGCCCCGCTGGGCGAGGCGTCCTCGGTGACGGCGGTGACCGGCAGCCCGGTCAGCCGGGAGGCCGAGCCCGCCGGATCGCCCGACGTGGCCGAGGCCAGGACGAAGGTGGGCGTGGACCCGTACCGCGAAGTCGCTCGTCGCAGTCGCCGCAGGACGTGGGCGACGTGGGACCCGAACACGCCCCGATAGGTGTGACACTCGTCGATCACCACGTAGCGCAGCCGCCGCAGGAAGACACCCCAGCGGCTGTGCCCGGGCAGCAGGCTGTGGTGCAGCATGTCCGGGTTGGTGAGCAGGAACCGGGAGTGCTGGCGGATCCATTCCCGCTCTTCGCGGGGGGTGTCTCCGTCGAAGGTGGCCGGCCGGACCCCGTCCAGTCCGAGTCGTCGCAGGGTGCGCAGCTGGTCGGCGGCGAGTGCTTTGGTGGGTGACAGGTAGAGCACTGTCGCTCTAGGGTCCTCGACGAGCGCGTTGAGTGCGGGCAACTGGTAGGCGAGGGATTTCCCGGATGCCGTCCCGGTGGCCAGTACGACGTGTGTGCCCTCCCGGGCGAGGGTGGCCGCGGCCGCCTGATGCTCCCAGGGCGCGGTGATCCCCTGTGTGGTGAAGGCGTCGCGGACGGCCGGATCGGTCCAGGCGGGCCACTGTGCCGGGCGTCCTTCGCGGGCGGGCACCCGCTCGATGTGTGTGACCGGCGACACCGCCGAAACGGTCGTCCGGGCCCGCAGCCGGTGCAGTAGTTCGGCGGGACCGTAGGCGGTTGAGGTCACGCATTGCACTGTGACACCCGGATGGCTCGAACCTCAAACGGGTAGGACGGTGGGTGCCATGCATCGCCCGCAAACCGTCGGTGGTTAGATTTCGCGGGGGGAGAGATCAGGGAGGAGGACCGATGGAGCTGTCACTCAACACCCGGACCGTCGCCGAGCACACTGTGCTCGAGGTCGGCGGAGAGGTGGATGTCTATACCGCCCCCCGTCTGCGCGAGCGTCTCATCGAGCTGGTGGATGCGGGTGCGCGCA
>DATMVU010000624.1:0-2783 GCA_035562875.1 Actinoplanes sp. | reverse complement strand
CCGGAGATCCCGTACTTCTGGTTGATCAGGAAGAACGGGACGCCACTGATGCCGATCTGGCGGGCGGTGCGGATGTCGTCGTCGACCTCGGCCCCGTATTTGGTGCCCGCCACCACGTCGGACGCCTCGTCCGCCGGCACCCCGACCCCGGTGGCCAGCTGCACCAGCACCTCAGGGTCGTCGACCACCGCGGCGTCACACAGGTGGGCCTTGAGCAGCGCCTCGTGCATCTCGGTGCCGAGACCGTGCTGCCCGGCCAGGTGGGCGACCCGGTGCGCGTCCCGGGTGTTGACCGAGATGGCGTCGCCCAGCCGGTACGCCAGACCCTCCGCCTCGGCGAGCTGGGTGACCTGGTGGGTCATCGCCCGGACCTGGGAGGGCGGCGCGCCGATCTTCTTGGCCAGCATCTCGCTCACCGGCTCCCGCTGCCCCTGCGGGATGGTCGGGTCGAGCTGGTAGCTGTGCCACGTGACGCTGACGTCACCGTCGAAGCTGTCGAGGGCGGTCTCCAGCCGGCGTTTTCCGATGTAGCACCAGGGGCAGACCACGTCGGACCAGACGTCGATGCGGATGGTCACCAGCACACTCCGTTCTCGCACACCGGCGCGTCCTCGGCACCTTCGAGAACGAGCATCGTCGGGAGCGGGATCTCCTGGATCTCCTGCTCCTCTGTTTCCTCGGCGGTTTCCGGCATGGTCGCTCCTCCGGCTATTCTGACCTTGCGGTCAAGTTACCCGGCAACGGTAGCAGACAACTTGACCGACCGGTCAAGTTATGGAGGGGTATGCGCGCGGACGCCCAGCGCAACGCCGTCAAGCTGCGCACAGCGGCGGCCGAGCTGTTCCAGGAACACGGACTTCAGGTCTCGTTGAAAGAGATCGCCCGCCGGGCCGGAGTGAGTCACGGCACTCTCTACAACCTGTTCGGCTCCCGCGAGGCCCTGATCGACGAGGTGATCGGTGACCTGGCCGCCAGCCGGCTCAGCGCCGCCGCCACCCGCGCCATGGCCTGCGACGACCCGTGGACGGGCTTCGCCGGCTACCTGACCGAGGTGTGCGAGCTGCAGGCCACCGACCCGGCCCTCGGCGACGTGCTGACCCGGCGGTTCCCGGACACGAGCCGGTTGATGGCGGTGTGCGACAACTCGTACGCGGCAACCGAATCCATCATCTCCCGCGCCCACCGCGACGGCTCCCTGCGCCCCGATTTCACCGCCTCCGACCTGCTGTTCTTTCTGGCCGCCCACGCCCCGCTGGCCCGCGCCGCGGCAGCTGCCGGCTCCGGAGCATGGCGCCGCCAGATCACCTTCCTGCTCGACGGCCTGCGCACCCCGGACCCCTCCCCGTCCCCGGCGGCCCCCCTGACCCCGGACCAGATCAACCACCTGCTGACAAGCTGAGCGGCAGCGGATCGCCGTGCTGCGAGAGGAGGGTCCGCGGATCGGCGTGGTGCCGACTGGCGAGCCGCGCGGTGCCCAGGTGATGCCGCCGTGTCGCCGTCGACTCGGTTCAGCAGGTCCCGGGGTCCTGGTCAGGGCAGGCGAGGCGTCCATTCCGCGATGATCGGCTCCTCCTCGAGGTGATGGACCTACCAGAACTCCGGGCCGGCCGGACGTGGGCACGGTTCGGCGGGCAGCGGTAGCGGACCGGCCTGAATGGTGCCCGGACCGGTATCGGCAGCCGTCAGGGATCGTCCTGTCGGCGCAGATCACTCAGAGCTTTGACGATCCGGTCGGCCTCACTGGCGCTGAGGGATCCCAGATTGATGCTCGAATTGTCGCCGTCAAAGACGATGTGAACGTTTTTCGAACTCGTCTGCTCAGCGGAACGCCGCCGCCTGGACAGGACGGCAGCGCGCTCCGCCAAGAAAGCCAGGACGGCACCTGCTGCGGAGAATGCGGTGCCGACGAAAGCGCCGACGATCAGCAGGAATTCAGGTTCCATGAGGCTTCTCCGCAGCTTCGATGGGGGCAGTCGCCTTGCTGAGCAACTCGGCGAGAGCGATCTTCTTTCCGTCCGTTGCTGCAGCCATCCATATGCATGCCAGGCCGGTCAGGAATGTTGAACCGAAGATGAGCCAAGACCAGTTCGAGATTATGTTCCCATTTGGTTTCGAATGGTTGCCGGAATCGGCTCCGTTGGCGCCGGGAATCTCCCCGAGGGTGCTCGCCGCATCGGCGAACCAGAGTGACGAGACCAGGAGGGATGCGACGCAGCCGAATATGACGAGGAGTTTGGCCAGTTTCAGGGTGCGTGGTACCTCGGCCAAAACGAGCTCGCCGGTGGCTCCCGCGGCGATGGCGGTGCTGACCAGAAAGAGCTGACCGGAGCCGAACAGGGCCTGCCCGCTCACTGCTGCGTTCCTGTTGATTAACTGCATTATCCCGAAAAGGAACGGCGAGAGGGCGACGGCAACGTTGAAACAGACCCAGGTGGCGACTTTGTGTGCCACATGGGTCTCGTACCACTTTTCGTCGCTCATGCCTCCAGCTCTCGATTCTGCGAAGCGACCAGTGGTGTCGGTGGTCGGGTATTCGATCTCGGATTGCTGACAGCGGGGCCACTGTTTGCATTGTCGCAGAGGTTGTGTGTACTGCGCCAGAGCTGCCCCGGAGCGTCGCGCCTTGGAGTCGGTGAGTCTGTTATTGGATCTTGTGCCAACTTTTTCACAAGGGGTATTCGGTGATGATGTGGCCTTCGTGAATCATCTTTCAGTGCCTCGGTGATATGTGATGTGGTGGGCAGTGTATCCACGGATATCGGCATGTCAGGATAGTTTCCTGG
>DATMVU010000623.1:0-14709 GCA_035562875.1 Actinoplanes sp. | reverse complement strand
CGCCCACCGGCGCCGGCCTGTGCAGCCGTTTCATCACTCCGATCAGCGCAGCGGTCGCCTCCTCGTCGTGTTCCGGCACCAGCGTGCGCAGCTGGACTCCTGGCCGGACCTCCTCCAGCAGCAGCGCACCCCGGCTGTCGTCGCGGGCCAGGACCTCGATCGCCCCGCTTCCCCCGAACCACTGCAGGGCGGTCGCCTCGTCGGCGATGTGTCCCGCCTCCGGGAGACCCAGCTTCAGCACCGCCGTCGACCCGTCCGCCCGATGGACCCGGCTCACCCAGTTCATGCTCAGCGGCAGGAGACCCGCCGGGCTCAGCTTCCAGTCCCGCATCAGGTTCTCGACGAGCCCGGGAAGTCCCGCGAGCCAGGCCCGCCCGCTGGCACCCCAGCAGTCATTGACATTCCGTACGAACGCGGCAGGCATCATCCATCAATGATCGCTTCCGATCCATGCCCGAGAGGGGTCACTCATGACGGTCGACTGGCGTAGCAAGGGCTTCTGGCAACCGGAGGGTTCGTTCCCCGAGCCCGGCCGGACCGAACCGCGTGCAGGAGGACCTGCCGATGCCGTTCCGGGACCGGGCATCTTCGACGGTGGTTTCACCTGGCCACTGATGGTGGTGCGTCGCGCCGCGGTGGAGGCCAACATCGTCACCATGGCCGAGTACTGCCGCCGGCACGGGTTCGACTTCGCCCCGCACGCGAAGACCACCATGGCTCCCGCGTTGTTGACAGCCCAGCTCCGGGCCGGGGCGTGGGGGATGACAGTGGCCACGCCGAATCAGGCCCTGGTGATGCGGAAGCTGGGCGTCGAACGGGTCCTGATCGCCAATCAGGTCCTCGATCCGACGGTGTTGCGCTGGTTGGCGGCAGAGACCGCCGCTGGTTGGCAGGTCTGGTTCCAGGTCGATTCCCTGACCGGGGTGGCTGCTGCCGCCGCGACCGGTGGCCCTCTGCGCGTCCTGGTCGAGCTGGGGCATCCCGGTGGCCGAACCGGCGTTCGGGACCTCGACGAACTGGAGACGGTGGCCCGCGCGGTGGTCGCAGCGCCGGGCCTGGAACTGGCGGGAGTGACCGGTTATGAGGGCCAGCTCCGAACGTCCGCAGAAGTGGACACCTATCTGGACCGGCTGGTCGCGGGAGTGACCCGGCTGTCGCGAAGCAACCCTGTCGAGGGCCGGTCAGCCGAGACCCGGCAGGCCGGCGGACCGTCGGGTGGGCCGGGGCTGCTTCCTCCGCGTCCGATCGTCTCCGCCGGAGGTAGTGCCTGGTTCGACCGGGTCGCTGACCATTTGGCTGAGATCGACATCCCGGCCCGGCTGATTCTTCGCAGTGGTGCCTCACTCACTCACGACGACGGCTTCTACCGTGAGCGGACGCCGTTCGTCCGGGTGCCGTCGGAGGGTCCTCTCACCGCCGCGGTGGAGATCTGGGCCCAGGTGCTGTCAGCCCCCGAGCCAGGCTTGGCGCTGGCCGGGATGGGCAAGCGGGATGCACCCTTCGACGAGGGGCTACCGGTCCCCCAGGAGATCCGCAGGCCCGACGGAACGCTGGAGCCCGCCACCGGTCTGACCGTCACCAAGCTGAACGATCACCACACCTATCTCGCGGTCACGGGTCCCGCCGTGAACCCCGGCGATCTGATCCGCTTCGGTATCTCGCACCCGTGCACCGCCTTCGACAAGTGGCGGGTGATACCTCTGGTAGACGACGACCATCGGGTCGTGGACGTCCTTCATACCTACTTCTGAGTGCCTGCCACTCCTTCCGGCGCGGCGTGCCATCAGGCTGTGTGGTGTGCGGCCGCCTCCTGACCGGGGGACGTGAGCGGGTGCCGGGTGAACCGAAGGGCGGTGACCTGGCCTGATGAGGTTCTTGCCCTCGTGGGGGATGGCCGGTGATATCTGCGGCGTTTACGGTGATTACGTACTGAACGAGCGCTTTCCCGCTCTGCGCCGTTGGAGTCCGCCATGTCTGTCTTCCATGGATCCGCCGGCGAGCCCGCCGCCCACCGACCTCCCGCCGCGCCCCGGCCTGCCGTTCCGGCATCTCAGCGGCATCCCAACCTGCCCCGTCAGTGGGCGCCGTCACGGCGGGGCCCGGCCTACTCCGACGGCCCGACTCAACCACTCGGTAGACCCCGGGAGCCCGCGCCGACGCCCACCGGGTCCGCCGCTGTGGTCCTGGAATCCCCGGTCCGGAACGGGGAAGCCGGCGACGAGACCGGCCGGGCCGGTGACACGGCATGGCGGTCGGGTGGTGCGTTCGAGAACTCCGGTGAGGTGAGCCGGGTGTCCGGCGCGTTCCGGGAATCGGCCGGTCAGGTGCGCTCCGCCGGTGAGCCCAGGGTGATGACCACACCGAATCCCCGGCCCGGCCCGACTACTGAGGGGGGCGTTCCCGCGGAGCCCGTCCGGGCACGGCGGCCCGCGGTGGCCCTGGCGGTCGTGTTCAGCACCCTCGCATTGTTCGCCGCGGCAGGCTCGGGATACCTCTCCTGGCGGACCTTCGAGACGGTGCGAGGGCTGGCTCCGGCGGTGCCGTCGTCGGCGGCGGCCGGTCAGGAGAACCGGCCGGATCCGGTGCGCTATCCGGTCTCGTACGCCAAGGAGTCGCTTCGCCTCGACCTGGCCTGTGCCGCGGTGATCCACCTGGACCTCGATGAGCCTCGCGCCGATGTGGCCGAGAACCTGGCCGATCTCCGGTTCGAGAGCCGCTGTGGTG
The DNA here is from genome assembly GCA_035562875.1 of Actinoplanes sp. Lineage (GTDB taxonomy): Bacteria > Actinomycetota > Actinomycetes > Mycobacteriales > Micromonosporaceae > Actinoplanes. The sequence goes on along the minus strand of DATMVU010000623.1, from coordinate 11,985 downwards.
ACGAACCGCCGAAGCTCAGCCTGGGCGCGGGTGCGGCAGCCGGAAGCCGGCAGGTCAGCAGCGACAGCGACGCGGCCGGATGTGACCGGGCGATCCGCACTGGCCCGCTCGGCCGAGGCCTGCAGATCGAGGCCAGGAGCGGTTCGGCGCTCTGTGTCCTGACCGCGGCGACTCCCGCCGAACTGGTCCTCGTGGAGATCATCGACGTCGGCGGCTCCGGCACCGCCGGCCTGCGTGCCACCTCGTGGCAGGTGCCGAAGTAGAGAGCGGTAACCGGCCCGTGGCACGCGGCGCGGGGCGCTCCTGACAGAATGTCGGGTGCGCCCCGCGAACTCTGTAAGGAGACGTTTCCGTGATCCGTTCCCATGACGCCGGCACTCTGCGCGCGAGCGACGCCGGCACGACGGTGACGCTTGCCGGCTGGGTCGCGCGTCGGCGCGACCACGGCGGTGTCATCTTTGTCGACCTCCGTGACGCCTCCGGCGTCGTCCAGGTGGTCTTCCGCGAGGAGGACGCGCACGCGCTGCGCAACGAGTTCTGCGTCAAGGTCGTCGGCGAAGTGAACGCCCGCCCGGCCGGCAACGAGAACCCGGACCTGGCCACCGGCGAGATCGAGGTGGCCGCGACCGAGCTGATCGTGCTGTCCGAGGCGGCCCCGCTACCGCTGCCGGTCGACGACACGATCACCGCCTCGGACGACCTCCGCCTCAAGTACCGCTACCTCGACCTGCGCCGTTCCGGCCCGGCGAACGCGCTGCGCCTGCGCAGCCGCGCCAACCAGATCGCCCGGGAGATCCTGCACGCACGCGACTTCAACGAGATCGAGACGCCGACGCTGACGCGTTCGACGCCGGAGGGCGCTCGCGACTTCCTGGTCCCGGTCCGCCTCCAGCCGGGGACCTGGTACGCCCTGCCGCAGTCGCCGCAGCTGTTCAAGCAGCTCCTGATGGTTGCCGGTATGGAGCGGTACTACCAGATCGCCCGTTGTTACCGCGACGAGGACTTCCGCGCCGACCGGCAGCCCGAGTTCACCCAGCTCGACATCGAGATGTCCTTCGTCACGCAGGACGACATCATCGCGCTCGGCGAGGAGATCGTCTCCCGGCTGTGGAGCGAGCTCGCCGACTACCAGGTGCAGCTGCCGATCCCACGGATCACCTGGACCGACGCGATGAACCGGTACGGATCCGACAAGCCTGACCTGCGGTACGGGGTCGAGCTGGTCGAGTTGACCGAGTACCTCCGTGGCACCGCCTTCCGGGTGTTCGCCGGCGCTATCGACGCCGGCGGTTACGTCGGTGCGGTCGTGATGCCCGGTGGCGCTTCGCAGACCCGCAAGGAGCTCGACGGCTGGCAGGACTGGGCGAAGGCCCGTGGGGCCCGTGGTCTGGCCTACGTGGTCCTCGACGCGGAGACCGGTGAGCCGAAGGGCCCGGTCGCCAAGAACCTGTCGGCCGAGCACCTCTCCGGCCTGGCGGACGTCGTCGGCGCGAAGCCGGGTGACGCGGTCTTCTTCGCTGCGGCGAACGAGCGTCGCGAGGCTCAGGAACTGCTCGGCGCGGCCCGGATCGAGATCGCCAAGCGGGCGAAGCTGATCGACGAGTCCGCCTGGGCGTTCTGCTGGGTGGTCGACGCGCCGATGTTCGAGAAGACGGACGAGGGCGGCTGGACCGCTGTCCACCACCCCTTCACCTCGCCGAACGACGAGTGGATCGACAACTTCGAGACCGCTCCGGACCGGGCTCTGGCGTACGCCTACGACATCGTCGTCAACGGCAACGAGATCGGCGGCGGCTCGGTCCGTATCCACCGTGCCGACGTGCAGAGCCGTGTCTTCGACCTGCTCGGGATCACGCCGGAGGAGGCGGCCGACAAGTTCGGCTTCCTGCTGGAGGCCTTCAAGTACGGCCCGCCGCCGCACGCCGGCATCGCCCTCGGCTGGGACCGCACCTGCATGCTGCTCAGCGGTAACGAGTCGATCCGCGAGGTCATCGCCTTCCCGAAGACCCGCGGTGGGTTCGACCCGCTGACCACGGCGCCGACGCCGATCACGACCCAGCAGCGTCTCGAGGCCGGCATCGACGCCAAGCCGAAGACGGCGGCGGGAGCCCCGGGCACCGACGGGCAGGCTGCACCGGTCCAGCACTCCAACTAGATCGTCGCCGGAACCGGCAGTCGGGAGTCTCCCGGCTGCCGGTTCTGTCGTTTTCGCAGTCTTCTGGCTCACCGGCCCAGCGTGGCACCTCCATGACTTCTATGCAAAGAGATTGTGCATAGCTTCTTTGCATGAGTAGTGTGGACGCATGGTCAGTGAAGAGGAGACCGGCGAGGGCGAGTCCGGGACGAATCCGTTCGGCCTGACGTTCGTGTACCTCAGCGGACGGCAGATCCAGGTGCTCGCCCACCCGCTACGAGTCCGGTTGCTCGGGCATCTGCGAGCAGACGGCCCGGCCACGGCCACACAGTTGGCCGCGGAACTGACGACCAACACCGGCGCGACCAGCTATCACCTGCGGCAACTGGCCGAGGCGGGGCTGGTCGTCGAGGAGGAACGGGCTGGCGGAGGCCGGCAGCGCTGGTGGCGGGCCGCACATGACATGTCCAGTTGGCAGCGCGGCTTCTACGCCGACGACCCGGAGGCCACCGCCGCCGCCGAGTGGATGGAGACGCAGCAGGTGAACCGATTCGCCGAGCTGGCCCGATCCTGGCGGCAGTCTCTACCGGGCGAGTCCGCCGAGTGGCAGGAGGCCGGCGGGATCTCCGACTACCTGATCACTCTCGACGCCGAGCAGGCCGAAGCGCTGATCGAGGAAGTGGACGAGGTGATCGAGCGACACCGGGCGGCGGCTGGTGCGGAGCCCCGGCCCGGAGCCCGGCCCGTCGCTCTCTACGTCGGCGTGCTGCCGGAGACCTCCGGCCGGAGCGGGCATCGAACCACTGAATGATCCGGGAAGGCCGGTGTGGAATGACCGCGAAGCAGGTGCGATCTCGCTACCTGGTCCTGCTCGGGCTGCGATGGCTCCCGGTGGGCCTGTTGATCCCGGTGTTCGTGCTGCTGGCGCTCGAGCGAGGGCTCGGCATCGCCCAGATCGGGTCGGTCGTCGCGATCCAGGGCATCGTCGTGCTGTTGCTGGAGTTGCCGACCGGTGGATTCGCCGATGCGCTCGGGCGGCGGCCGGTGCTGCTGGTCGCCGGGGTGGTCAATCTGGTTTCTCTGGGGCTTCTCCTCTTCGCCGATTCGGTTCTGCTGCTGGGGCTGTCCTATCTGCTCCAAGGGGTCTACCGGGCGCTCGACAGCGGGCCGTTGGAGTCCTGGTTCGTCGACCAGTCGCTGGCCGCTGACCCGGAGGCCGACATCGAGACCGGGCTCAGTCGCGGCGGTGTGACATCCAGCCTGGCGATCGCCGGTACCGCACTGCTCAGCGGTGGCCTGGTGTGGCTCGGGCCGCTCGACCTCGGGCCATTCGGTGAGTTCAGCGCCTTGACCGTGCCGGTTCTGCTCTCGCTCGTCCTGAGCCTGCTCGGCACCGTCGCCGTGGCGGTGCTGATGACGGAGGAACGCCTGGCCCGCGGATCAGCCGCGCTGGTGGCGTCGCTGCGCGGGGTTCCGGCCGCGGTCGGATCCGCACTCGGCCTGGTCCGCCGGTCCCGGGTGGTGCTCGCGCTGATCTCCGTGGAGTTCCTGTGGAGCTTCGGGATGGTCACCTTCGAGCAGTTGATGCCGGTGCGGCTGAGCGAGGTCACCACCATGGCGGGAGCCCTGACCGGGCCGGTCAGCTCGGCCGCCTGGGGAGCCGCAGCGGCGGGTGCGGCGCTCGTGCCGCTGCTCGTCCGGCGACTCGGCACCCGGTGGGCCGGATTTGTCCTGCGCGTCGGCCAGGGGGTGTCGATCGTGGCGATGGGCCTGCTGGCCGGGCCGATCGGCGTGATCGGGGCGTTCCTCGTCTGCTACACGATTCACGGGGCGTCCAACCCGGTGCATGCCGGTCTGCTGCACCGGCAGGCCGAGGGGGAGTACCGGACGAGTCTCCTGTCGCTCAACTCGATGGTCGGCCAGCCGGGGTTCGCCATCGGATCGATCGTTCTCACTGCGATGGCCGCGCAGGCGAGTACCGGAGTCGCCATCGTCACCGGTGCGGTGGTGCTGGCCGCGGCCGCTCCGCTCTATCTGGTGAAGCCGCGGGCGGGTTCGTCCGGGATGGAGTTTCGGGAGCCCTCCCCATCGGGTACCAGCCTGCCACAGGCTCTCTGACCCCCCGGAGGAATCGATGCTCGCCATCGCCGCAGCTGTCGTTTTCGGTATCTACCTGCTCTCTGATCTGTTCGACACCGACTTCGGTGCTCCCGACCTCTTCACCTTCTCGACCTTCGCATCGCTCGGCCTGCTGCTGCTCTCGCTGTACCTGGCCGGCATCGGTAGCGGACCGCGCGCTGGTTCGGGTAACGGCAGCGGCCGCCGTTTCTACGGCCGTCGTCCCGGCCGCGGCTGACGTCGCGGGCTGACTTCGGATAGTTGCACGGCCCGCTGGTTCATCTGGCAAGCGCGATCCGCCAGCCCGCCAGCCCCGGGCGGTCCGTCGGTCCACCCGGCGCGGCTGTTGGCCGGTGCGTCGGTCCGTCGGTTCACCCGGCGTGGCCGTTTGCCGGTGCATTGATGCGTCGGTGCGTCGGTTCACCGGCTGATCCGCTGGTCGGTCCGCTCGCCCTGCATGCCCGCCCATTCGGCATATATCAGTAGCCCGCCGCTCCTCCGGCAACTCCGGCCCGCCTGTGCCCCCGGCGGGCCGGAGCCGTTTCTTGGGGAAACAGCCGGAACCGTTTCTTGCGGGAACAGAATTGCGCTCGCATGTTTGCGGAGGCGGTACGAGTCGACCCGGGATCTGTGTGGGTGGATCCAGGTCAAGGGCTTGGTCGTGGTTGCCGTTGCGGAGCGGATGGACGTTTGGCGTCGCTGGGTCCTGCCCTGCCCTGCCCGCCGCGCCGATCCGCGAGTCTGTGTCGGCCTTGTACCGACCGGCATCGCCCTGTGTGGTGCTCGGCTGTATCCGGCTGTGTTGACCCGTATCTGCCGGTTCCGGGTTGAATTTGTGCCGACTGTATCTGCCTGTGCCGTGTTGAATCGTGCTGGGCTGCACCTGCCTGTGCTGGGCTGCATTTGCCCGACGCTGGTCCGGTGCCGATCTGGTGGCCCTTTGCACCGGTCCGGTGGCGGATTGTGGTTGCTTGTCATGATTCCGTGGCAGCCTGGGTCGGCTCGTGTCGGCCCGTGGCAGCCCGGGTCGGCTCGTGTCTGCTCGTGCCGATTTGTGTTGTGGGCGGCCGGCGTTGCGGGGCGTGTTGTTCCTCTTGAACGCCTGATGGATTCGTTGCCGTCGCGCTGACGAAGGGGGCGGGTTCGGGGGTCGTTCGGCGTACCCCGCTGTTGCTCTGTGTTGATCTCCGCTGGTTGCGGTATGTGGATTCTCGTCGATCCGGGAGAGCGGGGCGAGGGTTCGGGACAGTGATGCCGGTTATGTGGGGGTGATCGGCGGCAACACACTCGGTGAGTCTGTCGTGGCTGCTCGGGACGGGTTTCCACAGGGCGGGAGGTGGCGTTTCGGATCGGGTCGGTTCGGCCGGTACTGTCGGATCTGATGGAAACGGATGGGCTCTTCTCCCTTACGCCGCCGGACGCGCCGACTGCCGCCCCGGACGGTGCGGGGACGGCTGGATTCGGGCATGCCACCGGTCAGGGGGCGGCCGGATTCGGGTCTGCCGGCGGTAGTGGTGGTGGCGCGGCGGGGTTCGGGGCGGCCGGTGGTGGTGCGGCTGGAGCGGGGTTCGGGCGGCCTTCGGGGGATGCGCCGCTGCCTGTGCGGATGCGGCCCGTTTCGCTTGATGAGTTGATCGGGCAGGAGCATCTGCTGGCGCCCGGCGCTCCTCTGCGTCAGCTCGTCAGCGGTGCCAGCCCGATGTCGGTGATCCTGTGGGGACCGCCGGGCACCGGCAAGACCACCATCGCGCATCTGGTGGCCAACGCGACGGATCGGAAGTTCGTCGCCATGTCGGCGCTCACCGCTGGTGTCAAGGACGTGCGGGCGGTGATCGACACGGCGCGGCGGGAGCGGCGTTACGGCGGGCCGCCGACCGTGCTGTTCATCGACGAGGTTCATCGTTTCAGTAAGACTCAGCAGGATTCGTTGCTCGCCGCGGTGGAGGACCGGACGGTTACCCTGCTCGCGGCGACCACGGAGAACCCGTACTTCTCCGTCATTTCGCCCTTGCTCTCCCGGTGTGTGCTGTTGACCTTGCAGTCCCTCGACGAGGACGACGTCCGTGGGCTCATCCGGCGTGCGGTCATCGACGAGCGTGGGCTGGGCGGTTCGGTCACTCTGGCCCGGGAGGCCGAGGAGCATCTGGTCCGGCTTGCCTCCGGTGACGTGCGGAAAGCTCTCACCGCGCTGGAGGCCGCAGCCGGTTCGGCGCTTGCACAGGACGCCACGGAGATCGATCTCGCCACCGCTGAGAAGGCGGTGGATGTGGCGGCGGTGCGTTACGACCGGGACGGGGACGCGCACTACGACATCATCAGCGCCTTCATCAAGAGCATGCGGGGCAGTGATCCCGACGCGGCGCTGCACTACCTGGCCCGGATGCTCGTCGCCGGGGAGGATCCGCGGTTCATCGCCCGGCGCATCGTGATCTTCGCCAGTGAGGACGTCGGCATGGCCGATCCGCAGGCGCTGCTCGTCGCGAGTGCTGCCGCTCAGGCGGTGCAGAACGTGGGGCTTCCCGAGGCCGGGCTGAACCTCGCGCAGGCGGTGGTGCATCTGGCCACAGCCCCCAAGTCGAACAGCGTCACCGTCGCCATCGGTGAGGCGATGGCCGACGTGCGAGCCGGCCGGGGCGGGCCGGTCCCGTCGCATCTGCGGGACGCGCACTATCCGGGTTCGCGCGGGCTGGGGCACGGGATCGGGTACCGATATCCGCACGACGATTCGCGCGGCGTGGTTCGGCAGCAGTATGTTCCGGACGATCTGGTCGGTACCGACTATTACCGGCCGACTGAGCACGGCGCTGAGCGGGCGGTGGCCGAGCGGGTTCCGCGACTGCGGCGGATCGTGCGGGGTCTCGGCCCGGCATCCCGGCCGGCTGCCGCTGAGCCACGGCCGCCGGGGACGAGTGGGAGCCGTGCCGGTTCGGGAGACCCGGGTTCGCGGGAGGCCGTGGGCGAAGGCCGTGTGGGTCCGGGAGATCCCGGTTCGCGGGAGGCCGTGGGTGCGGGTCGTGCGGGGGCCGTCGACGAGGGGCCGGATGACGCGGCAGTGCTCTCCGGAGCGCAGGCAGTGATCGCGGGTGGCTCACCGGTGCCGGCCGGTGATCATTCGAGTGGATCTTCTGAGGTTGTTGCAAGAACGAATTCCGGTGTGCTGAGCAGCGGCGATGTCGCTTCGGTGCCCGACGAAGACCACGCGGCGGGTGGTGGATCCGGCGCGGATGAGTCACAGTTTTCCGCGGACTCGGTACCAGCGGACACGAAGGCGACTTCGATGCGTCACATAACCGTGGCGGAAAGTGTTGAAGTCGCTGGCGGTCAGTCGGCGAGTCCGCGGTCCGGGAGGAAACCGGCGGTCCGGAAGCCTGCCGGAAGCCGGGCGACCGGACGGAAGACGACCGGGACCCGGTCGGCTGAGGGCGAGCCGGAAGACCGGAGCCCGGCCGGCCGGAGCGCGAGTATTGACGAGAGCGGCGACAGTGCCGGGGAGGAACAGCGGTGACAGGGCGGGGTGCCGATCGGCCCGACGACGACGCGGGTACGCGCGAGGAGCAGGGCGGGAAGAGCCGTCGGCGCTTCGGGCGTGGGGGTCGTGCCGAGCAGCCGGCCGTTCCCCCGGAGCAGGTCTCCGGCGAGGAGACCGGTTGGCTCGATGACCTGCGCACGGCCAAGCACGACCGGTCCGCGATCGGGCCGGGGACCGCTCCCGGTGAGGGGCGGATCAGCAAGTCCGGCCGGATGGCGCCCGGCCCCGATGACGTTCCCGACGACGACTTCGCGTTCCCCGGTGAGTCGGAGGACTACGACGAGCCCGCGGGCCAGGCGGGGCCGGATTCCGGGCCGGCGGGGCCTGGACAGCGTCCCGGGGTGATGAATCCGGGAACGGGGCCGGTGGCTCCGGTCTCACCCGGCGCGGCCCAGCGCGGGGTGCCTCCGCTTGGCCAGCGCCCCGGCCAGATGCCGCCGGGTGGTGCTCCGCCCGGTCAAATGCCGCCCGGTCAAATGCCGCCCGGGCAGGGGTTCGATCAGCAGGGCCGTGGTCGTCGCGGCCCGGGTGGACAGCGCCCGCCCGCAGGCCAGATGCCGGCCGGAGCCGCTCAGGTTCCACCCGGCCAGGGCCGGTCCGGCCCGATGCCGCAGGGACAGAACGGCCCGGCTCCGCAAGGGCCGGGTGCCGGCCCGATGCCGCAGGGACCCGGTGGTCCCGGCCAGGTGCCGCCCGGCCAGGGAAGACCCGGGCAGATGCCGCAGGGCGGTCCTGGCCCGATGCAGCCCGGTCCTGGCCCGATGCAGCCCGGCCCGGGCCCGGCGGGTGGCCCTCAGGGCATCGCCCCGGGTCAGATGCCTCCGGGCGCGCGCCGGGGCGGCCCGCCGCAGGGTGGTCGTGGGCCGGTCGGCCAGGAGCCGGGCGGTGGGCGACGCCAGATCGATGCGGATCCCTCCGGGCAGATGTTCCCCGGGCAACCCCCGATTGCTGGTACGGCCGTCCCGCTCTCCGGCAACGCCCCCGAGATTCCGATGCCCCGCCCCGGCAGTCCCGCCGTTCGTGGTGCCGTCTCCGGGGTTCGCCCGGTATCGCCGGGTTCACGCCAGGCGGGTCCCGGCATCCGGCCGATCTCCCCCGCGGGTCCGGCGCGGGATCGTTTCCGTCCCGCCGATCCGGTTTCGGGCGGCCCGGACGCGGTGCACCAGTCCGGCCCGATCCCGGGTGTCCCGGACGCGGTTCACCGGTCCGGCCCGATCCCCGGCGTTCCCGACGCGGTTCACCGGTCGGGTCCGATTCCGAGCGGCTATGACGCCGTGCATCAGTCGGGTCCGATTCCGAACGGGTACGACGAGGTCCACCAATCCGGGCCGATCCCGCGCGGCTACGACGGGCAGCCTCAGCCGGGCCCGGGTCCGGGCGGCTACGACGCGGTACACCAGTCGGGTCCGATCCCGAATCCCTATGACGCGGTGCATCAGTCCGGTCCGATTCCGAACGCCTATGACGCCGTGCACCAGTCGGGACCGATTCCGGACGCCTATGACGCGGTGCATCAGTCCGGCGCCATCCCGAACGGGTATGCGCAGGGGCGGGGTGTGACCGGCGCCTACGGCGGTGCGGCACCGGGACGACCGGGCACACCCGACGAGCAGCCGGGCCGGGGACGGAACCGGCGAGCGCGTCCGGACACCGGCCCCGACGGGGAGCAGACCGGACGTCACGGGCGTGCCGGGCGGCCGGCGGACGGCGACTTCGGTCCCCGGCCGGGGGACGGCGCACCGGGTGACGAGGGCCCGGGCCGGCACGGTGCTTCGTGGGCGGCCACCGGAACCGGTTCGCATGCCTTCCCGCGTACCGGCGGTGACACCGGTTCGCACGCGTTCGTCCCGACCGGAACCGACACCGGTGCCCACGGTCTTGTGCAGCCGGGCAGCGATACCGGTTCCCACGGGGTGATCCGCCGGGGTGAGCAGTCCGGCGACGGGCAGCCCGGGGAGGCACGCCGTCGTCGTAACGCCCGGCGCGGCGAGGACCCGGACGAGCCGGAGATCGGCGGGTTCACCGGGACCTCCGACGTTCCCGGGCCACGCCGCATCGGCCCCGGTGACGGGCGCCCGGTGCGAGCGGCCGCTGTCGTCCCGCCGGTTGTTCCCGGGCGGCAGGGTGCCCGTACCCCAGCTGTTCCCGGCCGTGCCGGAGCCATGGCGGACAGCACCTCCGGAGTGATCCAGCGTCCCGGGACCGGGCGTGTCCAGCGCGGTCCGGGAATCCCGCCGCAGGCCGGCGAGGATCGCACCTCCGCGGGCGGCGTCCAGGTTCCGGAGCAGGCAGGACCGGGCCGCCGGGCGGCCCGGGCGGACGGTCAGGGTTCCGGCGCCTTCCCGGCTGACGGCGAGGAGCACACCGGACGGCACAGCGGCGTACGACCGGAGAATCCGGGAGTGGCTCGCGCCGGTGCGGCGGTACCTGTTCCGGGTAACGGCCCCGCCCAGCCGATGGGCCCGGGCCGGGCCGTGGTCGGCCAGCCCGGCGCCGGTGGCATGCCTGCGGGCGGTGCCGCGCCCGTGAACGGTCCGGGCGGCCCCGGTAACCATGGTGGTCCTGGCCCGCGTGACGGTATGGGTCCGTACGGCCCTGGTCAGCGTGACGGCGCGGGGCCCGCTGGTCCTGGTGGCCCGGGTAATCACGGTGGTCCTGGCGGGATGAACGGCCCGGGTGGTCCCGGTGGTCAGGGAAACCCCGGTGCTCCTGGCGGCATGAACGGCCCCGGCGGCCGTGGTGGCAGGCCGATGAACGGGCCTGGCGACATGACACCCGGTGGTCCCGGTAGCCCTGGTGGTCCCGCACGTGGCGGGGCGCCGGTCGGGGGACGTGGTCCGGTTCGTGGTGGCGCGGCGGTACCCGGTCAGGGACCGGGCCCGGACGGTGCCGACCCGGCCATGATGGGCTCGGTCGCTCCCGGGCGAGGAAGACCTGGTCGTGGCCCTGGTGGAATGGAAGACGGGGCAGGTTTCAACGGTCCTGACAACGGAACCGGCGCGGTTGCGCGTTCCGGGATGGCGGGACCGGACGGCGGAACCGGCGCGGTGTCGCGTCGTGGGATGCCCGGTCCCGACAGTGGCCCGGCGGATCCGGACGGTAGAACCGGTGCGGTGGTGCGCCGCGGGATGCGCGGTCCGGACGGCCCGGTGGACGCCGACGGTGGCACCGGGGTCGTGTCGCGGCACGGGCGGCCCGGTCCGGGCGGTGCTCCGGGCGGGTTCGTCGAGCGGGACGGCGGGACCGCTGCGGTCTCGCGCCGGGGGATGCCGGTGCCGGATGGTGGTACCGGTGCGGTGTCGCGCCATGGGCGTCCCGGACCCGAGGGCGACTCGGCGGGGATGACCGGGCGCGACGGCGCGGGGCCGGACGACGGCTCCGGGCACGACTCCGCGCACGGTGCCGGGCTGGACGGTGGACCTTCCGGCGCGCAGCGGCGTGGATCCGGCCGGCGTGGACCCGGTGGACCGGGTGGTATGCCTCGTGGAGCCGACGGTGCGCCGGTGCGGGCCGCGGGTGGTGCCTCGGTGCCCGGTCACGGACCGGACGGACCGTCCCGGGCGATGGGCGGGGCACCCGTGCCCGGCCGCGCCGGGCTGGGACCGGACGGCGCACCGCAGGGACCGCGTGGTGGCAACGGGCCGTCGCGTGCCGTGGGCGGTGCCTCGGTGCCGGGACAGGGGCCGGATGGGTCCTCGCGGGCGATGGGTGGTGCCTCGGTTCCCGGGCCGGGGGCGGACGGGCTTTCCCGGGCGCTCGGCGGCGCTGCCGTTCCCGGGCGCGGTATGGCCGAACCCGACGACGCCGACGGCTGGCCGATGGGCCAGGGCCCCCCTGACGGTGCGGGGCCCGGTGGGCGTGACGGTATGGGTCCTCATGGTCCTGGTGCGCGTGACGGCGCGGGGCCTGGCGGGCGTGACGGGATGGGGACGGGAGCCGTTCGGGGTGGCGCTGCCGTGCCGGGGCGGCCCGTCGGTGGGCCCGGGCAGGCTACCGGCGCGGCCGCCGTGGGGGCGGCGTCCGTCGGTGCGGGGCCGTCCGGGTCGGCTGCTGTGGGCGGTGCTCCGGTGGGGTCTGCTGCGGTCGGTGGTGCCTCGGCGGGGTCTGCTGCGGTCGGTATGGGCGGCGGGCGTGGTCCGTCCGGTCCTGACCGGACGGACGGACGACCGGGAGCGGGACGGGCCGGGGTCGCCGGTGGGCCGGG
>DATMVU010000622.1:0-16443 GCA_035562875.1 Actinoplanes sp. | reverse complement strand
CCTTGATCACTCGCCGGACGTGCCGGATCACCCCGTCGACGCTGTCCCCGACCAGGATGCGGACGTTGACTCCGGCGGTGGCGGTGCTGGCGATCACGTTCAGGGCCGGTGAGCCGCTGAGGGTGGTCACCGCGAACGTGGTCCGCACCATCGCCGCGGCTTCCGGGCCGGCGGCCAGCAGCAGACGGGCGAGGAGTGTGCGGTTGCGGACTGCGGCGTTCAGCGCGTACCGGATCGGTGGTGTGGCGTGCGGTGCCGCCCGGCGGAGCAGTTCGACAGTCGCGTCGGGGGCGGTGGCCCGCATGGGGGTGCGGTCGAGCCGGGTGATGGCCCGGGCCAGGCGGGCGGTGGGGCCGAGCGGTGCCGGGGTGGAGGCGTGCCCACCGCCGCCTTCGACGCTCAGTTCGAGTGAGGTGACACCCTTCTCGGTGACGCCGATGACCGCCATCGGGGTCGTCACGCCGGGAAACGCGTCGTAGGCGACCGCACCGCCCTCGTCGAGCACGAACCACGGGCTGACACCACGACGGCTGAGTTCCTCGACGGCTAGGGGCGCCGACTCTCCGGCGACCTCCTCGTCACAGCCGAACGACAGCCACACGTCCTGCGCGGGCACGAAGTCCACGGCGAGCAGATCTTCGACGGCCTGGCAGATCGCGGTCAGGCTGGCCTTGCAGTCGAGTGTGCCCCGGCCCCAGATCACACCGTCCTCGACCACCGCGCCGAACGGCGGGTGGGTCCACTCCCCCTCGGCAGGGACGACGTCGATGTGGGCCATCAGCACGACGGGACGAACCGAGGAGACACCAGGCCACTGGAAGAGCAGGCCGTGCCGGCCGACCCGGACGAGTGGCAGCCGATGCAGAAGCGGAAAACGCCGCCTCAACGCGTCGTGAAACGCGTCGAAGGCAGCGTGGTCCCAAGAGGAGGCGTTCCGCGTGGAAACCGTCGGAATGCGCAGTAACTCGCGGAACGCATCGATCATTCGGCGGGCAGCGTGTCCATGAACGAGCTGACCGAGAACACCGCGTTACCGGCGCCGGGTTGGCCGTAGCCGGGCGGCGTCGACAGTCCGTTGGACTCCATCGTCGCGCGGTACGCCTCCAGCAGCCGGATGTGGTACTCCAGCGGAGCGCCTTCCGGGTTGGTCTTGCCCAGGGGCGTGGTCGGTTCCGGGCACCAGGTGGTGAACCGCGGCAGAATGCCCCGGGACATGAAGTAGTCCAGGCCCTCGGTTGTCGAATCGATCGCCTCGTTGACGGTGCGGAATCCGAACGGCTCGGCCATCTCGATGCCGGCCACGAAGTTCGGGATCACATTTCGTGGCCCGAACACCTCAGCCGATTCGAGAATGCGGCGGTGCCATTCGGCTCGGCCGACGTAACGCTCCTTGCCGGGGCAGTGGAGCTCGAACAGCCGCTTGTCCCACACCTCGAAGTTCGGGTGGTAGATACGGATGCCGTAGTCGTAGAACCGCTGCACGTCCTCGCGCGGAAGTGCCTGCGCGACGACCTTGCCGATCCAGCGACCCGGGAACCGCTCCTCGATCGCCTGTGCGTACCGCCCGTAGAAGTCGGCCTCGGCCAGACCGTCGACCTTGCTGGTGATGGAACCACCGGTCAGCGTGTAGGCGTGCGACGTCTTCGCCGTGTCGTACTTGTCGATGATCGCGAGGGCTTCCAGCACCTCGTCGACCGGTTTGACACCCGTGTAGGGCCGCCCGGCAGCCTTGTGCTGACGCCAGTTGTGGTTGATGTCGCAGTACTGGCATTCCTCTTTGGCGCCGAAGTACTGACAGACCCGGAAAACGGTGAGATAGACGAGATAGCCCCACTGAATGGTGGGCGCGACCTCCATCACCGATTTCCCGTTGTCGAGTTTGTGCCGGTAATACTCCGGCATCGGCGGCAACCCGACGTCAGCGATCGGCCGACCGTCGAGGTGAAGCATCAGCTTCCCGTCCTCGGTCGGTTTCACCACATAAGGTGACGACGGGTTGACCCGCACGGACACCACGGTCCGGCGCAGATCGTACGGCCCGCCGGTGAGCACGATCTCCTCCGGCGGACGGCGCAGCGCCGCCTCACCCAGCTCCGGAAGCGTGCGGTGGTCGAACGAGAAGATGAAGTAAGACTTCGGTTTCACCTCACCGTTCTCATTGTCGGTGAGCGCCGATTCGTCGAACGCCAGCCCGCCCCGCAGCAGGTCTTCTTTGATCACCGCTTCACGCGGGATATGCGGGAATCGTCCCATCAGATCTTCGATGAGATCCGTGCGCCTCTGCATGCGTCCTCCCACCACGGAACGTAGCACGCCAAGGTCTACCGCCCCGGACCGAGGCTCCCGTGTCGAGCATCACCAAACCCCAGGTCAACCCCATGCTCTTGTACGCCGTTCGGGTCCACAACAGCAGCGGTACCTCCCGTTTCGTCCGCGCGAGCAGGGCGAACCTCACGGCCGCCCCGCGACCGCCGGGCTGCGATCCCCACTCACCGGCTACTCCTCACCGCTCCGGAGCCCGGACCCGCCGGGGGGTCAGTTCGAGTGTTTCCGCGACCAGGAGGGCACGCCGCACACATTCATCGATCCGGGTGGGACGGCCGAAGTGCCGGCCCGCCTCGAACTCCCACGCCTTCGACACCCTGATCGTGCCGTGCCGCCGCAGGCCGTCCCACGGCCATTCCCGGCCGACAATGTCGAGGACCCGCCAGCCCTCCTCGGAGAGTCGCCGATTGAACTCCCGGGTTTGAAGTGCTCGTCGATGAGAATGACGATCCCCGGTAGGACGACGAGCAGAAGGATGAGCCCACCGGGGAAGAGCCGTCCGAGGAAGAGCTTGTCGAGCAGGGACACGGCGGATTGGAAGGCCACCCCGGAGACCCCGCCGATGAGCGCCATCACCAGACAGAAGCCCGTCATCGTCACGACGGACCCGGCAACGCTCAGCAGTCGGCGCATCGGCAGCCCCACGGTCGAGAAGAACGAACGCGGTGACGATAACCGTCGATACCAAACGCCATTCAGTACTTGAGGTGCTGCCTGGTCAGCTTGGCGATCTTCTCGACCAGCGTGATGCCGGACTTCATCGACTTGTTGTTGTGGGACAGAACGGCCACCGATACGTTGACCTTGCCGTTCTTGGTGGTGACCCGGCCGATCGAGTTGACCGCCCACAGGCCGCCGTCGGCCGAGCGGGTGTCCCAGCCGTTCTTGACGGTGAAGATCTCACCTTTCTTGACGACTGCCGGCACACCCCAGTCCTGGGCCGTGGAGACGGTGTTCATCAGGGTGAAGGCGGTCTTGCGGGACGACGCCTTGAGCGGGCCCTTGGTGTCGACGAGTTCCTCGAGGAGCCGGATCTGGTCGGACGCGGTGGTCCGTGTGAGACCCCACCGGCTGTTGACCACGGTCTGGGTCAGCCCGAGCCGCTTGTTGCACTTGGTGACCGCGGTCTTGCCCCCGATCCGGTTGAAGAGCGTGGTGGTGGCGTTGTTGTCGCTGAGCCGGATCATCGGCCGGGCCAGTTTCATCTCGGCGGTGGTCGGGGCCCGGCCGGCGTCCTGGGCTTTCAGCAGCATGCAGGCGAGGATCTGGGTCTTGACGATGCTGGCGGTGTCGAACTTGACCGAGCCGCGGTAGGCGTACCGCTGGCCGGTCCGGCGATCGAAGACGGCGACCGAGAAATCGGGTGTCTTCCCGGCGAGTTTCTTCAGCGCCGCGTTCAGCGCCTTCACCTGAGCGGCCCGGTCCAGGGCGGCGAGTTCGGCTGCGGTCGGACCGGCCGGTTCGGTGACGGCGGAACCGCTGGGCGACGGCGGCGCCGCGAACGCGGTGAGCGTCGTGCTGGCCGACGAGACCGGCCGCATCACGAACGCCGGCGCCTGTTCAGCGCCTGTCACCCGGGCCACGATCAGACCCCCGCCGCCGAGACTGACCGCCACCGTCCCCGCCAGAACCGCCACCCGTAACGACCTCATGATCGGACACTCTAGTCACGAACTCCCTGGTCAGTGCAATCAGCGCGCGAGCGGCGGCACTCGGTTCCCGATCGTCCGGAACGGCGAGCGACAGCGGCCATCGCAGATCCGCCCCGGTGACCGGAACGGTGACGATCCCGGCGACATCGGAAAGCAGAAATCGGGGAAGCAGCGCAACACCGAGCCCATTTCGTACGTAGTCCACGCTAGTTCCGATATCGGTCAGCTCGATCGTCACGTGCCGCCGGACGCTGGCCGCCGCGAAAGCCCGGTCCGCCACCTCCCGGTTGCCGTAGCCGGCCGGCAGGTCGATGAAGTCCAGCCCACCCAGCTCCTCGATGGTGATCGAGGCGCGCCCGGCCAGGGGATGACCGATCGGGACCGTCAGGTCCATCACCGAGGTGGCCAGTTCGGTCAGCCGCAGCCCGGCCGGCCGGGGCCCGGGAACCGACACGAACGCCAGGTCGAGCCGGTGTTCGACGAGCATGTCGACCAGCCCGCCGGAGCCGGTCGGTGACGCGGCGGTCTGCAGGATCACCCCGGGGTGGCGGCGGTGGTACTCGCCGAGGACCGTCGGCAGGTCGACGATCCGGATCGAGGTGAGGGTGCCGATCCGCAGGGTGCCGCGGAGCCCTCCGCTGACCTCGGCGACCGCGTCCCGGGCGTCACGGGCCGCGTCCAGGGTGATCCGGGCGTGTGGCAGCAGGGCCTCGCCGGCGCCGGTGAGCCGGACCCGTTTGGCGTTGCGGTCGAGTAGTGGGGTGCCGAGTTCACGCTCCAGGGTCTTGATCGCCGCGGAGACCGCGGACTGGACCACGTGCAGGCGGGTGGCCGCCCGGCTGAAGTGCAGTTCCTCGGCTACGGCGACGAAGTATTCGAGCTGGCGCAGGTCCACACCTGCAAGTATCAACGATGGCGATCGGTGTGAGCGAAGACTCTCGTTGGCGATGATGGTCGGGGCGGCGCAGAGTCCACCACATGGCACTCCTCCTGGAAACCCGTGACCGGACAGCGGCAGAGGCGAACACCGGTTTCTGGTCCGTGGCAGCGGCTTTCCTGATCGCGATGGCGTTCTCGACAGTCCCCGCGCCGTTGTATCCGCTCTACGGCCTCACCACCTTCACCGTCACCGTCGTCTTCGCCGCCTACGCCGTCGGGGTCGTGATCAGCCTGGTCCTGGCCGGGCACGTCTCCGACCGGCTGGGCCGCCGCCGGGTGCTGATCCCGGCGCTTGCCCTGGAGGCCGTCGCCGCTGTCCTGTTCCTGACCGGCACGTCGCTGCCGGTGCTGATCGCGGCCCGGGTCGTCACCGGCCTCGGCGTCGGCATGATCACCGCCACGGCCACCGCCCACCTGCACGAACTGCACGCCGCGCACCGGCCGGGCGGCTCCGGTACCCGCTTCGAGATCGTCTCCACGGCCGCCAACATCGGCGGGCTCGGACTGGGCACGCTGGTAGCCGGGTTCCTGGCCGAATACTTCGGGGCGCCGTTGCGGACCCCGTACCTGATCTTCCTGGTCCTCCTCCTGATCGCCGTCGGTGCCGTGGTGGCCGCCCCGGAGACCGTCCGGCCGGACCGCTCCTACCGTTACCGCCCGCAGCGTGTCACCACCGCGTCCGGCCCGGCCTACCTGGCCGCCGCGACCGGAACCTTCGCCGCCTTCTCGGTGTTCGGCTTCTTCACGTCGGTGGCGCCCGGTTTTGTCGCCGGAACGCTGCACCACCCGTCTCGTCTCCTCGCCGGGCTGATCGTCTTCGCGGTGTTCGGCGGATCGGCAGTGGCGCAGACGGTGACCGGCAGGCTGCCGGCCCGCACGAAGACCACAGCCGGCCTGGCCTTCCAGGCGGCGGGTGTGCTGACACTCGTCGCCGGCATGCACCTGACCAGTCTTCCGGTCTTCCTCACCGGAGGTCTGTTCGCCGGGATCGGAGCCGGCATCCTCTTCAAGGCCTCCATCGGGACGGTCGCCGGGCTGGCCGCTCCCGCCGAACGTGGCGCCGCTCTGGCCGGGATCTTCCTGATCGCCTACGTCGCCCTCGCTGTCTCGGCCCTGTCCATCGGTGTGGCCTCGCTGTTCACCGGCATGATCACGGTGATGACCTGGTTCGCCGCGGCCCTGCTGGCGATGCTGGCCGCAGTCGCCGTCCTGTCCCAGCGGCCGAACACCGCTCCCGGCAGGCGCTGACCGGCCACACGCCGGCCGAAAGCAGATGCCGGCCGCCGCCCGCGGCCGTCTCACCGCAGACCTGAGAGATCGACCGGCCGCCGATCTGATCGGGTGCTGACTGATCACTCGAGCCGGTAACCCTGGTCCTGCACCATCTGCCGCAGATTCTCCCGGCCGTCCATGTCCGGACGGCCGGTCCCGACCAGCACTGATTCAGCCCAGGATCGCTCCTGCATCCCCGATGCGGCACGGAAGTCCCGGAAGGCACTCTCATACTCGTCGAGCCATCCGTCCGCCGGCGTGCCGTCGTAGCGATCGTGATGCAGCACCACCCGCTGAGCCGGCCGGGGCCGGGTGTGCGGCGGCCGGGCGGGATCGGGCCGGCCGACGGCGAGACCGAAGGCGACTCCATGTCGCCTGCGTCGGCGATCAGGTCAAGGTGAGCAGCGCTGCTTCCCCCTCGGCCGCCGCGGATCGGTAGAAGGCACACACATCGGCAAATCTCTGCGACAGCCAGCCGTCGAAGTCGTCGCCCTGCCAGCCACCCGGGTAGACGTCCAGGGACTCCATCACCTCCGGCTCGTAACGGGAGCGCAGCGCGTCGAGAGAAGTAGCGTCGAGGGCTGCCGCGACGGCGGCCGCCATCGGTGGGTCGAGGCCCCGGACCGGGCCGTAACCCTGATCCTCACCGATCGGGACGCCTCCCCGGATCGCGGCACGGGCCTCTTCGGGGACCGCGTCGTCGAGCAGGTAGTCGAGGCCGCTCCAGGCCTTGTCCAGGTCGAGGTCCGGCTCACCCACCACCGTCCATGCGGTCTCCGGAGCAGCGAGAACCGCCTGCCACCGCTCGACGCCGATCCGTCGCGCGATCATGTGAATGCCCATGTCGAAACGCCTCACTTCCCCCGGAGGGCCGCATCCGGCCCGGCGGTCGCGGGCCGGTCCCGGCCACCGCCTGCCTGGCGCGATGCCACAGGGCTCTGCTCACTCGTACCAGAAAAGGAATTTCACCATGGGGGTACGACAGAAAACCGCGCGTTGACGGACCGCCGTCGTCCTGATGAGACTGGAGAACGTGCCCGTCACCCCGTTGCTGGCCGGCGATCCGCAGCGGCTCGGTGCGCACACCGTGCTGGGGCGGCTCGGCAGTGGCGGCATGGGCACCGTCTATCTGGCCGAGGGTCCGGACGGCCGGCAGGTCGCGATCAAGGTGGTGCGGGACGATCCGACGTTCCTGGCGCGGTTCCGCAGTGAGGTGAAGCGGGCGCGGCAGGTGCCGCCGTTCTGCACGGCTGCGGTGCTGCACGACGATCTGGAGCACGATCCGCCCTACCTGGTCGTGGAGTTCGTCGACGGGCCGAGCCTGGCCGAGGTGGTCCGCGACCGCGGATCCCTGGAACCCTCCGAGTTGTACGCGGTGGCCGTCGGCGTGGCGACGGCGCTGGTCGCCATCCACGGGGCCGGGGTGGTGCACCGCGATCTCAAACCGGCGAACGTGTTGCTGGCCGTCGGACTGCCCAAGGTGATCGACTTCGGAATCGCCCGGAGCGTCGACCTGAGCGCCGAGCTGACCGCTCCTGATCAGGTGATCGGGACCATCGGCTATCTGGCGCCGGAGTGTCTGGACACCGGGGCCCGGGAGCGGATCGGTCCGCCCGCCGACGTGTTCGCGTGGGGCGTGCTGGTGGCGTTCGCGGCAACCGGCCGGAATCCGTTCGGAGGTGACTCGCCAA
Organism: Actinoplanes sp.; assembly: GCA_035562875.1. Classification (GTDB taxonomy): domain Bacteria; phylum Actinomycetota; class Actinomycetes; order Mycobacteriales; family Micromonosporaceae; genus Actinoplanes. The sequence continues at coordinate 8,564 of DATMVU010000622.1, read as the reverse complement.
TCGCGACGATCGGCCGGATCCTGACCCGGCCGCCCGATCTGGACGGTGTCCCGGAGCCGTTGCGGGAGCTGGTGTCGGCCGCGCTCGCCAAGGATCCGGCGGTCCGGCCGTCCGCACCGGAGCTGCTGGATTCGCTGTTGTCGGCCGGGCGGCCGGCGCCGGAGTTGCGGCGGGTGGCGCTGGCCGCGCGGGCGAGTGGCCGGCCCCGGCGCCGGGTGGCGGCCTGGGCGGCGGCCGGTCTGCTGGTGGCGGGGCTGTTGTCGGGGTCGGTGGTGGCGCTGGACCGGGCCGGGGACACGGTGGCCCGGCAGGATCGGGTGCTGGCGCAACGGGATCTGCTGGACCGGTCGGCGCAGGTTCTGGACGGTGATCCGGGGCTGGCGCTGCGGCTGGCGGTGAGCGCCGAGCGGATCAGCCCGTCGGACCGCAGCCGGGCGGCGATCGGCGCGGCGCTGGCCACCGGGTACGACGGGGAGCTGAGCCCGGACGAGGCGGTGTACGCGGCCGAGTTCCGCGCCGACGGCCGGATGGTGGCCACCGCGGGAGCCGGTGACGTGGCGTTGTGGTCGGTGGACGGCAGCCGGTTCGAGCGGGTGGGTGCCCTGGCCGTGGAGTCGGAGACGGTGGATCTGTCGTTCAGCCCGGACGGCCGGACGATCGCGACCGCCGGGCCCCGGCTGCAATTGTGGGACACGTCCGGGGCCTATCCGCTGGCCGAGCTGACCGGGCAGGCGTGGGACGGAGTGCAGTTCAGCGCCGACCGCCGGCATCTGCTGACGGTGTCGGACCGTATCGAGTTGTGGGACGTCCGGGACCGGAGACGACCACTGCCGGTGTGGTCGGCGGCGGCCGGTACCGCGACCCGTGGCGGGGCCCGGCTCAGCCCGGACGGGCGGCTGCTCGCCGGGGTGGCCGAGGGCGAACTGCTGACCGTGTGGGCGGTCGACGGGGAGCGGCCCCGGCGACTCTCCGCGATCACCGATGCCGACGCGGTGCTGAACCTGGCGTTCAGTCCGGACGGAACGTCACTGGCGGCGGCGACGGTCAGTGACGGGGTGCGGCTCTACGATCTGCGGGATCCGGCCCGGCCCCGGTTGCTGTCCCGGTTCGCCGGCGACAGTGGCACCGTCACCACGGTGGCGTTCGATCCGGGCGGCGGGATCCTCGCGGCCGGCGGCGACCAGCGGACCGTGGGACTGTGGAGTCTCGCCGAGCCGGCCACTCCGCTGGCGTTACGCACGTTGCGCCGGGACGGCGGCTGGATCTCCTCGATCGACTTCACTCCGGACGGGAACCGGCTGCTGACCGCGGGTTGGCAGGGCGCCACCCGGTCGGCGGCGCTGTGGCGGGTGACCCCGTTCGCGCCGCGGCTCGAGGCCCGGATCGACGGCCCGCGGGACCCGGACCGCACGGTGGGTGTCTTCGACGGGGTGCTGGCCGTGACGTCCCCGGGCACGAAGCGGATCGACTTCTGGGATCTGCCCGGACTGGATCAAGCCCATCCGCCGCTGTCGGTGACCGGGATGGTGCGGGCCCGGCTCGCCGGTGATCTGCTGTACGCGACCGGGGCGGTGTACGACCTGTCCGGGCCGGCGCCCCGCAAACTGCTGGAGCGGGTGATCGCCGCCGATCCGGTGCACGGCCTGGCCACGGTGTTCGTGGACCAGTCCCGGATCCGGGTCGTCCGGGTGGCGGCCGGCACCGAGCCGGCAGCGGTCGCCGAGATCGCCGCGTCCTGGGTGGCGGCGGCCACGTTCGACGAGGTCACCGGCGATCTGGTGGTGGCCGGGGACAACGGTGGCCCGGACTCCTCGCTCACCGTCTGGACGATGACCGACCCGGCCGCACCCCGGCGGGCGGCCACCCTCGCCACCCAGGGCGGTTTCCAGGCTCTGGAGGCCCGCGGCGGGTTGATCGTCGCCGGGCAACGGGACGTCGTCGTCCGGGCCGGTGGGACCGTCCACGCCCTGCCACGCAGCGACAGCGGATCGGTGAGCGTCAGTCTCTCCGCGGACCGGACGATGGTGGCCGTCACCGGTGACTCCGGCACCGTCCTCTGGCACCTGTCCCCCGCCGCGGCGCCGTTGCGGGCCGCGGTGCTGCCGGGCCGGTCGGTCTCCGCGGCGTTCAGCCCGGACGGCCCGCTGCTCGCCGTCGGCGATCCGGGCGGTACCACGGTCTGGGACGTCAGCGCCCTGCAGGCGACCCTGCGCGACCCGCTGTCCGAAGCCTGCCTGCGACAGGGTGGCCTGACCACCTGCCGCTGAGGGCATTGGCTAGGCTCGAACGGACCACGGCACAGTGATGAGACCTTACTTAGCACATGGTTGCCGATCTATCACTATGCGTGGAAAATTCCGGACAAGATGTGCCGGTGGATTCGTCCATTTGAGACACTGCCGGGCATGCCAGCGACGGATCTTCATCTGGTCGTCGACATCGCCGCATGGTGGATCACCGCGGTGTACGAGTCCGGGGACGTGGTGCAGCCCCTGCTCTTCGACGGACGGGCACACCTACCCAGCGGGGTCTTCGACGACTCCGGCACCTGGACCGCGGGCCGGGACGCGCTGGCCGACGGGCTCCGCCATCCCGAGTCGTATCGTCCCGACCCGATGACCCTGCTGCGGCACGGCGGCCCGGTCGAGGCGGTCGCCGCAGTCCTGGCCCACGTGGCCGCACGGGCCGGCGGCCGGGTCCGGGCGCTCACCGTCGTCACCGAGCACGACTGGGGCCCGCCCGCCCGGCACCGTCTCGAACGGGCCGCCGCCCTGGCCCGGCTCCCCCGCCCGCGCGCGGTGAGCACCGCGGCCGCGGCCGCCACCCTGGCCGGGGCCGGTCTGACAGTGGTGTGCACGACCGGAACCGCCTGGCCGGAGCTGACCCTGATCGACGCCCGGGACGGCTACCGGCAGCTCGCCACCGCCGCGGTCCGGGCGCCCGGAGTCCCGGCCGTCGACGAGGCACTGCTGCGGGTCGCGGCCACCCGGGCCGGCACCGAGGCCGACCCGGACAGCTGGCAGGTCAGCCGGGAGGTCGACCAGGCCCGGGCGACCCTCGCGGTGCAGCACCGGGCGTCGATGCTGCTGCCCGAACCGCACGGGGCGGTGCAACTGAGCCGGGACGACCTGACCGCGGCGGCGGCCGCGCATCTGGAACAGTTACCGGACACCGCGAAACAGCTCCTCGCCGACGCCGGAACCGAACCGGCGCAGGTCGGCGCGGTCGTCCTGGTCGGTGACGACCCGCAGCTCGGCAAGGCCCTGGCCGGGGCCGCGCTGACCCCGACGGTCACCGTCCGGGACACCTACGCGCTGTTGCGGAGTGCGGTCGGCACCCGGCCACCGGGCCGCCCGTCCTGGCGGCCCTGGCAGCGGCGGAGGTTCTGAAACCGGCCTACTTACTGGAAGACGATGGTGTGGTTGCCGTGCCGGATGACCCGGTCCTCGGCATGCCACAGCACCGCCCGGGACAGCACCGCCCGCTCCACGTCGGCGCCCTGGCGGCGCAGCTCGACGACGGAGTGGGCGTGGTTCACCCGGACCACGTCCTGCTCGATGATCGGGCCCTCGTCCAGGTCCTCGGTGACGTAGTGGGCGGTCGCCCCGACCAGCTTCACCCCCCGCTGCGCGGCCTTGGCGTACGGGTCGGCGCCGATGAACGCGGGCAGGAAGCTGTGGTGGATGTTGATGATCGGCACACCGACGCGTTCGATGAAGTCACCGGACAGGATCTGCATGTAGCGGGCCAGCACGATGAAGTCGACATTGCCGGTCAGCAGCTGCAGGTGCTGGGCCTCGGCGGCACTCTTGTCCGCGCCCTGGGACGGCACGTGGAAGAACGGGATGCCGAAGGAGCGCACCTCGTCGGCGGCGTGCGCGTGGTTGGAGATCACCATCGAGATGTTGATCGGCAGCTCGCCGCGCCGGTGCCGCCACAGCAGGTCGAGCAGGCAGTGGTCGGCCTTGGAGGCGAAGATCGCCACCCGTTTCGGGACCGACAGGTCCCGGATCTGCCACTCCAGCTCGAAGTCGGCGGACAGCTCGGTCCGCAGGTCGGCCTCGATCGCCGGGAGGGCCGCCTTCAGCCCGGCCCGGCCGAAGACGGTGCGCTGGAAGAAGGCGCCGCCGTGCGGGTTGTCCGAGTACTGGTCCAGGGAGACGATGTTGGCACCGTGCCGGCCGAGGACCGCGCTGATGGCCGCGACGATCCCGGTCCGGTCCCGGCCGTGCACGATGAGCACCGCCTGGTCGGCGGCGGGCTGCACCGAGTGCTGGTTCGGGGCGTTCTGGGTCAGGGTCACGGCGGTGCGTCCTTCCGAAGTTCGCGGTGGGGCAGCCACCGAGTGTAGAAATCCAACCAGATCCCGGGACCGGGTGGATCACCTCGTGAGATAACCCTCGGCTTTGGTGACCACCTCGTCGACCGCCCGGCGCGGGTCGGCACCCAGGCTGGCGATGGCCACGAGCGCGGCGAACGCCACGTCGGCCAGCTCCTTCACCACGTCGTCGGTGGTGTGGGTCACACCCTTACGGGGGTTCTGGCCGAGCACCCCGATCCACGCCTGGACGGCTTCCCCGGCCTCCTCGTTGATCTTCATGATCCGGCAGGTCAGCTCCAGGGGGTCGGTGCCGTTCCGCTCGTCGAGGAACTCCCGCCACTGCCCGGCCGCGGCCCAGACCTTGTCGTCCATCTGTGCTAAACCAATCCCGTGCGGCGATCAAACAATCCGACGGCACCCAGCGTGCCGGACACTCTTGAACCGGCTGAGGCCGGGCTCGGCTCCGAGGAGTTCCACGAGAAGCGGCTCTTCGACGGCACCGACCTGATCGGGGTCTTCGCCCAGGACGTCGAGTTCGCGCAGTGCCGGTTCCGGGCGGCGCGGCTGGCCGGGGCGGTGCTGCCGAAGGTCCGGCTCACCGACTGCCGGTCCGAGGGCTCCGACTGGTCCAACACCCGCGCCGAGAACGGCACGATGGAACGGCTCGCCTTCACCGGCTGCCGGATGACCGGGCTGGCGTTCAACGGTGGCCTGCTGCGCAGCGTGACGTTCACCGACTGCAAGGTCGACCTGACGAACTGGCGGTTCGCCCGGTTCGACAAGGTCGAGCTGACCGGCTGCAACCTGTCCGGAGCCGACTTCACCAACACCGACCTGCGCGGCGCCTCGTTCGTCGACTGCGACCTGACCGGTGCCCAGTTCGCCAACGCGACGATGCGCGGCGCCCGCTTCCAGCGTTGCGAACTGTCCGGGATCGGCGGCATCACCAGCTGGGCCGGCGCCGTCGTGCACCCCGACGACCTGCTCGGACTCTCCTACGCCCTGGCCGGCGCCCTGGGCATCGTGGTCAAGAGCTGAGCGCGTCCTCAGGTGAGACCCGCCTCCCGGGCCAGGATCGCGGCCTGGACCCGCGACGTGCAGCCCAGTTTGGCGAGTACCCGGGAGACGTGGGTCTTCGCGGTCGCCTCGGTGATGGTCAACTCGGCCGCCAGGTCGGCGTTGGAGAGCCCGCGCCCGAGAGCTGCGAGCACGTCACGTTCCCGCTGGGTGAGGCCGGTCAGCGACGGTGGTGCCGGCGGGGCGGCCGGGGTCGCCACGAAGGCGGTCAGCAGGCGGCGGGTCACCTCCGGGGCCAGGATCCCGTCGCCGGCGGCGATCCGGCGGACCGCGTCGATCAGGGCGGCCGGTTCGACGGTCTTCAGCAGGAAACCGGCGGCACCGGCCCGCAGCGCCCCGAACAGGTACTCGTCCAGGTCGAACGTGGTCAGGATCAGCACCTCGGCGGACCCGGCCGCGATGATCTCGCGGGTGGCGCTGATGCCGTCGGTCCCGGGCATCCGGATGTCCATCAGCACCACGTGCGGGCGCAATGCCGCCGCCTGCCGGACCGCCACCGCACCGTCGGCGGCCTCACCGACCACCACGATGTCGGTGGCCTGCTCCAGCATCAGCCGCATCCCGGCCCGGATCGCGGCGTGGTCGTCGGCGAGCAGGACCCGGATCATCGGGGCACCAGCGGCAGACTCGCCGCGACCCGCCACACGTCGCCGTCCGGTCCGGCGGTCAGTTCCCCGCCGAGCACCGCCGCCCGTTCCCGGATCGACCACAGGCCGGTGCCCGCGCTCAGCACCTCGTGATCCACTGCCGTCACCCCGGAGAGCGTGTTGGTGACGGTCACCAGCACCCGGTCGCCGGTCGCCCGCACCTCCAGCAACACCCGCGACCCCGGTGCGTGTTTGGCAGCGTTGGTCAGCGCCTCCCGGACGATGCCGTAGACGGTGTGCTCGACCACTGCCGGGGCGCCCGGGACCTCGCGGACCCGTACCTCCACCTGCAGCCCGTCGGCCGCCGCCACCAGCTCGGGCAACCGGTCCAGACCGCCGGGCAGGGCGGGCTCCCCGGCGGCGCGCAGCAGCAGGATCATCGAGCGCATCTCCTCCAGAGCGGCGAGGCTACTGGTCCGGACCGCCTGCAGGGCGGCCCGGTCCCGGCCGGTGTCGGGTGGCGCGGCGAGGGCGGCACCCGAGTGCATGGCCGTGGTCGCGAGGTGAGCGGCGATCACGTCGTGCAGGTCGCGGGCCATCGTGGCACGTTCGGCGAGGACCGCCTCACGGGCGGTGCGCTCGGCGTCGAGCAGGCCGAGCTGCTGCTGCCGGCGGATGTTCGCGGCCCACCACAGCGGCACGAACAGCAGAGCCGTCAGCTGGAAGGCGATGAAGACGGCCATCCGGACCTCACCGGCCGCCAGACCGCCGACCACACTCGCGGTGCCGATCAGCACGAAGACCACTGTGGTGACGGCGTTACGGGCGCGGGCCGAGGCGTACCGGCCGACCGCGAAGAGCACGTCGAACATCACCAGGATCACGGCGATGCTGCCGCCGAGCAGCAGATCCACGGCGAACAACGCGGTGCCGGCCGCCAGCACGGCCGCCGGGAAACGGCGCTTGAGCAGCGTGATCAGGCATCCGGCGGCCAGCAGGACGGTGTGCCAGGCGTCGGGCAGGCCGTTGAACGGCGGGATCTCCGGCAGCGACGACCAGACATCGGTCAGTCCGACCGCGTTGAGGAGGACACCGGTCACGAAGATCCCGGCGGCGTTGGCGGCGTCTCTCACCAATGCGCTGCCCCGCCATCGTTCCCGCAGATCCACACCGACATCCCATCATCGGGTACGGGTCCGTGGCGTCCACCGAAAGTTGTATGCCCCGGTCACGCGCACATCCTTCGGCCGACGCGCGTTCGCCGCCCGGCCACTCATCGTGACAGCCATGAACGGCACACTGCTCGCCTCGCTGGCCGCGCTCGCCCTGATCGACTCGACCAGCTTCGGCACCCTGTTGATCCCGATCTGGTTGATGATCCACCCCGGTCCGGTCCGCCCCGGCAGGATCCTGACATTTCTGGGTACGGTCGCCGCCTTCTACTTCGCGGTGGGCGTCGCCGTGGCCCTCGGCGCGGGGGCACTGCTCCCGCAGATCAGCCGCCTGCTCGGCACCCGTCCGGCACAGTGGACGCTGCTGGTCGCCGGAGTGGCACTGTTCTTCTGGAGCTTCCGGATGGGCCGGCGCTCCCCGGGGGCCTCCACTGAGGGCCGGCTGCCCCGGTGGCGGCGCCGGGTCCTGGCCGAGGACGGCGGGACACTCGCCCTGGCCGGGCTGGCGCTGGTGGCCGCGCTGCTCGAAGTGTCCACGATGCTGCCCTATCTCGGGGCGATCGGCCTGATCACCACTGCCGGACTGGCCGCGCCGGAGATCGCACTGGTGATGGCCGGATACTGCCTGGTCATGATCGTGCCGGCGGTGGTCCTGCTGGCGCTGCGGCTGGCCGGCGGCCGTCGCCTGGTGCCGGTGCTGACCCGGATCAGCGAGTGGATGACGCATGGGGACACGGTCGCCTGGATCGTCGGTATCGCCGGATTTCTGCTGGCCCGGGAGGCTGCCTTCAACCTGGGATTCTTATAGCGGAACGCGTCACCGAATAGCCACCGAAAGTCACATTTGAGAACGTCCGTCCACCCTCTATATTCTGATCTTGATGTTGGCCCCGGATGCGGGAGAACCGTTCGCCGCGCCACCTCTGCGGTTCCCTTCGGGATTCCCATTGCGTCTTTCGCTGGGTTCCCGTAGGGATTCTCGCCGTTTTCCAGTTCGTTTCTGCCGGAGGTCATCGTGGGTTGGTTCATCAGTCAGTCACTGGTCTTCATCGTCCTCGCGTTCATTCTCGGGGTGGTCGCCGGGAGACTGTGGAGAAATGCGCCCGAAAAGCCCACGGAACCACCGGCGGAACCCGACAGATTCGAACGCATCGAAGGCATCGGCCCGGCCATGGCCAACGCCCTGCGGGCCGCCGGAATCAGCACCTTCACCCAGCTGGCGGAAAGCGACGACGACACCAAGCGCACCGCCCTCAAGGCGGCCGGTCTGTCCTTCGCCCCCAGCCTGGTCACCTGGAGCCGCCAGGCCCGCCTCCTGGCCGACGGCGACGAGGCCGCCTTCGCGGTCCTCACGGCCCGCCTGATCGCCGGCCGCGACACCGACCAGCAGGGACCGCGCCCCCCCCC
>DATMVU010000621.1:0-3439 GCA_035562875.1 Actinoplanes sp. | reverse complement strand
GCCCTCCGCGTCCGGGCCCGCGACCACGCCGCTGCCCTCGCCCACGAAGTAGCCGGCCGAGGTACCGTTCGTTCCCGCCGCTCAACCCCACGAGGCCGCGCCTGTGATCTCCGTCGTGCCGTTCCCGTCGCTGTTCGCCTGGCTGCGCGGCATCTCCGTGCGCCCACGGAACGCCGGGCACGGCACCTCGGGGCCGCCTCCGGCGATCAACGAGCTGTACCACAGCCGGCGGCTCAGCCTGGTCCGGCTGGCGGTGCTGATGGTTGACGACCTGGCCACCGCTGAGGACGTGGTGCAGGACGTGTTCGCAGCCCTGTACCGGCGGCACGGGCCGGAACTGCGCGGGATCGCCGACCCGAACGCGTACCTGATCACCGGGGTGACGAACGCCGCGCGGTCCGCCCTGCGCCGGCGTCGCACCGCCCGGGCCTACGTCCCGCCCGAACCGGGGACCAACCCGGCCGCCGAGGACGAGGCTCTGCTGGGCGAGAGTGACCGGGAGATGCTGCGGGCGTTGCGCGGGCTCACCGCGCGGCAACGGCAGGTGCTGGTGCTGCGGTACTGGTCCGAGCTCTCCGAAGGGGAGATCGCCGAGACGCTGCGGGTCTCCCGCGGCACTGTCAAATCGACGGCGCACCGGGCGCTGGCGATTCTGCGGGAAAGACTGGGGAAGCGGTGACCGACGAGGTCGAACGGCGGCTCCGGAGCGCTCTGACGGCCCGGGCCGGCCAGATCACACCGGACCGGTTGCGATTCGGTACGCCACCGACGGTGGCCGTGGCGGCCCGGTCGTTCCCGTTCCGGCTCGCCTCGTGGCTGGCCGTCGTGTCCGGTGCGGTGATCGCCGTGCTGCTGGGCCTGACCCTGCGTCCCGGGGGCACCGGTGGTGAGCCCGCACCACAGCCCCCGCCTGCCGTCCCGTCACCCGCCGTCCCGTCGCCGGTCGAGTCCGGGGCCGTGATCACCACCCCGTCGCCGGGCCCGTCCTCCTCGACCGCGGCCCTCCCGACGAACAAGCCGGTCACCCCGGATCGATCGCCGGAGGGGACGGCCACGCCGAGCAGGTCCCCGGCCACCCCGCCCGGCGGGGCACCAGTCGGCCCGGTGGCCACCCCCACGGCCTGACCGCGACTCACCCCGCCCAGCGTTCCGGTGGGGTGAGTCGCGCGCTGTCAGGGGCGGTCGGCGGCGGCGGCCCGGTCGAGGAGCCACACCGTCTTCGTCGTGCCCTTGGCGTGGGCGGCCGGCAGGTCCCCACCGCCCAGTACGGTGCCGATCGGGGCGGCCTTGTCCGGTCCGGCCGCGATCAGCCACACCTCGTCGGCGCTCTGGATCGTCGGCACGGTCAGGGTGACCCGGGTGGGCGGCGGCTTCGGGCTGTCGAAGGTGGCAGCCGTCGTTCCGGTCGCGCCCAGCACCGGGTGGCCGGGGAACAACGAGGCGATGTGCCCGTCCTCGCCGACCCCGAGCATCAGCACGTCGAAACGGGGCACCGCGGCACCGGAGGCGGCCAGCTCGGTGGCGTACCGGGCGGCGGCGGCCGTCGCGTCGTCCCCGTCGGGGCCGTCGGAGGCGGGCATGGCGTGCACCCGGGCCGCGTCGAGCGGCAGATGGTCGAGCAGCGCCTCCCGGGCCTGGGTCTCGTTGCGGTCCGGGTCTCCGGCGGGCAGGAAGCGCTCGTCGCCCCACCACAGGTCGACCCGGGACCAGTCGATGGCGGCGGAGGCGTGCAGGTCACCGACCGAACGCAGCACCTTCGCCGCGACCCGGCCGCCGGTCAGCACCACACTCGCCGTGCCGTGCACCGCCTGCGCGTCGATGATCCTGGTGACGAGTCGTGCCGCCACCGTGGACGCCAGAATGTCGGCGTCCGGAACCACCACGACCACGGTCTCACTCAATGGGGTCTCCCTCTATGGAGAGGCCGTCCACCGCAGTGCGGCGGACGGCCCCGAATACGAAAAACTGTCAGGCGACCGAGCTGGCGATGGCGGCCAGCGCCGGGTCCTTCCAGACGTGCACCCGCTGCGGGTTGCGGTGGTCCAGACCGGACAGCCCGGCCATGGCGCCGAGCGCGTCCGCGTAGATCTGGTCGGCGTCGAGCCGGCGCAGTTCCTCGGCCAGTTCGTCACCCACCGCGCGTTTCGGCAACGGCATGTAGCGGTCGTCCTGTCCGGTCCGGCTGAACAGGGCGGTGCCCTCCTCACGGGTGACCCGGACACAGTCGCCGTTCTCGCACTGCAGCTCCACCGAGTGCAGCCGAGGAGCCCGGTCGGTGTGCTCCATCACCGGGTCGATGCCGAGGCGGGACTTGAGCCAGCCCATCATCAGCCAGCCGGTGGGGTCCCGGTCCGGTGCCACGATCTTCGCGCCGATGACCCGGGCGTCGGTGCTGTCGAAGGCACCGGCGACCAGGGTCCGCCACAGGGTGATCCGGGTCCAGGTGAGGTCGGTGTCGCCGGGTGCGTAGTCGACGGCCCGCTGCTTGAGCGCTGCCACCGGGTCCGGCGCCTGCGCGCTGTCGGTGATCCGGCGCTCCGACACGACGCCCAGGAAGTCGTTGGCGATCATGTTCGGCGGATCCTCGTGCCACCAGGTGACGACCGGGACGTCCGGGGCGAGCAGCGGCATCACGACCGACTCGGCGTGCAGCGCGAGACGGCCGTACATCCGCATGACGACCGCCTCGGCGGGACCGAGCCGGCCCCCGACGACGATCTCCGCGTCCAGGCGGCTGCGGCCCTCCATGTCGGAGCGTACGACGATGAGAAGCCGGCAGGGGTGTGCGGCTGCGGCGATGGTGGCCGCCGCCTCGGCCTCCCGGACCTTCTTCTCCTCGACCACCGCGATCAGGGTCAGGGCCAGCCCGGAGGCCACGCCACCGGCGCTGCGCCGTTCCGCGGCCAGGGCCTTGACGACCTCGTTACCGGTGGTGTCCCACAGCCCGATCATGCCCGCCTCCAGGTACGGCCTTCGCGTGCCAGCATCTCGTCGGCGGCCCGCGGGCCCCACTCGCCGGACCGGTACGGCTCCGGTCTGGTGCCCGCCCAGGCCGCTTCGAGCGGGTCGATGACCCGCCAGGACTGCTCGATCTCGGCGGCGTCCGGGAACAGTGTCCGGTCGCCGATCAGCACGTCCAGGACCAGGCGTTCGTACGCCTCCGGGCTGGACTCGGTGAACGCCTCGCCGTACTGGAAGTCCATCGCGATGTCGCGGACCTCCATCGACGTGCCGGGCACCTTGGAACCGAACTTCAGGACCACACCCTCGTCCGGCTGTACCCGGACGACCAGCTGGTTGTGGCCGAGCATCTCCACGTCGGCCGGGTCGAACGGCAGGTGCGGCGCCCGCTTGAACAGGATCGCGATCTCGGTGACCCGGCGCGGCATCCGCTTGCCGACCCGCACGTAGAACGGGACCCCGGCCCAGCGCCGGTTCT
>DATMVU010000620.1:0-18200 GCA_035562875.1 Actinoplanes sp. | reverse complement strand
TCCCGGTCACCCGCAAGCTGCTGGCCGACGGCGAGACCCCGGTCGGCGTCTACACCAAACTGGCCGGTGGCCCCGGCACCTTCCTGCTCGAGTCGGCGGAGCAGGGGCTGGCCTGGTCGCGGTACTCGTTCATCGGCGTCCGCAGCCTCGCCACCCTGGTCGAACGCGACGGTGCGGCCACCTGGCTGGGCACCCCGCCGGAGGGGGTGCCGCTGACCGGCGACCCGGTGACGGCCCTGCGCGAGACGGTGCAGGCGCTGACCGGCGGGCTGCCCGACGAGAGCCTGCCGCCACTCACCGGCGGCATGGTCGGCTATCTGAGCTACGACCTGGTCCGCCGGTTCGAGAAACTGCCGTCCACCACCGTCGACGACCTGCGGCTGCCCGAACTGGGCATGATGCTCGCCACCGACCTGGTGGTGCTGGACCACCACGAGGGCTCGGCGCTGCTGGTGGCCAACGCGGTGCTGGCCGGCGACGCCGACGACGCGGCTCGCCGGGCCGCGTACCACCAGGCCGTGGGCCGTCTCGACGCGATGACCACGGCACTGTCCCGGCCCACGCCGCCGATGGTCTCCCGGGTGGACCGGCGGCCGGCCGGCACACCGGTCAGCCGCACTCTTCCGGGGGAATATCAGAAAGCCGTCGAGGAGGCCAAGGAGGCGATCCGGGCCGGCGAGTGCTTCCAGATCGTGGTGGCGCAGCGGTTCGAGCGGCCCACCGACGTGGACGCGCTGGACGTCTACCGGGTGCTGCGGGCCACCAACCCCAGCCCGTACATGTATCTGCTGCGCTTCGACGACTTCGACATCGTCGGCTCCTCACCGGAGGCACACCTGAAGGTGAGCGCCAACCGGACCGCACTGCTGCACCCGATCGCCGGCACCCGCTGGCGGGGCGCCACCCCGGAACAGGACGCCGCGCTCGCCGCCGAGCTGCTCGCCGACCCGAAGGAACGCGCCGAGCACGTGATGCTCGTCGACCTGGGACGCAACGACCTGGGCCGGGTGTGTGAGCCGGGTTCGGTGGAGGTGCCGGAGTTCGCCCGGATCGAGCGGTACAGCCACGTCATGCACATCGTGTCGACGGTGGTCGGCCGGCTGCGCGAGGACCGGTCGGCGTTCGACGCGCTGGCCGCCACCTTCCCGGCCGGGACCCTGTCCGGGGCCCCGAAGGTCCGGGCCATGGAGATCATCGAGGAACTGGAACCGACCCGGCGCGGCCTGTACGGCGGCACCGTCGGCTACTTCGGTTTCGCCGGTGACATGGACATGGCGATCGCGATCCGGACCGCGCTGCTCAAGGACGGGGTCGCCTACGTCGGCGCGGGTGCCGGCATCGTGGCCGATTCCGATCCGGCCGCGGAGGAGCAGGAGACCCGGAACAAGGCCGCCGCGGTGCTCGCCGCGATCGCCTCCGCGGAGACCCTGCGCGCCGCCCGATGAGGCGCGGCCTGCTCAGCGCGGTCCTGGCCTGCCTCGGCGGGGCCGGGGCGGCGCTGTTCGCGGTGACCCGGGTGTGGGTGACCGAGATCGAGGTGCGTCCCGGGCTGACCGATCTGCGCACCGTGCAGACCGGTGCCGAGGTGCAGCCGATCCTCCTCGGCCTGGCCCTGACCGGGCTGGCCGGTGCGGGCGCGCTGCTGGCCACCCGGGGTGTCGCCCGGCGGGTGCTCGGCGCGGTGCTGGCCCTGACCGGGGCGGGTGTCGTGGCGGGTGCGGTGTCGGCCGGCCTGCTCGCCACCTGGCCGGTGGTGACGGCCCTCGGCGGCGTGGCGGTGGCGGTCGGCGGACTTCTGGCCGCGCGTCAGGGGCATCTCTGGGCGGCGATGTCCTCCCGGTACGACCGGACCCCGGCCCCGCCGCTGGACCCGGCCACGGCTCCAGCCACGGCTCCAGCCACGGCTCACACCGAGGCTCCGGCTCCGGAGAACGCCGCGGTGCCGGACAGTCGCGCCTTCTGGGACGCCCTGGACCGGGGCGAGGACCCGACCCGCTGAGGCCGGGCGGGACCACGGGCCTCGCTGATCGGACCGGGCGGAGAGGTCAGTGTGACCGGGCGAGAGTCCGGACCCGGCTGTTGTCGGCGACCAGTGCCGCCACCGCGCGGGCGGTCTCGGCCCGGGCCATCTCCCGGGCCCGGTCGGCCTGGATGGCGTCCCAGGCGTTCTCCCGGGCGGTCCGCACGTTGCCGGGGCCGACCACGGCCCGCTGCACGCCGGTGGCGACCTCGGCGGCGACCGAGACGAGCACTCGGGAGACGGCGGCGAAATTCATCGGCTGGGGTAACTCGGTGGCCATGGGTCGACTCCGCATCATCGTCCGGTGGCTGACGTCGTCCGGGACAAGTTTGCCCGAGTCACATGATGGTGGAGTCCTATTTCCGCATGGTGACACGCCCGTCAACACGAAGTGCCATCCACCGAACGGGGGAATAGTGCCTGCACAGCGCGGTGTGCGGCAGTGTGCCGATGTGAGCGACGAGACATTCGCAGCGGGCAGTCCGGCATTATGCCGCAGTCCATTCCGTGAGGCTCGCCATACCCCCAGGAGGCCGTCACCCGCTGTCACCTCCTAGCATCAGGCCGAAGACACCCGGAGAGGGGAGTCATTAGGTGACATCCGAACAGGCGGAAGCGGGCAGTGGCGGTCCCGCGCGCGCGGCTTCGCAGAACGTCCTCGAGGAGATCCTCGCCGGCGTGCGTGAAGACGTGGCAGCACGACAGGCAGCGCTGCCTCTGGAGAAGGTAAGGGAGCTCGCTGCGGCGGCCCCACCGGCGATCGATGCCTACGCGGCTCTGCGTAAGCCCGGAGTGGCGGTGATCGCCGAGGTCAAACGGGCGTCGCCGTCGAAGGGCGCGATCGCCGACATCCCCGACCCGGCCGAGCTGGCCAGGGAGTACGAAGCCGGCGGAGCCCGGTGCATCAGCGTGCTCACCGAGGGCCGCTGGTTCGGCGGCTCGCTGGCCGATCTGGCCGCGGTGCGTGCCTCGGTGAAGATCCCGGTGCTGCGCAAGGACTTCGTGGTCTCCAGCTACCAGATCCACGAGGCCCGCGCCCACGGTGCGGACATGGTGCTGCTGATCGTGGCGGCGCTGGAGCAGAACGTTCTGGTCGGCCTCCTGGAGCGCATCGAGTCGCTGGGCATGACAGCCCTCGTCGAGGTGCACAACGAGGAGGAGGCGGACCGGGCACTGGAGGCGAACGCCAAGGTGATCGGGGTGAACGCCCGTGACCTGCGCACGCTCGAGGTGGACCGGGCGGTGTTCGAGCGCATCGCGCCCGGCCTCCCGCAGAACGTGGTGAAGATCGCCGAGTCCGGGGTGCGCGGCCCGCACGACCTGATCCGCTACGCGTCGGCCGGTGCCGACGCGGTGCTGGTCGGCGAGGGCCTGGTGACCCAGAAGTCGCCGCGTGACGCGGTGGCCGAGCTGGTGAACGCCGGAAACCACCCGGCCACGCCGAGGCCCGTGCGGTGAGCGCTGTGCATAGGGGAAAGACCATGAAACCAGCTCGGGGCAGCCACACCGCGCCTCCGCTGCGCTCCGGTGCGGCATGACCGCCCCGAGCCTGCCGGACCTGGCCGGCCACTTCGGCAGGTACGGCGGACGTTTCGTGCCCGAAGCGCTGGTCAAGGCTCTCGACGAGCTGGACGCGGCGTACCGGTCGGCGAAGGTGGACCCGGAGTTCCAGGCCACCTTCCAGGACCTGCTGCTGAACTACGCGGGCACCCCGTCGCTGCTGTACCCGGCGAAGCGGCTGTCCGAGGCGCTCGGCGCGGAGATCCTGCTGAAGCGGGAGGACCTGAACCACACCGGCGCCCACAAGGTGCGCAACGTGCTGGGCCAGGCGCTGCTCGCGAAGCGGATGGGCAAGCCCCGGGTGATCGCCGAGACCGGTGCCGGCCAGCACGGGGTGGCCTCCGCGACCGCTGCCGCCCTGCTGGACCTGGAGTGTGTGGTCTACATGGGCGAGGCCGACACCCAGCGCCAGGCGCTGAACGTGGCCCGGATGCGGATGCTCGGCGCGACGGTCATCCCGGTGACGAACGGTTCCCGCACCCTGAAGGACGCGCTGAACGAGGCGCTGCGGGACTGGGTCTCCACCGTCGACACCACGCACTACCTGCTGGGGACCGCGGCCGGGCCGCACCCGTTCCCGGAGCTGGTGCGCGACTTCGTCGGCGGCATCGGGATCGAGGCCCGGGCCCAGTGCCTGGAGCAGATCGGCCGGCTGCCGGACGCGGTCGCCGCCTGTGTGGGCGGCGGCTCCAACGCGATCGGCATCTTCCACGCGTTCGTGCCCGATGAGGGTGTCCGGCTGTTCGGCTTCGAGGCCGGCGGCGACGGTGTCGAGACCGGCCGGCACGCGGCGTCGATCACCGGCGGTTCGGTGGGGGTGCTGCACGGCAACCGCACCTACCTGCTGCAGGACGAGGACGGCCAGACCATCGAGTCGCATTCGATCTCGGCGGGCCTGGACTACCCGGGTGTCGGCCCGGAGCACGCCTGGCTGAACGACTCCGGCCGGGCGACGTACGAGCCGGTCACCGACTCCGAGGCGATGGCCGCGTTCCAGTTGCTGTGCCGTACCGAGGGGATCATCCCGGCGATCGAGAGCGCGCACGCGCTCGCCGGCGCCGCGAAGATCGCTCCCCGGCTGCGCGAGGAGCTGGGCCGGACGCCGACGATCGTGATCAACCTGTCCGGGCGTGGCGACAAGGACGTGCACACCGCCGGCGCGTACTTCGGCATCCTCGACCAGAACGAGACGGTCGTACCGGGGGAGAACACGTGACCATCGCGAACACGTTCGCCACGGCGAAGGCGGAGAACCGGGCGGTGCTGGTCGGCTGCATGCCGGCCGGGTTCCCGACCGTCGACCACAGCATCGAGCAGATGATCGCGATGCACGAGGCCGGCTGCGACGTGATCGAGGTCGAGCTGCCGTACTCGGACCCGGTGATGGACGGCCCGGTGATCCAGAAGGCGAGTGACATCGCCCTGGCGAACGGGGTCCGCACCCGGGACACCCTGAAGATCATCGACGCGGTGTCCTCGGCCGGTGCCACCGTCGTGCTGATGACGTACTGGAACCCGATCGAGAAGTACGGTGTCGACGCGTTCGCCCGGGACCTGGCCTCGGCCGGGGCCACCGGGCTGATCACGCCGGACCTGATCCCGGACGAGGCTGCGGAGTGGATCGCCGCCGCCGACGCCCACCGGATCGACCGGACGTTCCTGGTCGCGCCGTCGTCGACCGACGAGCGGATCGCGCTGACCCTGGCGAACTGCCGGGGCTTCGTCTACGCGACCGCCCTGATGGGTGTCACCGGAGCCCGGAAGACGGTCTCCTCGCAGGCTCCCGACCTCGTCAAGCGGATCCGGGCGATCGACCCGGAGATGCCGATCGGTGTGGGCCTGGGCGTCGGCAACGGCGAGCAGGCCGCCGAGGTGGCCGCGTTCGCCGACGGGGTGATCGTCGGCAGCGCCCTGATCCGCTGTGTGCTGGAGGCCCCTGACCGGACCGCCGGCCTGGCTAACCTGCGTGCCCTGAGCGCCGAACTGGCCGAGGGCGTCCGCCGCCACTGAGGTTCCTGGGGCTCCGGTGAATTCAGCCGGTGCCCTGGGCATCACAGAACGGCGTGCCGGCGGTAGCGTGTGCACCCGTGAACTTCGCTGCCATCCCTAGCCCCACCCAGTCGGTGTGGGATCTGTTCGGGTTCCCGATCCGGGCCTACGCCCTCTGCATCATCCTCGGCATGGTCGCCGCGACGCTCCTGGTGGAGCGCCGGATGCGCCACCGCGGGGTGGCGCCGTGGGTGTCGTTGGACATCGTGGTGTGGGCGGTGCCGTTCGGTATCGTCGGCGCCCGGATCTACCACCTGATCACCTCGCCACAGGACTATTTCGGTGCCGGTGGTGAGCCGATCAGAGCGTTCTACATCTGGGAGGGCGGCCTCGGGATCTGGGGCGGCGTGGCCGGTGGCGCGCTCGGTGCGTGGATCGCCTGCCGTCAGATCGGCCTGCCGTACAGCGTCTTCGCCGACTCGCTGGCCCCGGCGCTGCCGGTGGCGCAGGCGATCGGCCGGTTCGGCAACTGGTTCAACAACGAGCTGTACGGCAAGGTGACCACCCTGCCGTGGGGTCTCGAGGTGCACGAGATGGATTCGGCGAACCCGGGTCACGCCACGATGATCGACGGCGAGCCGGTGACCAAGCCGGACCTCTATCACCCGACGTTCGCGTACGAGGCGATCTGGAACCTGGGCACCGCCGGCCTGGTGTGGCTGTTGGACCGGAAGTTCAAGTTCGGCCGGGGCCGGGCCTTCGCGCTGTACGTGATGTCGTACACCGCGGGCCGCTGCTGGATCGAGATGATGCGGGTCGACGAGGCGAACACGTTCTTCGGCATCCGGGTCAACGTCTTCGTGTCGATCATCATCTTCCTGCTGGCCACCATCTACTTCGTGATGGTGAAGGGCCCGCGTGGCTACGTGGTGCCGGCCGACGCGCCGGACGCCGCCCCCGAGCCGGAGACCGCCGGTGGCGACAGTGACGTCTCCGCGGTGGACGTGGACGCGACCGCGAAGAAGGAGCCTGCGCCGCCGACCGCGTACCAGATGGTCGACGAGGAACGTTTCCTGGAGTACCAGAGGACCGGCGTGCTGGAGCCGGTCGCCGCGACCGCTGTGACCGCGGGCTCCTCCAGCGACGAGAAGAGCTGACAGCTCTCATGCGTACGGCAGTGGTGGTGGGCGCGGGGACTGCGGGCCTGGCTGCGGCCGGGGCGCTGTCCCGGTCCGGCTGGCAGGTCACACTGCTGGAACGCTCCGAGCGGATCGCCGCACCACCGACCGCTGTGGTGCTCTGGCCCAACGGGCTGCGGGCGTTGCAGGCCCTCGACCCGGACGGCGGCTGGACGGCGATCGCGTCGCCGCTGCCGGACGGCGGGGTCCGCCGCCCGGACGGACAGTGGCTGGTCACGCCGCGGGCCCGGACCGGTGCGGGCCCGGCCCCGGCGGCCGCTCATCTGGAGGACGTCTACGACGCGCTCGTCGCCGGTCTGGGTGACGTCGAGATCCGGACCGGTTTCGAGGCGACCACGGTCCGGGCCGGGCTGCGGTCCCGTCCGGCGGTCAGCGACGGCCGGACCACCATCGAGGCGGATCTGCTGGTCGGCGCGGACGGCATCGACAGCCGGGTGCGGGCCGCGGTGGCACCCGAATCGGTGGCCGTCGGTTCCGGGTTCGCGGCCTGGCAGGCGGTGATCCCCGGGTTCCGGGTGCCGAAGGCGGCCGAGGACCACGGTGCCGGCGGGGAGACGCTCGGTGCCGGCTACCGGTTCGTCGCGATCCCGCTCGGCGAGCACGCGGCCGGCCGGGGCGGCGTCTACTGGGTGGCGACAGCCGCCGGTGCCGCCCGTCCCGAGTCGCCGGCCACCCAGTTGACACTGCTGCGGCGCTGGTTCGCGGGCTGGCACGAGCCGGTCGGTGCACTGCTGGACGCCACCCGGCCGGAGGACCTGGTGCCGCAGGGGGTCCGGGAGTTGCGGCCGTTGCCGCGTGCCTACGGGTTCCCGGCCGGTCCCGGTGGGGTGGTGCTGATCGGCGACGCCGCCCACGCCATGCCCCATCACCTGGGTCAGGGCGCCTGCCTGGCGTTCGAGGACGTGGCGACGTTGCGGGCCGTGACGGCCGAGGCCGGTCCGGGTGCCGATTTGAACGCGGCCGTCGAGACCTACAGCCGGTTGCGGACGCCGCGGACCGCCTCGGTGGTGCGGCAGAACCGGCGGATGTCAGCGGTGGTCCAGGCCCGCGGCCGGCTCGCGCTGCGGGCCCGGGACGCGGCCCTGAACCACATGCGCCCGAGGATGCTGGCCCGCTCACTGGATCCGGCCCACGACTGGACCCCACCCGAATGACCTTCTCCGGTACGCCAGCATCTCCCCGGAAGCAGCGGCCATGCCCTGCTCCGACCGCGCGAGACGGGCGTGTCCTCCCGGCCGACGGCGCGGCCGCCGGGCCGAATGCGGCCCCTTCCGGTTTTATGATCACGATGCGGGACGGCCGGTTCCACTCCCGCGCCGTCGGTGCGACACGCCGGTCGGGCTGCGGGACGGTTGTTTCGCGGTAAGGACCAGAACGGTTCCGAGTGCTTACCGCGTACCAAATCGTGGGAATGTGAGCAATCGCCGACCCGGCGCCGGACCGCCCGCCTAGAGGGATGCCGCCGCCGGTTCGGCGATGCAGGCGGTGCCCGCCCGGCGGAAGCCGACCTTCGTGTAGAGCCGCGCCACGTCGTCGTCGCCGGCCGAGAGGAACACCAGGTCCACACCGTCGGCCAGCAGCCGGCCGGCCAGGGTGGCGGTGAGCTGGGAGGCGTATCCGCGGCCGCGTGCCGACGGCAGTGTGGCCACCCCGACCACCTCGGCCACGTCCCCGGCCCGCTGAGCGGTCGCAACGGCCAGAATCCCCTCGGAGGGTGACTCGGCGACCACTGTCAGGTAATCCCCGGACTCGAACATCTGCCGCGCGTGCCGCACCTCCTCGGCGGTCAGCAGCCCGCCCGCATCCCGTTCGGTCACCCCGGCCGCCTCGATGACCAGGGTGTTCCCGGTGACCTCCAACGGCGCCCGGTGGGCCGGGGCGGCGAACCCGAGCCGGGCCACCGCCCGCGAGGCCCGCAGGTCGGCCGGGAAGGTGGGCGCCGCCGGATCGAGCCGCCGGACCTCGGCCCCGCGCAGCGGCAGATCCGGCACCAGAGCCGCCGGATCGAGCGTGAGCAGCGGCGCGAGCAGCACGTCCAGACCCGCAGACCGGGCCACCGCCAGCAGGTCCGGGGTGGTCTCGTGCACCCATTCGAAGGTCTCCGGCAGGCCCAGTTCGCGCTGCCGGGCGCGCACGGCGGTGACGTCAGCCGCCGAAGGGGTGTGCGAATCGAGCCGTGGCCGGGCATAGTAGGGCCAGCCCTCCCCGTCGCGGACGAAGAGAACGAGAGATCCGATCTCCTCGATGCGCGCCCAGGGGCGGGGCAGAGCGTCGTAAAACCGTTCGAGCCGGTCGAAGAGGCCGGAATCCGCTGGCGCCATCGCGCGAGACTACCGGTCTCCGTACCGGCTGTGCTATTCAGTTCGTCCGCAGTTCATGCGTCCTCGGCGCATCGCTAAGAGGTGTGACCAATCCGTATCTGGCGGAGATCAGCCGCTCTTACCGTAGACTCGAGAGACTTTGCAGGGCCGACGTCGTCCCGACCTCAGAATGAAACACCAGTGACGACAGGAGGCCCGGTGGCATATCCGCACCCCCAGGGGCTTTATGACCCTCAGACGGAGCGAGACGCCTGTGGTGTCGCATTTGTTGCTGACATTCACGGCCGTCGCTCCCACGATGTGGTGGCCAAGGGTCTTACCGCGCTGATCCGCCTCGACCACCGGGGCGCGCGCGGCGCCGAGCAGAACACCGGTGACGGCGCCGGCATCATGATCCAGGTTCCGGACGAGTACTACCGTGCCGTGGCCGGCTTCGAGCTGCCGCCCGCCGGTTCCTACGCGACCGGCCTCGTGTTCCTGCCCACGGACCCCGACGACGCGGCCCGGGCCATCAAGATCTTCGAGAAGTACGTGCTCGTCGAGGGTGGCGACGTGCTCGGCTGGCGCGACGTGCCGGTCGACCCCGCCGACCTGGGCGCCACCGCCGAGGACGCCCGCCCCGGCATCCGCCAGGTGTTCCTGGCCGCCGACCGGCTCAGCGCCTCCGACGCCGGCCCGGCCGGCGAGCGGCTCTCCGGCATCGAACTGGAGCGGGTCGCGTCCTGCATCCGCAAGCAGGCCGAACGCGAGACCTCGCAGCGTGGCATCGCCGCCTACTTCCCGTCGCTGTCGTCCCGGACGATCACCTACAAGGGCATGCTCACCCCTGAGCAACTCCCGGCGTTCTTCCCGGACCTGACCGACGAGCGGGTGTCGTCCGCGATCGCCCTGGTGCACTCCCGGTTCTCGACGAACACCTTCCCGTCCTGGCCGCTGGCTCACCCGTACCGGCTGATCGCCCACAACGGTGAGATCAACACCATCCGTGGCAACAAGAACTGGATGGCCGCCCGCGAGGCGCTGCTGTCGTCGCCGAACCTGCCCGGCAACATCAAGCGCCTGTTCCCGATCAACTCGCCGGAGTCCTCCGACTCGGCCGGGTTCGACGAGGTCCTCGAACTGCTGCACCTGGCCGGCCGTAGCCTGCCGCACGCGGTGCTGATGATGATCCCGGAGGCGTGGGAGAACGACCCGGACATGGATCCGGCCCGGCGCGCCTTCTACAAGTTCCACGCCAGCATGATGGAGCCGTGGGACGGCCCGGCAGCCGTCGCGTTCACCGACGGCTCGATCATCGGTGCCGTGCTGGACCGCAACGGCCTGCGCCCCGGCCGCTGGTGGCACACCCGGGACGGCCTGGTCGCGCTCGGTTCCGAAGCCGGCATCATCGACGTCGAACCCGGTGACGTGGTCGCCAAGGGCCGTCTGCAGCCCGGCAAGATGTTCCTGGTCGACACGGTCGCCGGCCGGATCGCCCACGACGACGAGATCAAGGCCGAGCTGGCCGCCGCCGAGCCGTACGCCGACTGGCTGCACGCCGGACTGATCGAACTCGGCGACCTGCCGCCGCGCGAGCACGTCGTCTACACCCACGACTCGGTCACCCGCCGCCAGCAGGTCTTCGGCTACTCCGAGGAGGAGCTGAAGATCCTGATCGCGCCGATGGCGCGGGCCGGCGCCGAACCACTGGGCTCGATGGGCACCGACACCCCGATCTCGCCGCTGTCCACCCGGCCGCGGCTGATGTTCGACTACTTCCACCAGCTGTTCGCACAGGTCACCAACCCGCCGCTGGACGCCATCCGGGAGGAGATGGTGACCAGCCTGTCGGCCACCATCGGCCCCGAGGGCAACCTGCTCAAGCCGGGACCGGCCAGCTGCCGGCAGATCACCCTGCCGTACCCGGTGATCGACAACGACGAACTCGCCAAGATCCTCAGCATCGACGAGGACGGCGACCTGCCCGGCTTCAAAGCCGTCCGGGTCTCCGGGCTCTACCCGCTGCGCGACGGCGCGGCCGGCATCAAGGCCCGGCTCACCCAGATCTGCCGGCACGTCTCCGAGGCCATCGAGGACGGCGTCCGCATCCTGGTGCTCTCCGACCGGGACTCCAACGCCGACCTGGCCCCGATCCCGTCGCTGCTGCTCACCGCCGCGGTGCACCAGCACCTGGTCCGCGAGCAGACCCGCACCCAGGTGGCGCTGGTCGTCGAGTCCGGTGACTGCCGCGAGGTCCACCACGCCGCCACCCTGATCGGGTTCGGCGCGGCGGCGGTCAACCCGTACCTCGCCTTCGAGAGCGTCGAGGACCTGATCGCCACCGGCAGCCTGGTCGGCGTCGAACCCCGCAAGGCGGTCCGCAACTACGTCAAGGCGCTCGGCAAGGGCGTCCTGAAGATCATGTCCAAGATGGGCATCTCGACCGTCTCGTCGTACTGCGGCGCCCAGGTCTTCGAAGCCGTCGGACTGGACAACAAGCTGCTCCAGCGCTACTTCGCCGGCACCTCCGGGCGGATCGGCGGCGTCGGGCTGGACGGCATCCACACCGAGATCCTGGTCCGGCACTCGAAGGCGTACCCGGCCAACAAGGCCGAACGCGCCCACCGCCGGCTCGAGGTCGGCGGCGAGTACCAGTGGCGCCGCGAGGGTGAACTGCACCTGTTCAACCCGGAGACCGTCTTCCTGCTGCAGCACGCCACCCGCAGCAAGCAGTACGACGTGTTCCGCCGTTACACCGCCAAGGTCGACGAACTGTCCGCCCAGGCCGGGCACCTGCGCGGACTCTTCCAGTTCGCCTCCGGCCGCACCCCGGTCGGCATCGACGAGGTGGAGCCCGCGTCCGAGATCGTCAAGCGGTTCTCCACCGGCGCGATGAGCTACGGCTCCATCTCCGCCGAGTCCCACGAGACCCTGGCCATCGCCATGAACCGGCTCGGCGCCAAGTCGAACACCGGCGAGGGCGGCGAGGACGTCGAGCGCCTGTACGACCCCGAGCGCCGCTCCGCGATCAAGCAGATCGCCTCCGGCCGTTTCGGCGTCACCAGCGAATACCTGGTCAACGCCGACGACCTGCAGATCAAGATGGCGCAGGGCGCGAAGCCCGGCGAGGGCGGCCAGCTGCCCGGCAACAAGGTGTGGCCGTGGATCGCCAAGACCCGGCACGCCACCCCCGGCGTCGGCCTCATCTCGCCGCCGCCGCACCACGACATCTACTCCATCGAGGACCTGGCCCAGCTGGTCCACGACCTCAAGATGGTCAACCCGCAGTCCCGGGTGCACGTCAAACTGGTCAGCGAGATCGGCGTCGGCACCGTCGCCGCCGGTGTGGCCAAGCTCAAGGCCGACGTCATCCTGATCTCCGGTCACGACGGCGGCACCGGCGCGTCCCCGCTGAACTCGCTCAAGCACGCCGGCACCCCCTGGGAGCTGGGCCTGGCCGAGGCACAGCAGACCCTGCTGCTCAACCGCCTGCGCGACCGGGTCACCGTGCAGGTCGACGGCCAGCTCAAGACCGGCCGGGACGTGGTCATCGCCGCACTGCTCGGCGCCGAGGAGTTCGGTTTCGCGACCGCGCCCCTGATCGTCTCCGGCTGCATCATGATGCGGGTCTGTCACCTGGACACCTGCCCGGTCGGCATCGCCACCCAGAACCCGGTCCTGCGCGAGCGCTACACCGGCAAGCCCGAGTTCGTCGAGAACTTCTTCATGTTCCTCGCCGAGGAGACCCGGGAGATCCTCGCCGAACTCGGCTTCCGCAGCATCGACGAGGCCATCGGCCAGGCCGAGGCTCTCAACGTCTCCAAGGCCGTCGACCACTGGAAGGCCAAGGGCCTCGACCTGGCACCGGTCCTCTACGTGCCGGAACTGCCCGAGGGCGCGTCCCGCCGCGGCATCGTCGCCCAGGACCACGGCCTCGAACACGCCCTGGACAACCAGCTCATCGCGCTGGCCCAGCCGGCCCTCACCGGCGGTGAGCCGGTCCGCGCCGAACTGGTCGCCACCAACGACCAGCGCAGCGTCGGCGCCATGCTCGGCGGCGAGGTGTCCCGGCGCTACGGCGGCAACGGCCTGCCCGACGACACCATCGCCTTCACCCTGCGCGGCACCGGCGGCCAGTCGTTCGGTGCCTTCCTGCCGCGCGGCGTCACCCTGCGGCTCATCGGCGACACCAACGACTACGTCGCCAAGGGCCTCTCCGGCGGCCGGGTCATCGTGCGCCCCGCCGAGGACGCGCCGTTCACCGCCGAGGACAACACCATCGCCGGCAACACGATCCTCTACGGAGCCACCGGCGGCGAGGTCTTCCTCCGCGGCAAGGTCGGCGAACGGTTCGCGGTCCGCAACTCGGGCGGAGCCGCCGTCGTCGAAGGTGTCGGCGACCACGGCTGCGAATACATGACCGGCGGTACGGTCGTGGTGCTCGGCCGGACCGGGCGCAACTTCGCGGCCGGCATGAGCGGCGGCAAGGCATTCCTGCTCGACCTGGACCAGAGCCTGGTCAACCCGGAGCTGGTCGACCTCGGCCCGCTCACCGACGACGAACGCGACCTGCTGCGCTCGCTCGTCGAGAAACACCACGCGGAGACCGACTCGGCAGTCGCCGGCCGGCTGCTCAAGGACTGGACCAACGCCGTCGAGCGCTTCACCGCAGTGGTCCCGCGCGACTACAAGCGCGTCATGGAACTGATCAAGACCGCCGAAGCCGCCGGTCGCAACGTCGACGAAGCGGTCATGGGGGTTACCAGTGCCTGATCCCAACGGTTTCCTCCGCTACCAGCGGCAGGTCCCGAAGCGCCGCCCGGTGCCGGTGCGCATCCTGGACTACAAGGAGGTCTACCCGCCCGCGGGTGAGGAGCTCATCCGCGACCAGGCCACCCGCTGCATGGACTGCGGCATCCCGTTCTGTCACGACGGCTGCCCCCTCGGCAACCGCATCCCGGACTGGAACGACCTGGTACGCACCGGGGGATGGGCGGCCGCGTCCGATTCGCTGCACGCCACCAACAACTTCCCCGAGTTCACCGGCCGGCTCTGCCCCGCACCCTGCGAGGCGGCCTGCGTCCTCGGCATCGGTGACGACCCGGTCACCATCAAGCAGGTCGAGGTGGAGATCGCCACCTACGCGTTCGGTGCCGGCCTGACCCCGCAGCCGGCCCCGGTCGCCTCCGGCAAGTCCGTCGCGATCGTCGGCTCCGGACCGGCCGGGCTCGCTGCCGCCCAGCAGCTAGCCCGGGCCGGCCACGCCGTCACCGTCTACGAGCGCGACGACCGCATCGGTGGCCTGCTGCGCTACGGCATCCCCGACTTCAAGATCGAGAAGCACGTCATCGACGCCCGCCTGGCCCAGATGACCGCCGAGGGAGTCGAGTTCCAGGCCGGAGTCGACGTCGGCACCGACATCACCGCCGATGACCTGCGCGACAGGTACGACGCGGTCCTGCTCGCCGCCGGCGCACTGGCCGGCCGGGACGTCACCGACACCCCCGGCCGCGACCTGAACGGCGTCCACCTGGCCATGGAGCACCTCGTCCCGGCCAACCGGATCGTCGCCGGACTGCAGGACACCACCCCGATCGACGCCCACGACAAGCACGTCATCATCATCGGCGGCGGTGACACCGGCGCCGACTGCCTCGGCGTCGCCCACCGCCAGGGCGCCAAGTCGATCACCCAGCTCGACCAGTACCCGCTGCCGCCCGAGCTGCGCGCCGGCGTCAAGGACCCGTGGCCCACCTGGCCGCTGATCCTGCGCAACTACGCAGCGCACGAGGAAGGCGGCGACCGTGTCTTCGGCGTGGCCGTCCAGGAGTTCGTCGGCGACGAGAACGGCAACCTGGTCGCCATCCGGATCGCCGAGGTCACCGTCCAGAGGGTCGACGGCGTCCGTACCGTCGTCATCGCCCCCGGCACCGAACGCGAACTCCCCGCCGACCTGGTCCTGCTCGCCATCGGCTTCGAGGGCACCGAGGACCAGCCGCTGCTCGGCCAGTTCGGCATCACCCGCAATCGGCGCAACGCGCTGGACGCGGACCAGAACTGGCAGACCGATGCGGAAGGCGTCTTCGTCGCCGGTGACATGCACAAGGGAGCGTCCCTGATCGTCTGGGCGATCGCCGAGGGACGGGCCGCCGCGGCCGCCATCCACAGCTATCTCGGCGCCGCCGGAGAACTGCCCGCACCGGTCGGCACGGATTCGCAGCCGCTCTCCGTCTGAGGTCGTTTCGGAAATGCGCTCCCGGGATTCCGGGAGCGCATTTTCTATTGCCATTCATCTATCTCTGGCGGGATTCTCCGTGATTCCGGCCACGCTACGGGCCGGTAACTTACGCCAGGCCCGGGTATCCGCCACCTTTTTCACGGCCTTTCCGCTGCCAGGCACCCGGTTGGGGCATGTGCCGACGGGCGCCGGAACGCGAACGCTAGGCTGGGCCAGCGGTCGCTGAAGCCCGCGGACGACGCAGCACACCCGCCGGGTCCGGTGGGTCGAACACGCCGTCGACACCCGCATTTCATGCCGAAGACCGGGGTCGGCCGCCAGGCCACCCCGAAAGAAGGACTAGCCTGATGGCCGTGACACGCCGCGCAAAGATCGTCTGCACGATGGGCCCCGCCACCAAGTCGCCGGAGCGCATGCTCGGACTGGTGGAAGCGGGAATGAACGTGGCCCGGATGAACTTCAGCCACGACACCCAGGAAAACCACCGGGAGATGTACGAGCTGGTCCGCGCGGCCGCCGCCCAGGCCGACCGCCCGGTCGCCATCCTCGGTGACCTGCAGGGCCCGAAGATCCGCCTCGGCAAGTTCGCCGACGGCCCGCACCGCTGGGAGACCGGCGACCGCGTCGTCATCACCAGCGAGGAGATCCTCGGCACCAAGGACCGGGTCTCCTGCACCTACAAGAAGCTCCCGCACGAGGTCAAGGTCGGCGACCGGCTCCTCATCGACGACGGCAAGGTCGCGATCGAGGTCACCGAGGTCGAGGGCGAGGAGATCCACTGCCTCGTCACCGAAGGTGGCCCGGTCAGCAACAACAAGGGCGTCTCCCTGCCGAACGTCGCGGTCAGCGTCCCCGCCCTGAGTGACAAGGACGAGTCGGACCTCCGCTTCGCCCTCTCCCTCGGCGTCGACCTCATCGCGCTCTCGTTCGTCCGCGCCCCCGAGGACATCGACCTCGTCCACAAGATCATGGACGAGGAGGGCCGCCGGGTCCCGGTCATCGCCAAGGTCGAGAAGCCCGAGGCCGTCGAACACCTCGAAGCCATCGTCCTCGCCTTCGACGGCGTCATGGTCGCCCGCGGTGACCTCGGCGTCGAGCTGCCCCTCGACCAGGTCCCCCTGGTCCAGAAGCGCGCCGTCCAGCTCTGCCGCGAGAACGCCAAGCCGGTCATCGTCGCCACCCAGATGCTCGACTCCATGATCGAGAACTCGCGCCCGACCCGCGCCGAGGCCTCCGACGTCGCCAACGCCGTCCTCGACGGTGCCGACGCCGTGATGCTCTCCGGCGAGACCTCGGTCGGTAAGTACCCGGTCCTCACCGTCAGCACCATGGCGAAGATCGTCACCACCACCGAAGCCGGCGGCATGGGCGTCCCGCGCCTACAGCACGACCCGCGCACCCACGGTGGCGCCCTCACCGTCGCCGCGTCGCAGATCGCCCGCAACATCGGCGCCAAGGCCCTGGTCGCCTTCTCGCAGACCGGCGACACCGTCAAGCGGCTCTCCCGCCTGCACTGCGACCTGCCGCTGTACGCGTTCACCCCGGTCGCCGAGGTCCGCAACACCCTCGCCCTCAGCTGGGGTGTGGAGACCTTCCTGACCGACTTCGTCGAGCACACCGACGACATGTTCCGGCAGGTCGACGCCAAGATGCTCGGCCTCGGCCTGGCCAAGCCCGGCGACTACGTCGTCGTCGTGGCCGGCTCCCCGCCGAACGCCCCCGGTTCCACCAACACCCTCCGCGTCCACCAGCTCGGCTCGCTCGTCGACCCGGCCACGGTGTGACCTTGCTCCAGGGACAGGCCGCCGTCGACCAGCTTCTTGATCTCCTCGATCTGAAGCAGGTCGACGCGGCCTCCTTCCAGGGCGAAAGCCCGCAGACCGGAGCCCAGCGCGTGTTCGGCGGCCAGGTCGCCGGACAGGCGCTGGTCGCCGCCGGCCGCACCGTCGACCCCAGCCGGCACGTCCACAGCCTGCACGGCTACTTCGTCCGCGCCGGCGACCCGACGGTGCCCATCACCTTCCACGTCGAGACCATCCGCGACGGCCGCAGCTTCTCCGTCCGCCGATCGACCGCGAAGCAGCACGGCAAGACCATCTTCTTCATGTCGGCCTCCTTCCAGATCCCCGAAGAAGGACTCGACCACCACACTCCCGCCCCCGAGGACGTCCCCGCCCCGGAGGACGTGCCCACCATCCTCGACTGGGCTTCGAAGTACCCCGAGCGGATGGCGATGTTCGCGTCCTCGCCCCGCTCCGTCGACATCCGCTACGTCGGCGTCCCCGGCTGGGTCCCGCCCGGCGATCGCGGCATCGAACCCAACCAGCGCGTCTGGATGCGCTTCGACGGCCGCCTCCCCGACGACCCGCTCATCCACGCCTGCGCTCTCACCTACGCCAGCGACATGAGCCTCCTCGACGCCGTCCTCTCCACCCACGGCGAAGTCTGGGGCCCCGGCGGCGTCATCGGCGCCAGCCTCGACCACGCACTCTGGTTCCACCGGCCGTTCCGGGCCGACGAATGGTTCCTCTATGACAGCACCAGCCCCTCCGCCAGCGGAGCCCGAGGCCTGGCCAACGGCCGCATGTTCACCCGCGACGGCCGCCACATCGCCAGTGCCGTCCAGGAGGGCCTCCTCCGCCGCATCGGCGGCTGACCGCCCTCCCAGCCGGTTCTCCTCGGCCACCCGGTGACCCGCCGGCTGGCCGGATCTGCAAACGGGGTCCGCTTGCCTCGCACGGATCCCACGACTATGCCCTGGCTGGAATCACACACAGCCTCGATCCTGGCGCCAGGACACCCGCAGGAGCACCGGATGAATCATCGTGTGCCTGTGCCGGGGCCACACCATTGCCAGAACCGGACCCGATCGTCACTTGCTCGTTCCAGGCGTC
>DATMVU010000619.1:0-1773 GCA_035562875.1 Actinoplanes sp. | reverse complement strand
GTACGCCCCGACCAGGGTCTCCCAGGCGGCCGGGTCGCCACGTGCGGCCCGGTGCACCAGAGCGGCCGTCTCCAACGGATCCATCACGGACTCCTTCGTCGATTCTGAGTAGTCCACTCGTCCACTTCGCACCAGTTTCTGTCGCGTAGCCGACATCAGTGCGGGCACTCGCCACCGCGGTCAGGAGTCAGAACCGGCCCTCGACGGCGAACCGGTCCAGCAGTCGTGTCTCCGAGAACCCGCCCACGTAGTGGGGAAGGATCCGAGCGCCCACCTCGAGGAACCGTGTCGTGAACGGCTCCAGCGGCGGGTGGAGGGTCACCACAGCCGATCGAAGACGAGCTGGTCGACGGCGGAGACCCGGTGCCGGTCGGCGGACGTCAGCCAGGCGATCTCCTCGATCTCGCTGCTGGCCCGCAACTGTCCGGTGTAGCCGGCGGTGTAACAGGTCATCCGCACCTGCCGGCCGGGCGCGTGCCCGTGCGCCTGTGCGGTGAACACCCCGAAAAGCTCCGCCGTGCCCGGCGTGATCGTCACGTCGAGTTCCTCACGGACCTCCCGGACCAGAGTGTCCAGGTCACTCTCCCCGGCTTCCCGCTTCCCGCCGGGGAAGTAGAACACGTCTTTGCCCTTGTTACGAGTGCTCAGCACCCGCCCGTCGGCCAGATGAATCCACGCGATCTTGTCGATGTCGTCCATCGGTCCGAAGTGTAGTGCCGCTACGACACCCAGCCCGGCGGTGCCCAGCTGTCGGCTGGGCCGGTGAGGCGGGTGGTGAGCAGGTGGCGGTGCAGGGTGGCCAGGGCCGGGTGCCGGTTGCCGGAGTGGGACAGCAGGGTGTGCGGGTAGACCGGGGACGGGGCGGTGAGCGGGATGCGGCGCAGATCGTGGGCGGCCGGCCAGACGTAGCGGTCGCGGCTGCCGACGAGGGTGGCCAGGGCGCCGGACTCGGCGATGGCCTCCATCACCGCCTCGGAGCCGAAGTTCGGGCCGACCCGGTCGATGCTCAGCCCGAACGCCGGCGCCAGCTCCCGGTAGTAGGCCTCCCACTCGCTGCCGGGTTTGATGCCGGGGATCCAGATCCGGTGCCCGGCCAGGTCGGTGGGGCGCAGGGAGGCCGCGGCGGCCAGGGGATGCCGGGGGCCGACCATCACCTGCAACGGATCATTCAGTACGGGCCCGGCCGTGATGCCGTCGGGCAGAGCGGACGGCACCGCCCGGAAACTGGCGTCGATCTCCCCGGCCAGCAGCGCCTCGACCGCCGTGCCGACGACCGCACCGGGCAGGGTCACCACGTCCAGGCCGACGTCCGGGTGGCGGCGGTGGAAGTCGCGGACCGCCTGACCGGGGGCGATCCGCAGGTGCAGGACGTCGACACGGAGCGCGCGCTCGCCGGGGCGTACCGACGCGGCTGCTCTCTCGGCGGCCTGCAGCAGCTCCCGGGCGTGTGGCAGGAACGCCCGCCCGTCGAGGGTGAGACGGGCGCCGGTCGCGGTCCGGGTGAACAGTGTCGTACCGAGTGACTGTTCGAGTCTGGCGATCCGTTTGGAGACCGCCTGCTGGGAGACGTGCAGGTCGACTGCCGCGTCCTGGAACCGGCCGGTGCCGGCGACAGTGACGAACGTGCGTACCGCCTCGATGTCCACAACCACAGGTTGTAGCACGCCCGCGTCCTGGTTGTTGGACCGCGACCGGCCGATTCTGATCGAATCCCGGTCATGGGCAGAGCGTTCAACTGGCTGTGGATCGCGTTCACGGCGTCGACGGTGGGCA
>DATMVU010000618.1:0-4209 GCA_035562875.1 Actinoplanes sp. | reverse complement strand
GTTTTCACCGGCCGAGCCGTACCGGGTGACGGTGACGGGGCAGCAGGGGGTGTGGTCAGTCCAGGAAGTGGTCGATCCAGTGGTCGTAGCCGACGTCGTTGCCCCACAGCACGGCCCGGCCCTCGGACGCGGCGATGGTGGCCACCGTGCGCACGAATGCCAGGCTCAGTTCCAGCCACGCGGGTTCGTCGTCGCCGCGCGCGCGGGCCCGCACCGTGCGGCTCAGGCTCGCGTAGTGCAGGTCGCGCATCGCCGGATAGGACACCTCGAAACGGGGCAGTGGCAGGGCGTTCAGCCGGTGGGCGAGTTCGGCGGTCTCGGCCTCGGTCAGCCAGCCGTGCACGCCTTCGGTGGTGCCGAACATGTAACCCATCACCGCGCCGCGACTGCCCAGGGCGGTCAGCAGGCGGCGCAGCGGGTCGGCGGCGGGCACCCCGAGGGCGTCCAGCAGCGGGATGTACGCGTACGGGTCGAAGGTGCGGCCGACGAACTGGGGCCGGTCCAGGCAGCGGGTCCAGACCAGAGCCTCGTAGAGGACGTTCAGGTGTTCGCCGGCGGCCCGGTCGGCGTGCAGGACACAGTGGTCGCGTTGCGGGCAGGTCTGTGACGGGCAGGTCAGGTCGTGGCGCCGGTCGGCGGTGTGCGCGCCGGGCAGGCCGAGGTCGCCGTCGAGCCAGGTGCACCAGCGGGCCAGGTCGGTGGGTGGGTGGCGCAGGTGGGCGGCCATCGACGGCCAGCGGCTGTCGAAGTCCATCCGGTGGCCGGTGACGGTGTCGCGGAAGAACGCGGTCAGGTATGTGCCGGGTTCGCCGGTGCGCAGCAGGTCCACCAGCGCCGGTACGACTTCACCGCGGTAGCGGCGGTAGTCGAAGAGGTAGATCTCCGCGTCGGAACCCATGGCCGGGCACCTTATCGTGTTGATCTTCCGGAGTGTCGCCTCGGCCCGGCGGACGCGCCGACGGCCCGGCCCTTCGCCTGCCTCGCGGTTGGCCACGGGCGGGGTGGTACGGCGAAGGGCCTGACGTCCGTACCGATCAATGGTCTTCTAAAGCGGCCTTGACCAGCGCTAACGCCGCATCGGCCGGGATGCCGAGAGCCTTGGTCCGCTCGGCGTAGGCGACGGCGGCGCGCTGGGCCTGCCCGGACGTGCCGGCGGCCTTGGCGGTGATCACCGTGCCGTGCCGGCCGCGGGTCTCGACCAGGCCGGCCGCCTCCAGTTCGCGGTAGGTGCGCGCGACGGTGTTGGCGGCCAGGCCCAGGTCGGTGGCGAGGGCGCGGACCGCGGGCAGGCGGGTGCCGGCCGGCAGGGTGCCGTCGGCGGCCAGCGCGGCGATCCGAAGCCGGACCTGTTCGAAGGGGGCGACCGGGGAGTCCGGGTCGATGACGATGTCCATCAGATCAGCTTGGGCGGGGTGTTGCCGACCGCGACGATGGCGCGCCGCAGCGGCACGACGGCGAGCAGGATGCCACCGAGCAGGAAGAACACCACGAGCGAGACGATGCCGGCCCGGTAGCTGTTGGTCATCTGGAAGATCAGGCCGAAGAACAGTGGGCCGAGCCAGCTGGTGCCCTTGTCGCTGATCTCGTAGAAGCCGTAGTACTCGCCCTCCTTGCCCTCCGGGATGAGCTGGGAGAACAGGCTTCGGGACAGGGCTTGGCTGCCGCCCATCACGATGCCGATGCCGGCGCCGAGCAGCATGAACGGGATCGGTTCGCCCTCCGGCAGCCAGTAGGCGGCGATCACCACACCCAGCCACAGGGCCAGGGCGATCAGGATGGTCTTGCGGGCGCCGATCCGGGTCGCGAGGGCGCCCAGGGCGAGCGCGCCGCCGAACGCCAGGAACTGCACGATCAGGATGGTGATGATCAGAATGGACTGGGAGAGGCCGAGTTCCTCGCTGCCGAACTGGCTGGCCAGGGCGATGACGGTCTGGATGCCGTCGTTGTAGATCAGGTACGCGCCGAGGAAGGCCAGGGTCAGCGGGTACGCGCGCATGCCCTTGATCGTCCGGCCGAGCTGCTTGAAACCGCTGGTCAGGATGTTGCCCTCGGCGTGCGCGGCGACGGAGGCGGCACCGGGGTGCTCACGCAGCCACAGCAGCGGCACGATGGTGAAGATCGCCCACCAGACGCCCGCGGACACGATCGACCAGCGGGCCAGGTCCAGGGTGCGCTGCGGGTTGCCCTCCTCGGACAGTGACATCACGGCGATCAGGTTCAGCAGCAGCAGTACGCCGCCGCCCAGGTAGCCGATGGCCCAGCCGCGGCTGGAGATCCGGTCCCGGTCGTCGGGGCCGGCGAGCTGCGGCAGGAACGAGTTGTAGACGACGATCGCGGCGCCGAACGCGATGTTCGCGATCATGAAGAGCAGGCCGCCGAGCAGGTAGCGGTCGCCGGTCACGAACGCCATGCCGACGGTGGCGGCGGCACCGGTGAACGCGGCCCCGGCCAGCAGCGGCTTCTTACGCGGCGCCCGGTCGGCGATGGCGCCCATCACCGGCAGCACGAAGACGGTGAGCAGCACCGACAGCGACACCAGATAGGCGTAGTACGAGCCGGCCGCCACCGGGATGCCCAGCGGGTGGACGGTGCCCTCGCAGGTGTCGGCGTCGATCGCGCAACCGGCCGCGCGTTCGGTGATGCTGGTCAGGAACGGGCCGAGGAACACCGTGATGACGGTGGTGGAGAAGGCCGAGTTCGCCCAGTCGTAGAAGTACCAGCCGGTGCGTTCCCGTTTTCCCGCGAGAGGGGTGCTGTTGCCGGTGACGGCCATGTAGCGCGCTCCTGGAATGTGGTCGGTGCGCGGTCATGATGCCACCCCGGGGCTCGCGGCGGGAGACACCGATCAGCGTTCACCCGTTGTCCACCAGCGGGCCAGGGCGGCGGTGGCCGGGTCCTCGGAGCCGGTCAGGAACGTCCACGGGTCGGCGCCGGGCGGGATCTCGATTCCGGCGTGGGCGGCGAGTTCCTCGGGGGTGACGGTTTCGGTGGGCGGGTGGAAGCCGCTGAGGTCGGGGGCGCCGAGGGTGGTGGTGTCGACCCAGGGGAAGCCGTCGACGGGTTCCGGGCGCTCGACGTCGAGGGACGGGGGGAACAGGGTGTCCGGCACCGACTCGACGATCTCGGAGATGTCCGGGATCTCCGGAAGGTTGAGGTCGGGTGCGTCGGGCAGGTCCAGGTCGGGCAGGTCGATGTGGTCCAACCCGGGCAGATCCGGCGACGGGTCGTGGATCTCGTCCGGCAGGTCGGGCAGGTCGAAGTCGTCGTGGTCCCAGTGGTCGGTCATCGGATTCCTTCGTCGAGAGGAGCAGGGGTCAGGGAGCGGGCCCGCAACAGGGCTTCGTCGGCCTGCCGCAGCCGGGTGGCGGCGGCGTCCCGGTCGGCGGTGGCGGCGGCGCGCCGTTTCGCCCGGCCGGCCGCGTCCTCGGCGGCCGCGGCGTCGATCTCGGCGATCAGGGCGTCGAGTTCACGAAGGCGCCGTTCGATGGCGTCGTCGAGCGCGACGGCGAGGGAGTACTGCAGGTCGGTGAACCGGCCGCTGATCTCGTCGGTGAGTGCGGCCCGTGCCTCGGCGAGCACGTCGCGCAGCCAGGTGTGGGCGTGCCGGCGGTCGGTGTGCACCCGCCGCCGGTAGATGACGTACCCGCCGGCGGCCAGGCCGAGCCCGAGACCGGCGAACGGGATCAGGAATCCGGCACCGGCGACCGCGGACAGGCCGATCATCGCGCCGCGCCCGGCGATCAGCGCGATGCCCCCGGCGGACAGCGCGATCAGCAGGTTGTCGCCGGAGCCGTCGCGGGGCGGCCCGGCCGTCACGGTGTGCCGCAGGGTGGCGCTGACCAGGGCCGGGTCGAACGTGTCGGCGAGGACCTTCTCGGCCACCTCGCGGTAGGTGTCCTCCAGCGTCGCCGAGATCTCCGCGGCCACCGCCTGCAGCTGGGTGTCCAGGTCGTCGGGCAGGGCGGTGAGGGCCTCACCCCTGGCGGCGTCGATCCGGCGGGCGTAGTCGTGCTGGACCTCGGTGATCCGGGTGCGCAGGTGCCCGACGACGGCGACCCGGGCGTGCTGGATCTCGGTGTTGAGCCGCAGTGTCCACTGCCGGGACTCGGTGCGTTTGCGGGCGGCCAGGGCGGCGCGTTCGGCGCGGGTGGCGGCCAGGAAGTCCAGTTCCGGCTGGGACAGCGGGGCGGAGGCGTCGGCGACGAACAG
>DATMVU010000617.1:0-3603 GCA_035562875.1 Actinoplanes sp. | reverse complement strand
AGCCGAAGAAGCCGGTGGTCAGCAAGCCGGGCGCGCCCCGCAGTGTGCGGGCCGCCGCCGGTAACGCCGAGGTGCGGGTGACCTGGCAGGCGGCGAACCCGAACGGTGCCGCCATCACGAGATATGTCGTGACCGGTGCGGATCAGACGTTCCCGGTCGGCGCCGACCAGCGGTCGCTGGTGGTGACGGGGCTGACGAACGGTGAGACCTACCGCTTCGAGGTGCACGCGGTCAACCGCAAGGGTGACGGCCCGGGCCGGATGAG
This sequence comes from Actinoplanes sp., assembly GCA_035562875.1. Classification (GTDB taxonomy): domain Bacteria; phylum Actinomycetota; class Actinomycetes; order Mycobacteriales; family Micromonosporaceae; genus Actinoplanes. Next base: position 3,338 of record DATMVU010000617.1, on the reverse strand, counting down.
TAATCCGGCGGTGCCGACCTCGGAGGTGCCGGACCCGCCGGCGACACCGCCGGTGGCGGAGGCGAAACCGGACGGCACTGTCGTGGTGACCTGGCCGGAGGCGAACGGCCAGGGCCACAAGATCCAGCGGTACGCGGTGAGTGCCGTCTCCGAGACCGGTACCGCTCCGGTCGGTGAGTCGGCGGGCACCACCCTGTCGATCGCGGCGGGCCAGCTCGAGTTCGGTAAGCAGTACGCGTTCACCGTCGTCGCGATCAACGAGCTGGGTGCCGGGTCGAAGGCGTCCGGGGTCAGCAACACGGTGGTCCCGTTCGCCGTGCCGGCCAAGCCGGAGGCCGTCGAGGCGGCCACCGTCGCCGACCAGGCCGGTGCGGTCCGGGTGACGTGGACGCCTCCGGCCGACAACGGGCGCCCGATCACGAAGTACCTGGTGACGGCCGGTGGCAAGGAGACCGAGGTCACCGAGACCTCGGCCACCTTGACCGGCCTGGGTACGGGTGCGACCGTGCAGGTCGAGGTCGCCGCGGTGAACGAGGCCGGAGCCGGCGAGACGGCCACCGCGACGGCCCGGACCGTGGCGGCGCCCACGGTCACGGTGACCGGGGTGGACCCGACGTTCAACACGGCGAAGGTGGCGTTCAGCGTGAACGGTGGTGGTGGGACGACCACGTGCACCCTCACCGTGTCCAACGGTGGCAAGGGCTCGAACGGCAGCTGTTCGTCGCTGAGCGCGAGCGGGCTCAGCCCGAGCACCAGCTACACGTTCACGGTCACCGTGAAGAACGCCGCGGGCAGTGCCGCCAAGACGTCGACGAAGTCCACCGACGCGTTGTTCGGTACCGCTACCTGCATCAACGGTTCCAGCGGCGACCAGCGGACGTACTGTGACTCGGACGTCGACGGCCGCAACGGCAACGAGATCTTCAAGGGCACCACGCAGACCGACGCGCAGCAGGCCGGCTGGGTCAAGAACGGGACACGACTGCAGACGTACTGCAAGAGGAAGGGCGAAGAGGTCTACGCGTTCGTCTACAACGGCGACAAGAGAAGCAACTGGTGGATCCAGGTGAACTACAAGGGCAAGACGTACATCCCGTGGGCGTGGCTGAACCTCGACGGCGGGGACGACCCGGCCGACCTGCCGACATGCTGACCCCCGCCCACGTTCAGGGGTTCGCCGACGTCGCCGCGCAGCTCGCCGCCCGGATCGGCACCGTCGTCCTGGGTAAACCCGAAGTGGTCCGGCTGACCCTGACCGCGATGTTCGCCCAGGGCCACGTCCTGCTCGAGGACGTGCCCGGGGTCGGCAAGACGACGCTCGCCCGGGCCCTGGCCGCGTCGATCCACGGGCAGTGGCGGCGTATCCAGTTCACGCCTGACCTGCTGCCCTCCGACGTGTCCGGGGTTACCGTCTTCAACCAGTCCAACGGTGGATTCGAATTCCATCCCGGGCCGGTGTTCGCGAACCTGGTGATCGCCGACGAGATCAACCGGGCGTCACCGAAGACCCAGTCGTCACTGCTCGAGGTGATGGAGGAGCGCCGGGTCACGATCGACGGCGTCCCGCACCCCGTACCGCAGCCGTTCCTGGTCGTCGCCACTCAGAACCCGGTCGAGATGGACGGCACCTACCGGCTGCCGGAGGCGCAGCTCGACCGGTTCCTGGTGAAACTGTCGGTCGGCTACCCGTCCGAGGACGTCGAGATCGAAGTGCTGCGCGGTGCGGCGATGCGGTCCCCGGACAGTCTCGACCCGGTCACCGACACGAACATGATCGGCGAGATGACCCGGATGGTCGCGGCCGTGCACATCGCCGATCCGCTCTACACGTACGCCGTCCGCCTGGCCGCCTCGACCCGCAACCACCCGCAGGTCCGGGTCGGTGTCAGCCCTCGCGGGGTGATCGCCCTGACCCGGGCCGCCGCGGCGTACGCGCTGATCAACGGCCGTGGCTACGTGCTGCCGGAGGACTTCAAGGACCTGATCGAGCCGGTGTTCGCGCACCGGGTCCTGCTCTCTGCCGACGCCCAGTTGCGCGGGACGACAGCCACCGAGGTGCTGGCCGACGCGCTGCGCTCGGTTCCGGTCCCGATCGCCGGCCAGCAACAACACGTCCCGGCCTGATCCCTTGGCCCGCACCGAGAGCGACCGCAGCCCGGCGACAGCCCGCACCGAGAGCGACCGCAGCCCGGCGACAGCCCGTACCGAAAGCGACCGCAGCCCGGCGGCAGCCCGTACCGAAAGCCACCGCAGCCCGGTGCGAGGCCACGCCGAGAGTCACCGCAGCCGGGTGACGGCCCGCGGTGTGGGGCTGATCCTGGGCGCGGTCCTGCTGCTCGTCGCCGGTTTCCGGTACGGCTACCCGGACCTGGCCCTGCTCGGGGCCGCCGCCGGGGTCGCGGTGCTGGCGGCGCTGGTTTTCGCGTTCTGGCGCCCGAGTCTCGGGGTCACCCGGGTGGCCGATCCGGATCGGGTCGCCCGGGGCGAGCCAGCGAACGTCACCCTGACGATCAGTAACACCAGCCGGGTACGAGCGGCAACCCTCGTCGCCACCGACCGTTGCGGCACCACCACCGTCGACGTGCCGTTGCTGCGGCTCCGGGCCGGTCACGACACGGTGGAGAGCTATCCGGTGCCTACTCACCGTCGCGGGCTCGTGCCGATCGGGCCACTGCACGTCACCCGGCGTGACCCGCTCGGGCTGATCACGCTGGCCCGCGGTTACGGCGGGACCACTGTCGTCCGCGTCTACCCGAAGGTCCATCCGCTGCGCGCGGTGCCCGCCGGGCTGACCCGCAGCCTGGACGGCAGCGTCGACAAGGTGCCGCAGGGCACGATCACCTTCGACACCCTGCGGGAGTACGTGCTCGGTGACGAGATCCGGCGTATCCACTGGCGCAGCAGTGCCAAAGTCGGCGAACTGATGGTCCGGGAACAACTCGACACTGCCGAACCGACGATCGTGGTCCTCCTCGACGACCGGTCCACCGCACACCACGGCGACAGTTTCGAGGACGCCTGCGAGGCTGCCGCGTCGATCGTCGTCGCGGCTGTCCGGGAGGACCTGCCGATCAGCCTGCACCTGGTCACCGCCACGGTCAGCGGCCCGCACCTGGACGTGCTCACCGAAGCCACTCTCGGCGAGGGTGATCTCGACGCCACTCTGCGGCGACTCCGTGCCCAGCGACTCGGTGACACGCTGATCTTCCTGACCGGGCCGGGTGGCCGGGCGGATCTGGGGGCGGTCAGCGGGATCCGTACCGCCTACCCGGTGACCCTGGCCGGAATCCTCGGCGACAGTGACTCGTCGCCCTCCGCACCCACCGACCGCCTGCTGG
>DATMVU010000616.1:0-5273 GCA_035562875.1 Actinoplanes sp. | reverse complement strand
CGCATTCGGCCCGGCGGTCGTGGGGATACCCCGGCCCCGGCGGAACCTCGCGGGACCGGGCGGGACCGTTCTGTCGGTCGTACCAGAAAAGGGGTTGAGGAAGTAAGCGACGGTGGCCACCGCGATGATCAAGAAAGGGGGGATCCCGGTGCAGGCCGGAATCGTCCAAGCGATCGGGTGACCGAAAGTGAGCACCATGCTCCCGTTCGTCCGGGGGCGAAGGTGGAGCTCCGTCAGATCAGCGTCGTCAGGTGCCGTTCGACGACCGGCAGGACGTCGCCGACCGTGATCGGGCGGCCGGTTTCGGCGCTCAGTGAGGTGACTGCCGCGTCCCGGATGCCGCAGGGCACGAAGCGGTCGAAGTTGGACAGGTCGCAGTCGCAGTTCAGGGCGAAACCGTGCAGGGTGACGCTGCGGGCGACCCGGATGCCGATCTGGGCGATCTTGCGGTCGGGGGCGCCGTCGGTGCCGCGGACCCAGGCGCCGCTGCGGCCCTTGATGCGCTCGGCGGTCACCCCGAACTCGGCGCAGACGTCGATCAGCAGCCGCTCGGTGCGGCGCACGTAGGCGACCACGTCGACCGGATCGGGCAGCCGCAGAATGGGGTAGCCGACGATCTGGCCGGGACCATGCCAGGTGATCTTGCCGCCGCGGTCGACGTCGACCACCGGGGTGCCGTCGAAGGGGCGGTCGGCCGGTTCGGTGCGCTTGCCCGCGGTGAAGACGCTGGGGTGCTCCAGCAGCATGATGGTGTCCGGCTGGTCACCGGACACCACCGCCTCGTGCAGGCGCTTCTGCTCCTCCCAGGCCTCCAGGTAGTCGACCAGGCCGGGGCGCAGGACGGTGAGAACAGAGGAAGTCACGCCTGAAGCGTAACTCCGTGCTCGCTAGTCCCGGTCGACCGGATCCACGCCCGGTCGGATGCGCCACACCAGCACGTCGTCCACCTGTTCCGGGGCGCCGAGCAACTCGGTCGCGGTCACCTCGACGGCGTTGCGGAACAACGTCATGTGATCGCTGCCGGTGATCTGTTCCGGCAGGAACACCGCCTCCACACCCCAGTAGGCGAAGTCGGAGCGGGCCTGCGCCCGGTCGGTGTCGGAGAGCCGGGTCACATAGCCGTACAGGGCGGCGCGGGTGAACAGCCAGTCGGTGGCGAGCGGCGGGGCACCGATCCGCCCCATCTGCTGGCGGCCCTCCTCGCCGGTGGTCATCGGGCCGAGGAAATAGCCGCCGGGAATGCGGAACTGCGGACCACCCCGGGCCATCGTGTACGCCTGCCAGCGCTGCCCGTCAGCGTGCACGTTCAACGCGAACGGCAGGGCGGTCAGCACCCCGTTGTCCGAAACGTATCGCTGCCAGGTGCCGTTGGCGATGAAGTCGGGTTCCGGCGCGCGTTCCTGGTGCCGCACCGGCAGCGGGAAGATCGGCAGCAGGGCGGCCACGATCCCGACGGTCAGGCCGGTCCGCAGGTTCGGCGACTCGATCCGCCGGTCCAGCAGTTCCTGGGCGGCCAGCGCCAGCAGGATCCCGAACACCACGGCGACGATCAGCGCCAGCCGCAGCGGCAGCGCCGCGTCGAAGAGCGGGAGCCGGGCCAGCGCCGCGTACGGCAGCGGGATCGGCCATTCGAAGTCCATCCAGTTGAACCGGGGCCCCCAGGACAGCACCATGAACACCGCGCCGACCACCATGATCGCGCGCAGGGTCGCCTTGCGCCCCGGCTCGGCCCGCCGCCACACCAGGACCGCGATGACGATCATCAGGACCACCAGCGGTACGCCGAAGAAGCTCGTTTCCTCGGTCCGGTTCGGTCCCAGGTCGGAACCGAGACCGAACAGCGCCGCCAGGGACCGGCTCGGGAACGACAGGTAGGCGGCCACGTCCTCGGCGAAGTACCGCTGGTTGTAGCCGGTGCCGGAGAACGCCTGCGGCCCGGCGAAGTGCATGTACAGCGGGTACGCCAGCAGCGTCCCGGCGACCACGGCGGCCACCGCCACCGCCCGCAGCACCGTGCCGAACGCGGCCTTGGCCTCCTGCCGTACCGGCCCGGCCAGCGCCCACACCACCACGAACAGGGCGGCGGCCAGCGCGGTGTAGAACAACCCCTCGGCGGCGATGGTGAAGAACGCCGCGAGCATCAGCCCGAGGACCAGCCCGTTGCGCAGCCACCGGCCCGGCTGGCGCAACCGCAGCACCTGCCAGATCACCAGCGGCGCCACCCAGCCGGCCGTCCAGTTCAGATGGCCGTTGGCGTGCGAGATGAAACCGGGCGCGAACCCGCAGAACATGCCGCCCAGACCGGCCGCCAGGGGGCTGCGGACCAGCCAGCGGCGCAGGAACAGGTACCAGACGAACGCCGACCCGGCCAGGTTCAGGGTGAGGATGGTCACGTAACTGACCTGTGGGCCGGCCAGGTAGGTGAGCGGCGAGAACAGGATCGTGTACACCGAGATCGAGGTGTTCGCCGCCAGGTTCACCCCCAGCGGCGCGTTCATCAGGTCGGTGAAGAACGGGTTCGACCCGTGCCCCAGCGTGTAGACGCCGTAACCGAGCAGCCACTCGAAGAACGCGGTGTCCCCGACGTTGTCGGAGAGCACATGGTTGTACGGATCCCGCCAGAGCCCGTTCGTCACGTAGACGGCCATCCCGAGCGCCAGGACGGCGACGGTCAGGTGGGCTCGCCAGGGCCGGCCGCGGCGTGGCGTCGGCTCGGCAGGCGGGTCGGCGGACGAGGCGGGGGCGGTGGCGGCGACGGACATCAGCGGGAGGGTAGCAAGAAAGCCTGTAAACCTAAGAGTTCACGGCTGCTTCCGGGCGCACCGCGACGGCCAGCGCGTCCGCCATCCGCGGGTACCCGAAGGCGAAGCCGGCACCGGACAGCACCCCGGGCAGCACCCGCTGGCTGCGCTGCAACTCACCGGCCATCTCGCCGAGCACCACGTCCAGCACCGGGCCCGGCACCGCCAGCAGAGCGGGCCGGCGCACCGCGCGGGCCAGGTCGCTGGTGAACTCGTCGTTGCGCACCGGCAGCGGCGACACCATGTTGACCGGGCCGGCCAGATCCTCCCGGTCGAGCAGGAACTCGGTGGCGGCCAGCCAGTCGGCCACCGCGATCCACGCCATCCACTGCCGCCCACCGCCGAGTTTGGCACCGCCACCCAGCTTGAACAGCGGCAACAGCGGCTTCAGCAGGCCGCTGTCGGCACCGACCACCGGGGCGGTGCGCAGCTGCACGACACGGGTGCCGGCGTCCTCGGCGGGCCGGGCGGCGGCCTCCCACACCCGGCACAGGTCGGCCAGGAACGTGCTGCCGGCCGGGGCCTCCTCGGTGGTCTCCTGCTCGCCGGTGTCGCCGTACCACCCGGCGCCGGAACCCTGCAGCAGCGTGTGCGGCCGCTCGCCCTCCGGCAACCGGCCGATGGTGCGGGCGATCGTGTCGGTGGTGTCGATCCGGCTGGACCGCAGCACCCGCTTGTAGGCGGTGGTCCACCGCCGGCCGTTGATGTTCGCCCCGGCGAGATTGATCACAGCACCGGCTCCGGCCAGCACCTCGGTGTCCAGCCGGCCCTGCGCTGGATCCCAGGTGGCCTCGCCGGCCCGGTCGGTGGGCCGCCGGACCAGCCGGACGATCTCGTGACCACTCTGGCTCAGCCGGGCGGCGAGCCTGGTGCCGAGGAAACCGGAAGCACCGGCCATGACGATCCGCATACGGAGATTCTTTCCCGGAAATGGATGATTTGAAAACAGAAGGAGGGGCACGCCGCAGTGGCGTGCCCCTCCTTCAGAACCCTTACAGGCCGAGGTCGGCCTCGAAGTTGCCGGCCTCCAGCCGCTCCTTCAGCGTGCCCAGGAAGCGGGCCGCGTCGGCGCCGTCCACGATCCGGTGGTCGTAGGAGAGCGCCAGGTAGACCATCGAGCGCGGCGCGATGATCTCGCCCAGCTCCGGGTCGTTCACGATCACCGGGCGCTTGACGACAGCGCCGAGACCGAGGATGCCGACCTGCGGCTGGTTGATGATCGGGGTGTCGAAGAGCGCACCCCGGCTACCGGTGTTGGTCAGCGTGAAGGTGCCGCCACCGATCTCGTCCGGCCCGATCTTGTTGTTGCGGGTGCGGTCCGCGAGGTCCGCGATCCGCTTGGACAGACCGGCCAGGTTGAGGTCACCGGCGTCCTTGATGACCGGGACGACCAGGCCCTTCGGCGCGTCCACCGCGATGCCCAGGTGCTCGGCGCCGTGGTACGTCACGGTGCCCGCCTCGACGTCGATCGAGGAGTTGACCACCGGGTGCTGCTGCAGCGCCTCGACCGTGGCCAGGGAGAAGAACGGCAGGAAGGTCAGCTTCACGCCGTGCTTGGCCTGGAAGGCGGCCTTCGCCTTGTTCCGCAGGTTGGCGATCTTGGTGACGTCCACCTCGACCACCGTGGTGAGCTGGGCCGAGACCTGCAGCGACTCCACCATGCGGCGGGCGATGGTCGCGCGGATCCGGGTCAGCTTCTCGGTGCGGCCCCGCAACGGGCTCGGCTCCGGCTTGGCCTTCGGCGCGGCCTGCTGCGCCGGGGCGGCCTTCTCCTCGACCGGAGCGGGCTTCGCCGCGGCGGCGGCAGCCTTCTCCGCGGCGTCGATGACGTCCTGCTTGCGGATCCGGCCACCCACGCCGGTGCCGGTCAGGCCGGCCAGGTCCACGCCCTTCTCGGCGGCCAGCTTGCGGACCAGCGGCGTGACGTAACCGGCGTCACCGGCACCGTTGGCCGCGACGGCGGCCGGGGCCGGCTTCGCGGTCTCGGTGGCCTGCGGGATCTGCGGGGCCGGGGCACTCTCGATCTTGGGCGCGGGAGCCGGGGTGCTCTCGGCCTTCGGTGCGGCGGCCTGCTGGGGAGCCGGGGCGGGCTCCGGCTTCTTCTCCGGCGCGGCGGCCGGAGCCGGAGCAGCGGCCGGAGCCGGTGCGGCGGCCGGGGCAGCGGACGGGGTGCCGACGATGGCCAGGACGGCACCGACCTCAGCGGTCTCGTCCTCGCCGATCTTGATCTCCAGCAGGGTGCCGGCGACCGGCGACGGCAGCTCGGTGTCGACCTTGTCGGTGGAGACCTCGACCAGCGGCTCGTCCGCCTCGACGGTGTCGCCGACGGCCTTCAGCCAGCGGGTGATGGTGCCCTCGGTGACGCTCTCGCCCAGGGCGGGCAGCTTCACCTCGGTGCCCTCGGCCGCACCGCCACCGGTCTGCGGCGCCGGGGCCTCGGCCTCGACCGGCTGCTCGGTCGACGGCTGTTCC
>DATMVU010000615.1:0-11626 GCA_035562875.1 Actinoplanes sp. | reverse complement strand
CGGTGGGTGCTCGACCAAGATCGGCAGTCCCGCCCTGACCACCCTGGATCTTGGTGGATCGGCCACCGAAATCGGTGGCCGATCCACCAAGATCCAAGCCCAGTGGGCACGAGGGTGAGTTCAGTGGGCACGAGGGCGAGGTTGGCAGAGCACCGGAGCGAGGGCTCGACATGCGCACCCGCAGCGATCAGGCAGAAGTCTCCTGGGCATGACCGGTGACCAGATGGTCGAGCTGGCCGCAGGCGTCCACGTGCACAAGGACGCGACCCAGGGCGCCGGGTAGTTTGTAGAGCGTGACGGCCGCCCCTCCCGACGGACAGCCCGGCCCGGTCTCCGGGCCGGCTGCTCTTCTCCTGCGCCCGGCCGGGCGGGCCGCCTGCCTCATCGAGGCGCCCGCGGAACTCGCCGCGTCCCTGGCCGAACATCTGCGGGCCGCCCGGCTTCCCGGAGTCGTCGATGTGGTGCCCGGCGCCCGCACGGTCCTGCTCGACGGCAGCAGTCTCGACCGCCTGCTCCCGGCGTTACGCCCGATCCTCCAATCGTGGCAGCGCCCCACGCCCGGGCCGGTGGCCGCGGCCGAGACGGTCGAGATCCCGGTGATCTACGACGGCCCCGACCTGGCCGAGGTGGCCCGGGAAGCCGGCCTCGACGTCCCCACCGTGATCGACCTGCACACCCGTACCCCGATGAGGGTGGCCTTCTGCGGTTTCGCACCCGGCTTCGCCTACATCGACGAACTTCCCCCGCCCCTGCGGATGCCCCGCCTGCCCAACCCGCGCACCGAGGTGCCGGCCGGATCGGTGGCCATCGCCGAGCAGTACACCGGCGTCTACCCACAGCCGTCCCCCGGCGGCTGGCGACTGCTCGGCCGAACCACCGCCGAACTCTGGAACCTCGAACGCCCCCAGCCGTCCCTGCTACGCCCCGGCCTCCACGTCCGTTTCACAGCCGTCCGATGACATCCGCCGGCACCGTGCTGGTTCTTCGATCCGGCCTGGTCAGTACGGTCCAGGACCTGGGCCGTCCCGGATTCGCGCACCTGGGCGTCCCGCGCTCCGGCGCCGCCGACAGCGCCAGCCTCACCCTGGCGAACCGCCTGATCGGCAACCCACCGGACGCGGCCGGCATCGAGACCACCGTCCTGGGGATCGACGTCCGGTTCAGTGACGCCCGCTGGGTGGCGGTGACCGGAGCGGCCTGTCCCGTCCGCGTCGGCGACCGTCCCGGAACCTGGCAGGCGCCCCAGTTCGTCCCCGCCGGCTCGGTGCTCTCCATCGGCCCGGCCCGCAACGGCCTCCGCACCTACCTGGCGGTGGCCGGTGGCATCACCTGCCCTCCGGTCCTGAACAGCCGATCGACCGACACTCTGAGCGGCCTCGGCCCACCCCTGCTGAGGCCCGGCACGGAACTGCCCATCGGCCCGTACCGGGAAAGCCCCTCCTCCGTCGATGTGGCCCCCCGAGCCCACCTGCCGTCGACCATCCGTGTGCGTCTGTCCCCGGGCCCGCAGCACTCCTGGTTCCCCGGGAACATCTTCCATTCCCGGTACGAGGTGACCGCAGCCAGCAACCGGGTAGGGGTCCGAATCTCAGGTCCGCCGGTCCGGTCCGGCCGCGAGGCCGGCATGCAGAGTGAGGGCATGGTGCTGGGCGCAGTCCAGATCCCGGCGAACGGCCAGCCCATCATCTTCCTGACCGACCACCCCACCACCGGCGGCTACCCCGTCATCGGCGTGGTCGATCCGGACGACCTGTGGATGGTCGCCCAGTCCGCCCCCGGGACGGGCCTGGTCTTCGTCCCCTCGACACCCTCGACCACCCTCGTCACCATCAGCCTCCCCTGAGCCGGCTCGGCCGCGCCCTGCGGGTGGCGCCGACGCGCCCGTCAGCATCCTGGCGGCGGTGATCGCGGTGCTGATCTTCACTAGGCCCGGTGGGACCGGATCCGGTTCCTGGACGCGCTGCGCGAGCACACCCCGGTCACGGCGGTCACCATCGAGCACGAGGGCGCGTCCCGCCTCCGCGTTCCCGTAGAGGTAGCCGAAGCCGGGACTGCTCAGTCTTCACCACGGTCACCGCAGGCGGGGCAGTTCGTCGCGGGCCGAGTGGCTGAGGATGCGCAGGTCCTCCAGGAACCGGTCGCGGTGCTCGGCGGGCAGCGGCGCGACGAAGTAGCGCTCGATGTTGGCGACGTGCAGCCGGGCTGCACGGACCACCGTCTCCTCGCCCAGCGGGGTGAGCCGCACCAGGCGGCTGCGCCGGTCGTCGGGGTCGTCCGCACGCTCCACCAGCCCGGCCGCCGCCATCCGGTCCACCAGCCGGGTCACCCCACCGGTGGTCAGCACCTGCTCCTGGGCCACGCTGCGCATGGGTAGCCCCGCGCCGCCGGTCCGGCCCAGGATCAGCAGCACCTCGAACATCAGGTGACTGACCCCGCACTCCTCCTCCAGAGCCCGGCCGAGCAGATATTCCAGGCGGTTGGCCGCACCCTGCAGCCGGCCGAAACCGAGCACCAGCTCGTGATCGGCCGCCTGTTTCGCTGTCGAGATCTCCGCACTCACGCCCCGGACCCTACTGGAGCCCGGGACTGATCATCCGGCGTCACACCGGCATCCACATGCCTCACCTCGATGAACCGCATCCCGAGCGGCCATCACGAGTGAACGCTGGTCGGGCGGGCCGGCCTTCAACCGTCCGCCCGTTGCGCCCGCAGGCCGTCCAGCAGCAGGTCCAGGCCGGTGCGGAACTGGTCGCGGTCGTCGTGCCGGCCCAGGTCGGGGGCGATCCGGGTGACGAACGGGAACTCCGCCGGGTCGAGCGCCGCCCACCGCTCGGCCTCCTGCTGCAGCAGGTCGTCCCGGCTGGCGTCCGGCCCGGCGGTGATCGCCCGCCCGGCGTCCTGGGCGGTGACGCTGGTCAGATAGAGGAAGATCGCGGTGGCCACCGCGAAGTGCCGGTCCTCGGGGAGGCCGGTCGCGGCGACCAGGCCGCCGATGCGCTCCAGCAGGCGCATGGTGTGCGGCATGCCGTGGGCCGCGACGACGTGCGACGCGGCCCAGGTGTGCCGGTCGAGGGTGTCGTAGACGGCCAGTGCCAGGGTGCGGATCCGTTGCTCCGCACCGGCGCCGGGCTCGTCGCCCAGCCCGGCCACGACGCTGCCGATCACCTGGTCGGTGGCCATCCGGACGAGTTCGTCCTTGTTCGCCACGTGCCAGTACACCGCGCCGGCGCCGGTCCGGAGGCGTTCGGTGAGCAGTTTGAAGGTCAGTCCTCGTTCGCCGTGTTCGTCGAGCAGCTCGACGGCGGCGCTGACGACCACGTCGCGGGAGAGGCGGCCCCGGGCCCTGGTTGGTGGCATGCCCCCATCTTGACATGTTCTGGAACGTCATTCCATACTCGGTCCGGTTATGGAATGTCATTCCAGAAAGGGGTAGCGATGAGCGTCGGCGTACTGGAGGACGTGCGGGACAAACCGCCGGCCACCTCACTGCGAGCCGTCTGGCCCGCCATCCTCGGCCTGTCCGTCGTCTTCCTGGTCGAGATGCTCGACAACTCGGTGCTCAACGTGGCGCTGCCGACCATCGCCCGGGAGCTGCACGCCTCCACCACCGCCCTGCAGTGGATCACCTCGGGCTACTCGCTGCTGTTCGGCGGCCTGATGGTCGCGTTCGGTGCGATCGCCGACCGGTACGGCACCCGCAAGGTCATGTTGATCGGCCTGATCCTGTTCGCGCTCACCAACTTCGCCGTCCTGTTCGTGACCACGCCCGGCCAGCTGATCGCGGTCCGCGTCGCGATCGGTGTCACCGCGGCGATGACCGCCCCCGGCACGATGGCCCTCTGCTTCCGGCTGTTCGACCAGGAGAACCTGCTGATGCGGGCCACCTCGCTGATCGCCACCGTCGGCCTGATCGGCATGGCGATCGGCCCCACCGTCGGCGGCCTGGTCCTGCAGATCGCCCCGTGGCAGACCCTGCTGGTGATGAACGTGCCGATCGCGCTGCTGGCCATCGCCTGCATCCGCTTCGGCATCCCCGCCGACGACCCGGCCAAGCGCAACAGGTCACCGCTGGACCTGCCCGGCGCCCTGCTCGGCACCACCACCATCATCCTCGCCCTGTGGACCGCGACCCTTGCCGTCGAGGACGGCTGGGGCAGCATCCGCCCGTGGGCGGCGGGCGCCGGCGCGATCCTGGCCGCCGTCGCGTTTGTCGTCCGGGAACGCCGCACCGCCCACCCGATGTTCGACTTCGCCCTGCTCAAGCGCCCGGCCGTGTCGGCCAGCCTGGCCTACGAGGCGGCGCTCGGCCTCGGCATGGCGGTCATCGGGTTCACCGTCACCCTGCAACTGCAGCTCGTCTGGGGCTGGTCCCCGGCCCAGGCCGCCCTCGGCAACCTGCCGCAGGTGGTGGTGCTGCTCGCCGTCGGCCCGTTCGTGGAGCGGTTCGTCGACCGGCTCGGCACCCACCGGGCCGCTGTCGCCGGCGCCATGTCGTTCCTGGCCGGCCTGCTGATCTACGGGGTCCTCGGCCACCTGGGGTACGTGTGGATCGCTGTCGCCCTGGCCCTCACCGCCGCCGGGATGCGGGTCGTCGCCACCATCGCCGGAGTCACCGTGATGCGCGGCCTGCCCGAGGACCAGACCACCATCGGCGCAGCGATGAGCGACACCAGCCAGGAGGTGGCGAGCAGTGTCGGCATGGCGGTGACCGGCACGGTCGTGGCCGCCGCCCTCGGTGGTTCACTGGTCGCGGTGGGCGCCACCGCGGCTTCCGCACACACCTTCGAGCATGCGGTCACCACGGCGACGCTGGCCCTGACCGCCCTCTGCGCGATCCTGATCGTGTGGGCCGCCCGCCGCAGCGCCCACGTCCCGGTTCAGGCCGGGTGACGAATCGCGGTCGGGGAGAGGCCGGGAAGAGGTCAGGCCGGGTGCCGGCTCGTGATCGAGGTGAGCTCGGGCCGGAGCACGGACAGGACTAGACGGGCGATGCGGTCGGCGCCGGCCGCACTGAAGTGGGTGTCGTCGTCGTGCTCGCGGGTCAGGTAGATCGGCTTGGCGTCCTCCGGGCCCAGCATCTCCACCAGGTCGGCGGTTGCGGCGGTGAGGTCGGCGAAGGGGACGTTCGCGGCGTCGGCGATCTGCCGCAGCAGGGCGGGCAGGTCGGCGCCGACGGAGTTCACATGCCTGGCGTACGGGGTGAGCCGTCCGTCCGGTCCGAACTCCCGGCGTACCGGTGGACTGATCAGAATCGGCCGGCCACCCCGGTCCCGTACCGCAGTGATCATGGCAGTCAGGTCGGCGCGGAAGTCCGCGGCGGTGGTGGTCTTGTCGTTGTGACCGAACTGGATCAGCACCGCGTCGCCCGGCCGGGTAGCGGCGAGCAGCGCCGCGAACAGCCGCGGATCCTCCTGGAACGTCCGCGAGCCCTTCCCGGAGTCGGCGTAGTTGGCCACCACGATCTCCGGCGGCAGGTACTGCGGGATCATCTGCCCCCAGCCGGTGAACGGATCGTTGTGCTGGTCGCAGACGGTGGAGTCGCCGGCGAGGAGGATCCTCGGCCGGCCCTCGGGAACGGGTTCCACGCTGATCAACCGGCCGTGCGGGGCGGTCCCGGTGAAGACCAGGTCCAGACCGGTGGAGTCCGGGGAGCCCGCCCACACCGGTTGGCCTTTCGGGTTGCGCAGGTTGACCGCGAACCGCCGCCGGACGACCTCCCCGGCCGCTGTGGCGATCGGGGTCACCATCACCCGCCGGGCCTCGACGGTCGCCCCGGTGGAGGCGGGCCGATCGGGGCTGCCCAGTTCGACGGTTACGTCGTAGTCGCCCGGTTCCGCTGCGAAATGCACCATGCGATCGAGTCCTAACCTCGGTGGAATGTGATCGACTCGATTGTCGTCGATGGGGTGAACGGTCACGATGAGAGCATTTCGGAAACTGTTCGAAGGAGTGTGATCGTGTCCGATCAGGCCAGGGATCTGAACTTCTCCGCCTGGCAGTTCTGGGACCGGGCCGGGCCACCCGAGCGGCAAGCACAGCAGGAGTGGCAGCAGACCCTGACCGAGCAGCGCGGATACCGGCTGGGCGAGCGGGCCTTCGTCTCCGAACTCGCGTCGGTGGCGAACGACTACCTGGAACTCGGCGACCGCGGTTACATCGCCGCCGGTGCCTACCTGACCGGGGAACTGACCACCGGCCGGGACTGCACGATCAACCCGTACACCGTGGTCCGCGGGACCGTCACCTTCGGTTCCGCGGTCCGGGTCGGGGCGCACACCTCGATCCTCGGGTTCAACCACACGATGAGCGACCCGGACGTGGAGGTGTTCCGGCAGCCGCTGACCGTCAAGGGCATCACCGTCGGTGACGACGTGTGGATCGGCTCGCACGCGGTGATCCTGGACGGCGTCCGGATCGGGGACAAGTCGGTGATCGCCGCCGGGGCGGTGGTCACCAAGGACGTGCCGGCCGGCGCGATCGTCGGCGGCAACCCGGCCAAGCTGCTGCGCTGGCGGGTCCCGGTCCCGGTCGAGAGCGACCTCACCGTGTTCGCCGACCGGGCCCGCGAGCAGGCGGTGGCGATCCTGGACCGGTGTTTCGATCCGGACACCGGTCTGTTCCACGACAAGCCCGGAACAACTCCCACGGTACGGGCCCAGTGTGACGCCATCGAGATCGCCGACCTGCTCCTCGGGACCGCACCACCACAGCTTCCGGCCGAATCGCAGATCCAGCGGCTGCGGGACTGGCAGGACCCGGTCACCGGGCTGCTCCCGGAGCTCGGGAGAACCGTCGAGCCGGACCATCCCGAGCTGTTCGATCATCACTTCGGTTACCACGTACTCAGTGCGGGTTATGCCTTGAAGATCCTGGGCAGCGCCTTCCCGCATCCGATCCGGGCGATCGCGGACGCCGGCCCCGCGCGGCTCGTCCGGCTGCTGGACGGCCAGCCGTGGGCGGAGAACGCCTGGGGCGCCGGGCACTGGGTGGACATCGCCGGCACCGCCCTGCATTTCGAGCGGAGTCCGGGGCAGGCCGAGGCCCTGTTCGGCTGGCTGACGACCCGGGTGGATCCGCGGACCGGCATGTGGGGCAGCAGTGATCCGCTGCAGACGGTGAACGGCTACTACCGGGCCACCCGGGGCACGTACGCCCAGTTCGGGGTGCCCGTGCCCTACCCGGAACGGGTGATCGACACGGTGCTGGCGCACGCCCGTGACCCCCGCTGGTTCCGGCCCGAACGACAGAACGCCTGCAACGTCCTGGACGTGGCCCACCCGCTGTGGCTGACCAGCGCTACCGGCTACCGGGCCGAGGAGGTGACCGCCCTGGCCCGGCGCCTGCTGGCCGACGCGCTCGGGCACTACCGGGACGGTGCCGGGTTCGGGTTCGCCGGTGCCGATCCGGGGCTGCAGGGCACCGAGATGTGGCTGGCCATCATCTGGTACCTGGCCGACCTGGCCGGGGAGTCCGGCGCCCTCGGCTACCAGCCGCGCGGCGTGCACCGCCCGTATCCGGCCACGACCCTCCGGGAGAACCGATGGTGACCGCCCTGGCCCTGATGGACCGGCCGTCCTGGGAACAGCAGTTCGACCAGCCGCGCATCGACCGGCTGCGCCGCCTCGCGACGGTGCCCGACCCGGTCTGGGTGCCGTCCTGGCGGGCGCCGGGCCTCGACGACCGGCTGCGTGACGTGGAGGTGCTGCTCACCGGCTGGGGCGCCCCGCCGCTGGACGGGACGGCCCTGGCCCGGATGCCGCGGCTGCGGACCGTGCTGCACTGTGCCGGCAGCGTCCGGGACCTGATCGGGCCGGCCCTCTGGGAGCACGGCATCACCGTCTCCACCAGTGCCGACCTCAACGCCGACCCGGTCGCCGACTTCACCCTCGGCGCGATCCTGATGGCCGGCAAGAAGGCGCCGTTCCTGGCCGCCGAGGCCCGCCGGCACCGGGACGACTGGGCGGCGTACCGGGCCGGGTGGGGTGCCCGCAGCACCACCGGGCTGACCGTCGGGCTGGTCGGTTTCTCCCGGATCGGCCGCCGGGTGGCCGGCCTGGTCACCCGGACCCTGCGCGACGTCACCTGCCTGGTCGCCGACCCGATCGTCGGCGCGGCGGAGGTGGCCGCGGCCGGGGCCCGGCTCGCCGACCTGGACGAGATGCTGCCGCGACTGGACGTGCTGTCCATCCACGCCCCGGAACTGCCCAGCACCCGGCACCTGATCTCGGCGGCCCGGCTGGCCCGGCTGCCGGACCGGTGCTGCGTGATCAACACGGCCCGGGGCAGCCTGATCGACACCGCGGCGCTCACCGCCGAATGCGCGTCCGGCCGGCTCACCGCGATCCTGGACGTGACCGACCCGGAGCCGCTGCCCGCCGACTCGGTCCTCTACGACCTGCCGAACGTGATGCTCACCCCGCACATCGCCGGATCCCTGGACGGTGAGGCGCAGCGGATGGCCGACGGGGCGCTGGACGAGTTGGAGCGGCTGGCCGCCGGTCGGCCGCTGCTCCGGCCGGTGCGGCTGGCGGACATGGCGCACAGCGCGTAGATCACTGGCGATGAGAGCGCTCCCACCCGTAGCGTGAGGCGATGAGCGACAAGCGGGTCGACGAACTGCTGGAGACGATGACGGCTGCCGAGAAGGCGGGCCAGCGGGTCCAGTACTTCTACTTCTCGGCACCACCCGGCAAGGATCAACAGCCCCAGGCGGTGGAGGCGGCCCTGGCCCGGGGCGGGGCCGGGTCGCTGCTGTTCGTCCACGACCCGGCCGAGATCAACCGGCTGCAGCGCCTCGCCATCGAGGGCAGCCCGCACGGCATCCCGGCGCTGATCGCCTACGACGTCATCCACGGACTGCGCACCATCCTCCCGGTGCCGATCGCGATGGCCGCCTCCTGGGACCCGGAGATCATCGAACGCGGCCAGGCGGTCGCCGGCCGGGAGGCCCGGGCGGTCGGCATCCACTGGACCTTCGCCCCGATGCTGGACATCGCCCGGGACCCGCGCTGGGGCCGGATCATCGAAGGCGCCGGCGAGGACCCGGTGCTCGGTGCCGCGGTCGCCGCCGCCCAGGTCCGCGGATTCCAGAGCGCCGGCATCATCGCCGGGCCCAAACACTTCGGCGGGTACGGGGCATCCCTCGGCGGCCGTGACTACGACGAGGTCAACCTCTCCGACTACGAGCTGTGGAACGTCTACTTCCCGCCGTTCCGGGCCGCCGTCGAAGCCGGGGCCGGCAACATCATGACCGCCTACATGAGTCTCAACGGGGTGCCCGCCACCGCCAGCCACTGGCTGTTCACCGAGGTGCTGCGGGACACCTGGGGCTTCGACGGGTTCGTGGTCACCGATGCCAACGCGGTCCGCAGCCTGGTCGTGCACGGTTTCGCCAGGGACCTGCCGGATGCCGCCGCCCGCGCCCTGGCCGCCGGTGTCGACATGGAGATGTGCAGCGAGGACCCGGCCAACGACCACCTGCCGGAGGTCGCCGACCCGGCCGCCCTGGACACCGGGGTGCGCCGCATCCTGGAGGCCAAGGCCCGGCTCGGGCTCTTCGACGACCCGTACGCCGACGAGGACCGGTCCCGCGAGATCCTCGCCGACCCGGCCCACCGTGACGTCGCGCGGGAGGCCGCCCGGCGCTCGGCCGTCCTGCTCCGCAACGAGGGTGACCTGCTGCCCCTGGACCCGGCGGCGATCGCGTCGATCGCGGTGCTCGGGCCGCTCGCCGACTCGAAACGCGACACCCTCGGCCCGTGGGTGTTCGACGCCGACCTCGGTGAGACGGTCACCGTGCTGGACGGCATCCGGCAGGCCGTCGGGGACCGGGCCCGGGTCGACCACGCGGTCGGCGTACCGGTGGTGCAGCGCCTGGTCCCGTCCATGTTCGACGGCGACGGCAGCAACGTGCAGGCCGACCCGGACGGCTTCGAACCGGACACCGCGTTCGAGCAGGCGGTGGCGGTCGCGGCGGCCGCTGACGTCGCCGTCGTGGTGGTCGGCGAGTGGCAGAACATGGTCGGCGAGACCGCGTCCCGATCCTCGCTCGACCTGCCCGGCCGGCAGCTCGAACTGTTGCAGGCGGTGGTCGCCACCGGCACCCCGACCGTCGCGCTGATCATGAACGGCCGGCCGCTCGACCTGCGCTGGGCCGCCGAGCACGTGCCGGCCATCCTGGACATCTGGTACCCCGGCACCCAGGGCGGGAACGCCGTCGCCGACCTGCTCTTCGGCGCCGTCTCGCCGGGCGGGCGACTGCCGTTCACCTGGCCCCGCAGCATCGGGCAGCTCCCGATGATCTACTCGCACACCCGCTCGCACGACCCGGACAACCAGGGCCGCCGCTACTGGAACGAGGAGAGCACCCCGCTCTACCCCTTCGGGCACGGATTGACGTACGGCCGGATCCGCTACCACGACCTGAGCGCCGACCGGGCCACCGTCGACCTGGACGGCACCGTGACGGTCACCGTCCAGGTCAGCAACGACGCCGACCGTGCGGTGCCCGAGGTGGTGCAGCTCTACCTGCACCAGCGGTACGGCAGCGCCACCCGCCCGGCCCGGGAGCTGAAGGGTTTCCAGCGGGTCGTCATCCCCGCCCGCGGAACCGTCACGGTGTCGTTCACCGTCGGCCCGGACCAGCGCCGCTACTGGCACCCGATCCACCGTGACCAGATCGTCGAGCCGTCCACCTTCGACGTCTGGGTGGGCGGTAGCAGCACCGCCGACCTCACCACCACCTTCGAGGTCACCGCCTGACGTGGCGTGATCGTTCAAGACCCGGCATGGGCGGAGCTTCTAGCGTGGCATCCGTGGACGACGATTTCGCCAGTGGAGTGCTGGTCGAGGCGGTCCGGCGGGTCCTGACCGCCGGACCGGTGCCGGCCGGAGACGCCCGGGTGCCGCTGGCCGCCAAACGGGAACTGCTGGCCGGGCACCGCCCTCTCGCCCTGATGCGGGCTGGTGCGGCGGTCATCCGGGAACCGGCCGGGCCACTACTCACCGCCCTGTGCGCGGCGAGCGGCCCGGCCGACCTGTTCGAACGGTGGACCCGGCTGGAACGGTTCGCCCACTCACGGCATCGGGTGGTCGTACCGCAAACAGGTGTCGATCGTCTGTGGGCCGACCACCGCGGGCCGCCCGGCGCACCCCCGCAACCCGGCGAGAACGCGCTGATCCTCGGCCTGCTCACCGGCTTGCTGGTGGAGACCGGGGCGCTGGGGCTGACCGTTACCGCCGGCGGGCATCCGGTTTATCGCGACGGCGTGTTCCAGGAGCCGTCCGGCGACCTCGCCCACTGGTTTTTCACCTGGTCAGCATGGGAGAAGAAGCCGTCCGGCGAGCCTCCCTCCGCGGATGCCGCCCGCCGTCTCCTCGCCGCTGACCCGGCCCGCCGGTGGACCTTGCGGGATCTCGCCGGGGCCGTCGGCGTGCCCGCTCGCACCCTGCAACGGCGACTGCACCCGGACGGTTTCACCGGGTTGCTCGCCGCGGTCCGCGCCGACGCCGCGGCCACCCTGTTGCGCGCCGGGCCGCTGCCGCTCGGCCTGATCGGTTTCACCTGCGGCTATGCCGACCAGCCGCACTTCACCCGTGAGTTCCGCCGCCGCACCGCCATGACCCC
>DATMVU010000614.1:0-18202 GCA_035562875.1 Actinoplanes sp. | reverse complement strand
CCGTTGCCACCGGCCGCGACCGGCAGCCGTTCGCCGAGCCGGTCGCTGACCTTCTGGGTCTCGGTGCCGGGGATGTCGACGACCGGGGACAGTTCGCCGCGGGCGACGAAGTAGCCGGTGACGGCGAGACCCAGGACCACGAGCCAGGTGGCCAGGACGGCCTTGGCACGCCGGGCGCAGAACCTGCCCAGACGGTAGAGAAGCTCGGCCATGTGATTCCTTCTAGTAGCCGGTGCGGACGTTGTGGATCATGCGATCGAGCAGGTGTTTCCAGAGCTCGCGGGACTTGTCGTCGGTGGCCGCCTCGGTGGCTTCGATCCAGTGCCGGGCGACCACGACGACGCCGTTCATCAGGGAGCTGACCAGGATCGCGGCGTCGAACGGGTCCACGTCGGGGTAGCGGGCGGTCAGTTCCCGGGCCATCTCCTCGGAGGTCCGGGAGAAGGTGGCGAGGAAGATCTGGTTGGGTCGCGGGTCGTCGGGGGTGAAGCCGCCGAGGGCGTGCCAGATGAGGTTGATGATGCCGGGGATGTCGGTGGCCCGGAGCGCCTCGGCGATGTCGTCGAGCATCGAGGGACGGCCGCCCGCGGTGAAGGTGTCGCGGAAGCTGCGGATGACCGGGCCGAGCATCTCGGTGCAGACCGTGGTGACCACGTCGTCGACGGAGGCGAAGTGGTTGAAGATGGTCCGCCGGGAGACGTCGGCCCGGTCGGCGAGCTGGTCGACGCTGAACCGGACACCGTCTCCGATCAGGGTTTCAGCAGCGTCGAGAATGGCCTGCCGATGCCGCGCCTTGAGGGCGGATCGACGGTCCAGAGGGGTCGTCACGTCTCTACACTAAGTGCATCGTTGCACTAGGTGCAAAGCTAGGGGTCTATGCCGTGGGCAGTGCCAGGGCGACGCTCAGGTCGGCGATCAGATCGTCCGGGTGCTCGATGCCGACAGCGATCCGGATCGTGCCGGGACCGATCGACGCCGCCGCCAGCTGCTGCTCGTCCAGCTGACGGTGGGTGGAACTGGCCGGGTGCAGGATCAGGGACTGGGTGCCACCGAGGGAGGCGGCGAGCTTGATCACCCGTACCGAACGCTGGAAATGCAGGCCCGCCGCGAACCCGCCGGCGAGATCGAAACAGAAGGGCGCCGGGAACCCGGCGATGTAAGAGGTCGCGACCGCATGGCTGTCGTGGTCCGGCGACCCGGTCCACAGCACCCGCTCGACCGCCGGATGGCCGGCCAGGAAACCCGCGACGCGGGCGACGTTGGCGACATGCCGCTCCACCCGCAGCGGCAGGGTCTGGATGCCGCGCAGGGTGAGCCAGGCGGCGAACGGGTCGGGCACCGATCCGAACTCGACCGCGTGCTCCCACACCTGCTGGTACAGGGCGTCAGCGGCGAAGACCGCGATGCCGCCGGTCACGTCGCTGTGCCCGCCGAGGAACTTGGTGACCGAGTGGACGACCACGTCGGCGCCGTGTTCGATCGGACGGCACAGCAGCGGGGTGGCGAACGTGTTGTCGACGATCGTCAGCACCCCGGTGGCCTTCGCGATCGGGGCGAGCACCGGCAGGTCGCTGGAGTGCCCGGTCGGGTTGGCGATGGTCTCCAGGTAGAGGATCCGGGTCCGCGGCGTGATCGCCTGCCGCACCTCGTCCGGGTCGTGGCCGGTCACGAAGGTGACACCGATGTCGTAGCGATCGGCCAGGTCACGCAGCTTGGCGTGGGTTCCGCCGTAGAGGGTGTGCTGGGCGATCACATGGTCGCCGGCGCGCAGCAGACCGTGCAGGAGCAGGGAGATCGCGCCCATTCCGGAGGCGGTGGCGATGGCTGCCGCACCACCCTCCAGGGCGGTGACCGACTCCTCCAGGGCCCGGACCGTCGGATTGGTGAAGCGGGAGTACGCATACCCACGGTCCGGATGGTTCAGCCCGTCGGCGAGACCGGCCGGGTCGTCGAAGGCGAACGACGACGTCTGGTAGAGCGGCGGGGCGAGCGGTGTGCTGGTCAGGGCGGGTAGTGGGGCGTGGACGGCACGCGTGTCGGGATGCATGACCCGATCTTGACCGACGAGTTCTGCATCCCGACAAACAACCGGTCAACGAGCCAGCCAGCCCCCGTCGACCGGGAGCACCGCGCCGTGCACGTACCGGGCGGCGTCCGAGGCGAGGAAGACGACGGAACCCTTCAGGTCGTCGGCCTCACCCCAGCGGCCGGCCGGGATCCGGTCCAGGATCGCCGCCGACCGGACCGGGTCCTCGCGCAGCGCTGTGGTGTTGTCGGTCGCCATGTAACCGGGGGCGATCGCGTTCACGTTCACACCCCGCCCGGCCCACTCGTTGGCGAGCGCCCTGGTCAGGCCGAGGATGGCGTGTTTGCTGGCGGTGTAGGCGGGCACCCGGACACCACCCTGGAAGGACAGCATCGACGCGATGTTGATGATCTTCCCGGAGCCCTGGGCGAGCATCCGCCGGCCGGCCGCCTGGCTGAGCTTGAACGCCGCGTCGAGGTTGACGGTCAACACGTCGTCCCAGTCGGCGTCGGTCATGTCGACGGCGTCGGCGCGACGGATGATCCCGGCATTGTTGACCAGGATGTCCAGTCGATCCAGTCCGTCCACATAACCGCGCAGATCGTCGGTGGCCAGGTCGAGTTCCTTGCTGCCGACAGCGATGACCGTCGCGCCGGCCTCGGCCAGGGCCTCCGAACACGCCTTGCCGAGGCCCCGGTTGCCGCCGGTGACCAGGGCCGTCCGGCCGTCCAGGCGGAAGTCGACCATCAGAGTCCCAGGCCGCGGAGCGTCGGCACGGTCTGGCCGACCCACTTGAGTTCGGTGTCCTCGTGGGCGCCCTGGGTACGCTGGGTGCCGGCCAGGAACCACAGGTAGTAGGTGGTGTAGCCGGGCGCGCTGACCACGGTGTGGTAACCCTCGGGCATCATGTGCATGCCGTGGTCCCGGACGGTGAAGTTCTCCTCGTAGCCCTCGTCCGTGTAGAGCCGGCAGATCCCGAAGCCGCCCTTCGGCGCGACCCGGAAGTAGTACATCTCCTCGTGCGCCGCCTCGGCCGGCAGATTGTCCGTCTTGTGGCGGTGCGGCGGGTAGGTGCTCCAGTTCCCGGACGGCGTGAACGTCTCCCCCACGATCAACCGCCGGGCCGGCAGGTCGGGCTGGGCGATCTCGGTCAGGATCTGGTGGTAGTTCCGGCCGAAGTTGGCCCCGCCCCAGCGCCCCGCCGCCACCTGATCCGGGGCGATCACATAGGGCTCGGCGTCCAGGTCACTGGGCGCGCTCGGCAGCGCGATCTCCACATCCGACACCGCCGTGACCGAGATCTCCGAGTCGATCGGGATGTAGACCGAGTGGGGCTTCCCGGAGAAGACGTCCGCCCGCCCGCCGACCGCCTCGAATTCGACCCCACCGATGGCGAAGTCAGCAGTCCCGCCCAGAATCACCGCCAGGATCTCACGGTCCCCCGAACTGCCCGACCACGACTCCCCCGCGGCCAGGCGAAGAAGCTGGAAATCGAGCAGCGAACAGGGATTGAACGGCAGCGAGTTGATCCCCTCGTCACAAGGGATGTTGGTGTGAAACTTGTAGTCCATCGATGATGCTCCTTACCAGGGGTGTTTCCAGCCGGGCCGGGTGACACGAGCGAGAGCCTCCATGTAGAAGTAGTCTCCCCACAGATTCCCCTCGTCCACCCCGACGTTCTTGGGTTTGTCGTAGACACCGTGCAGCAGTAGCGCATTGGAATCCGGCCGCCGCGCCGTCGAATAGCCGTCGATCAATGACGCCAGAATGCGCAGGGCCGCGTCCCGATACCGTTCGCCGAGCGCGGGCGCGACCAACGGAGCGAGTTCCAGCAGCCCGTTGACGGCGATGGCCGCCGCCGAACTGTCCCGCTCCTCCTCCGTGCCGGGAGAGGCCGAGAAGACCAGATCCCAGTGCGCCACCCCGTCGTCCGGCAGATGCGCGAGGAAGTAGTCGGCGCACCGGGTCGCGGCGGCCAGCAGTGTCGGATCCCCGGTGTACTGGTGGTTGAGCGTGAATCCGTAGATCCCCCACGCCTGCCCGCGGGCCCAGCACGACTCGTCACCGCTGCCCTGCTCGGTCTCCCCGCGCAGCGGCTCGCCACTGACCGGATCCCAGTAGAACGTGTGATAGGTGGTGTCGTCGTCGCGCAGTAGGTGGTCGCGCACCTGGGCGAGGTGCCGCCGGGCCGCGGCCGCATACTTCGGGTCTCCGCTGGTCCGGCTGGCCCAGAACAGCAGGGGTGTGTTCATCAGGCTGTCCACGATGGTCCGGCCCTGTTGCCGCGGGTCGTTGAGGTCGCCCCAGGCCTGGATGATCCCGGCCGACGGCAGCACCCGCCGGAGCAGGTGGTCGGCGGCGCACAGGGCGGCCCGTTTCGCCTCCGGGTCCCGGGTCCGGCGCCACGCTGTCACACACGAGAGGGTGTAGAGGAAACCGAGGTCGTGGGTGTCCAGGTCGAGGCCGTTGTCGACGCGGTGCACGAATGATCGTACGTGCGCCAGCGCTTCGGTCTGGTATTTCTCGTCGCCGCTGAGATCGCGCGCGGCCCAGAGGACACCCGGCCAGAAACTGGTGGTCCAGCCGGTGTTCGCAGGGCGTGGGAGATAGCGGTCGTCGGTGGTGGTGTCGGCCGGATAGCGCTCGCCGAATTCCGCGATGTTGGCGTCGACGGTGCGCAGGGCGGCGGTCACCGCGGTTCCGGTCTGGTCGGCGATCGCCGTCATGTGGTCCTTTCGATCAGCGGGGTGAGCGTGAACTTGCTGTTCGCCCAGACGATGTAGATCAGCGGACTCGCCGCGATACCGATGGCGAGAGCCGGTTTCGCCGCCAGCAGAGCCTCGAAGAGGGCCAGCACGAAGAGCGAGAAGAGACTCAGATACCAGCGCCGTACGCCGAGGAAGAGGCTCGCCCGGACGGCGTCCCGCAGCCGGATCCCGGGTTTCTCGGCGAGTGCCGTAAGCACCAGTAATGTGGTGACAGCGATCAATGTCATGGCGACCACGATCACCGGCAGCACCACCGCGCCGATCGGCCGTTCCCAGGCCCAGGCCGCGTCCACACCGAGGATCAGCAGGGCGACTGTCGCGAGGGCTCCGGTGGTCAGTGCCGGTCGCGCCGAGGCACGCCAGGCCGTCCAGAAGCCGCTGACGTCGAGAACCCGGAGACCGGTGAACGCGGCCACCAGCGCCGGCCCGGCCAGCGGCGCGAACAGCACCAGCAGCGGCCAGGTCCGGGACGGGTCGGTCAGCAGCACGATCAGCACCAGTGGCGCGCAGGCGACGGCGAGCAGCAGGTTCGTCATCAGGGCGGCGTAGACCCCCTGGAAGATCCGCTGGTACCTCATCCCTTGAGCCCGGTGGTGGCGACGCCCTCGACGAAGTACCGCTGCCCGAACAGGAAGATCACCACGACCGGCAGGATGGACAGCACCGATCCCGTCATGATCAATGCGTACTCGGCGTTGTACTGGTCGATGAACGACTTGAGTCCGAGCTGGATCGTCCACAGGTCGGGACTGCGGAGGTAGAGCAGCGGGCCGAGGTAGTCGTTCCACGTGTTGACGAGAGTGATCAACGCGAGACTGGCCAGGGCCGGCACCGACAACGGCAGCATGATCCGGCGGTAGATGCCGAACTCGCTCATCCCGTCGATCCGGGCCGCGTCGAGCAGTTCGTCCGGGATGCTCTCGTAGAACTGTTTCATCATGAACACGCCGAGCGCGCCGAACGCCTGGAGTGCCACGATCGACCAGATCGTGTCGGTGAGCTGGAACTTCGTCATCAGCACGAACTGCGGGACCATATACGACGCCCACGGCACGGCCAGAGTGCCGATGTAGGCCAGGAACAGCACGTCACGTCCCGGGAACGTGATCTTGCTGAACCCGTACGCCGCGAAGCTGCCCGTCAGCAGTTGCAGGAAGGTGACGAGCGCCGACAGGAAGACGGTGTTGCCGAGCCACGTCGTCATCTCGGACTTGGTCCAGATGTCGAGGTAGTTGGACCACACCGGATCAGTGGTGACCCACTTGACCGGGATGGTGAAGACGTCGTTGTTCATCTTCAGTGACGACATCACCATCCAGTAGAACGGCAGCAGCACCAGGATCCCGGCCACACCGAGCGCCAGGTAGGCGATGGTCCGCAAGACTCTCCGGGCGCTCATCGGGTCACCTCCGCTGCACTCCGGCTCCCCGGCGAGCTGTCGACGGTGCTGAATGATTCGCTCGCAAGCTCGCTCACTGGCTCCCCCGCTTGTTGACGATGAACTGGATGACAGTCACCACGAAGCAGAGGGCGAACAACACGATGGAGACCGCCGACGCGTAGCCGAACTGGTTCTCCTCGAAGCCCTTCTGGAAGATGTACTGCGACAGCACCAGCGTGGACTGGCCGGGACCACCGTCGGTCATCACCAGGATGATGTCGAAGACCTTGAAACTGTTGATGGTGAGCAGCACGGTGACGAAGAACGTGGTGGGCCGCAGCCCGGGCAGGGTGACCGCCCGGAACCGATCCCACGCGCTGGCCCCGTCGACCATCGCGGCCTCGTGCAGTTGCTTCGGGATGGTCTGCAGGCCGGCCAGGAACAGCAGCATGTAGTAGCCCATGTCGCGCCAGGTGCTGACCACGATGACGGCCGGCATCGACCAGTCGGCAGAGCTGGTCCAGCCGGGCGGGTTCGCCACGCCGATGAACCGCAGCACCTCGTTGACCGGGCCGAACCCGGGGCTGAGCAGCATGTTCCAGATCTGCGCGATGGCCACGATCGAGGTGATGTACGGGAAGAACGCCACCGTCCGGAAGAACGCCACCCCGCGCAGCTTGCGGTTGAGCAGCAGCGCCAGCCCGAGCGACACGACGAGCGTGAGCGGGATGTGGAAGGCCGCGTAGTAGACGGTGTTGCCCAGCGCGGTCCAGAAACTCTTGTCCCCGACGAGCTGCTCGAAGTTGTCCAGCCCGGTCCAGGTCGCCCCGCCGAAGACGTTCCACTCGGTGAAGGCGTAGTAGAACAGCAGGCCGACCGGCACCAGCGTGAGAAGGGTGAACCCGGCGAAGTTGGGCAGCAGGAACGCCCAGCCCAGCGCGGTGTTACGCGCGACTACCCGGCCACGCCTGCGGCGGGTCGCGGCGACTGTCGTGGTCATGTACGAGCTCCAGAGGTAGGACCGCGGGCCCCGGTCAGAGGGCCCGCGGGGTGACACTTACTTCAGGACCTCGTTCTTGGCCCGGTCCTGGGCCTCGGTGATCGCGGCGTCGATCGGCTTGCTGCCGGACAGGACCGCGGTGTGCAGGTCGTTGAGGATGTTCTGCAGCGGCGCGGTGTTCTTGGAGACCGGGTTCTCCGGCTTGGTGTCGTGGTTGGTGAAGGTGAACTTGGACAGTTCGTCGGTGGGCACACCCTTGAGCGCGAAGATGGTGTCCGCGGCGGAGGCGGTGTCGGCCGGGGTGGCGCCGATCCCGGCGAGCGCCTTGGCGGCGTCCGGGCCCGCGGCGTACGCCAGGAAGTCCTTCGCGGCCTGGATCTTCCGCTCGCTGATCTTCGGGTTGATGCCGAGACCGGTCGGGTCGCCGAAGGTGACCGGCTTGGCCGAGGTGCCGGTGGTGGCCTTGGTGAGCTGCGGCATCGGCGCGATACCCCACTCGAAGGTGTCGGCGTCACCGGTGCCCTGCTGGCTGAGCAGGGTGGCGATGTACCAGCTACCCATGATCAGCATGCCGGTCGACTGCTTACCGAACTGGGCCTGGTAGGTGAGGCTGTTGGTGGTCGCGTCACCGAGACCGACCTGCGCACCGGCGGCCTGCAGGTCGAGCGCGGTCTCGTAGTACGGCTTGAGGAAGCCGAAGTCGCCGCTGTCCAGGCTGGCACCGGCGGTCTGCGCGAGCGCCGGGCCCTGCGCGGTGGACTGCCAGGTGTGCTGGTAGGTGCCGAGCGCCTTGTCACCCTTGGCCTTCAGCTTGGTGGTCAGCTCCTTGGCGGTGGCGGCGTACTCGGTCCAGGTCCACGACCCGTCCGGGTGCTTCACGCCGGCCTTGTCGAACAGCGCCTTGTTGTAGAAGAGCACCCACGAGTCGGCCCGGTACGGGATCGCCCAGGTCTTGCCGTCGACCTGGTAACCGCTCAGCCCGCCCACCTCGGAGCCCAGCTTGGCGGCCACGTCGGACACGTCGAGCAGCTGCTTGCCGTCCTGGTAGGTGTAGAAGTTCTTCAGGTTCTTCTGCACGTAGACGTCCGGGGCCTTGCCGGCGGCCAGGTCCGCGATCATCTGGGTGTCGTAGTTCTTGGCGTCGTACTCCTTGAGTTCGACGGCGATGTCCGGATGCGCGGTCTTGAACCCGTCGGCCAGCTTCTGGAACTCGGGCGTGGTCGCCAGGCTCCAGCCGGCCAGGCTCAGCGAGATCGGCCCGGACTCGTCCGCGTCGTCACCGCTGCTGCAACCGGTCAGTGCCAACACGAGCGCCGTGACAGCGGCGAGGGAGCGTTTCATTCTTACTCCTCTATTTCCAGGGGGATGAGTGTTTCGACGGCGTCCGGCCAGAGCACCCGGACCTGTCCTTGGTGCAGCTCGATACGGCAGGTTTGCGAAGTGGAGGGCCCGATCAGCGCCGCGACCCAGTCCCCGGTCACCGGGAATTCGGCCCACGGCACCCGGACCCGCTCGGTCAACGGCGAGGCGTCGGTGAATTCGGTGCTGCCGGTCGTCCCGGCACCGAGAAGCGGCCGGACGCGGCCGTCGTCCGGCGCCGCCCAGCCGCCGATCCGCAGCGCGACGGCTTCCGGGGCCGGGTCCGCGACCCGCGCCAGGCGGACCTCCCACGGGCCGCGGACCAGCGACCAAACGGTGATCCGGCCGGCTCGGCGCAGCTTTCCGGCGAGACCTTCGCCGTGGTTGCGGCCCGGCGGATCGGGTTCCAGCCAGTGCGCCTCGGCGACAGACCCACCAACCCCGTTTGCGTGTACGCCCAACGAACGCATCCCGGTCCGGTGTGAGCGCCGCCCGGCCGTGTCGACGAGGACCACCGACTGGTCGAGCGGGTCGGTCCAGCCGCTGTCGTCGAGGATCGGGGCGGTGGCAGTCGAGTAGCCGAGCCGGGCGTACAGCGGCGAGTCGCCACCGGGCACCCCTTCGTAACCGTGGTCGGTGCCGTGATTGATCACCCGTACGACGCCGTCGGCCTTCGTTCCGGAGATCAGCCAGCCGGGCGCCTGAACGGCCCGGAGCACGTCGCCCTTCTCCACCGGCAGCGGTTCGGGGTCGGCCGCCCACACCGGATGATCGGCGGGAAGGGAGATGCCGAGCAGACCCTTGCCGGCCCAGTACGGCGAACCGGGACCGGAATAGGACTGCGCCAGCCTCGGCCACTCGTGGTGCCAGCCGAGGGTGAGCAGTTCCTCCTTCTGGAAATGCCCGACGACGCTGCCCGCTGCGTGTTTCAACTGCCCGAGCGAGTGCGACGGTACGCCGGCCAGCACGCCCGCCCAGAAGGGTGCGGCGGCGGCGAACCGGTAGATCAGGCTGCGCCCCTGGATCAGGGGTGATCCGTTCGCCCCGACCAGAGCCAGGGCGTCGTGGAGGAAACGATCGAGATCTTTTGTGGAGTCGGCGCTGAGTGGGGGTGTACCGGACATCCGCGACCACAGCACCGGATACAGGTGCAGCGCCCAGCCGGTGTAGTGGTCGTAGGCCCGGGACGCGCCGTCGGCCAGCCAGCCGCCGGCCCGGCGGAACGTGTCGTGGGTGGCCAGGTCGGCGGCCATCTCGGCGTCCGAGTGCGGGCCGCCGACCGACTTCAGGAACGTCTGCACGACCAGGCGGAACCAGACCCAGTTGATCCTCGGGTAGGTGTCGTCGCCGACCGCCGGGGACAGGTAGTCGACGATCCGCTCCTGCACCCCGCTGTCGAGGCGGTCCCACAGCCACGGGCGGGTCATGTCCAGGATCAGGGCGATCGAGGCGGCTTCCACTTTGGCCTGGGCGTGCTCGGTCAGGCGTACCCACCGCTCGGGGGAACCCGGATCGGTGCCCGCCGCAAGCCCCGCCGCATAGCGTTCGAGCAGCTCGTCCTGGCCTTTGCCGCGTTCGCCGGCCAGGCGGAAGCCGGCCGTCAGGAAGGTGCGGGCGAAACCTTCCAGGCCGTCGACAGCGCGTCCGTATCCGCCCTCGGCGCCGGGCAGCAGGATCTGCGCGCGGTGCGGGGAGGAGTACCGGAAGGCGGCGGCGAGCAGGCGGTCGGCGTAGCCGGTCCAGTCGGATCGGGTGACGAGGGCAGGGTTCAGCAACGCGGGCACATCACGCTCCGAATGCGATCGGACGGGTACCGTGATCGGTTTCCGGGAAGTAAAACGCTCACAATCGACCATGTCAATGAGTTGTTCACACAGAACGCGCCAAAAGTAGTCTCAACCGGCCTTGAACTGGCCTTTCGCGCCTTCACATGCCGCCCTCCAGGGCTGGATCGACGATTGCCGACTGGTTAAAGTGATCTGATACGATCGCGATCGATCACAGGGGAGAGACATGCGCGTGGCACCCGCCGGCGACCGCCGGACCTGGGAGAACGTCGACCGGCCGACCCTCCGTGCGCTCGAGGACCGCGCCCGCGCCACTCTCGGCACGCCGTGGCCCACTCCGCTGGCCCACGACTTCGCCCGGGTCTTCCGCGACGGCGACCGGGACACCTACGAGCAGGCGATCTGGGGCCGGCACGAGCGGCTGGACCGGGCCGTGGCCCTGGCCGCCGCCACCCTCGACCCGGTATGGATCGACGAGGTCGCCGACGGGGTGATCCTCTTCTGCGAGCAGAGCACCTGGTGCTGGCCGGCCCACGACGACACCCTCGCGCGGCACGGATCGGTGCTGCCCACGGTGACCGATCCGTGCCTCGACCTGGGCGCCGGTGAAGTGGCCGCCGAACTGGCCCACATCGACCACGTGCTCGGTGCCCGACTGGACGAGCGATACCCCGGACTACGCGACCGGATCCGGTACGAGGTGGAGCGTCGCGTCTTCGAGCCGTTCCGCAACCGGCGGGACTGGCAGTGGCTGGGACTCGACGGCGACGTCAACAACTGGAACCCCTGGATCCACTGCAACGTCCTGGTAGCCGCCTCCGCGCTGCTGGACGACCCCGCGGAGATCACCGCCCTGGCCGCCGAGGGGATCGCGCTCTACGAAGCCGCAGTTCCGCCGGATGGAGCAATCGACGAGGGTCACCACTACTGGTGGTTCGGGGCGCTGCGCTACCTGGAGGCCATGGAACTACTCGGCAAGCCGCTCGACAGGTCGCTGATCGCCTTCCCGCATCGGGTTCACCTGGGCGGACCGTGGTACGTCAACCATGCGGACGGCCCGGCCAGACCGTCACCGCTGCTGCCCTGGCATGCCCTGCACCGCCTGGCGCGGCTGGTCGGCGACCCCGAGGCCGAGGCGCACGCCGCCGCCCAGCGCCGCCCCGGCGAACCGGTCGCCCACGAGTCGCAGCGGCTCGGCCATCTGCTGCAGGCGCTCACCGACAGCGACTGGAACGCGCTGACACCCGCCGCATCGCCCCTGCCGCGCGACGTGTGGTTCCCGTCCACGCAGGTGCTGCTCGCCCGGCAACGCTCCGGCACCGCCGACGGGCTGACACTCGTGGTCAAAGGCGGTCACAACGGGGAGAACCACAACCACAACGACATCGGCAGTGTCATCGTGGCACGGGACGGGGTGCCGGTTCTGATCGATCCGGGACGGCCCACGTACACCGCGCAGACGTTCGGACCGGACCGCTACGACATCTGGACCATGCAGTCCGCCTGGCACAACACCCCGACGATCCGGGGCACCCAGCAGGCGGCCGGCCGGTCCTTCGCGGCGCGAGCCGTCATCGTCGACGACGGCTCTGTCAGCATGGACATCGCCGGGGCCTACCCCCGCGGCGACATCCGTTCCTGGGTGCGGACGGCACGGCTGGATCGCTCCACGGGTACCGTCACCATCCGTGACAGCTGGGAACTCCTGCCGGGCGACGGAACCGTGGTGATCCACTACCTCGTCGCCGGGGATCCCGAGCCGGGCCTGCTACCGGACGCGCTGCCGTACTCCCTGGTGGTGAAGGAACTCGACGACCCGATGCTGTCCGGCGTGTGGGGCGCGAGACTGACCCGCATCGACATCGACGTCACCTCGCTGGGGCCCGTCGGCACTTTTGAACTGTCAATCGAGGAGAACCGGTGACCACATCCGACAAGCGGGGGCCGTTGCAGGTGGCCCGCCGCGCCCGCCTGCTCGAACAGTTGCAGCGGGACGGGGTGCTACGGGTCTCCGACCTCACCGACGCGCTCGGCGCCTCCACCGTGACGATCCGCCGCGACATCGCCCAGCTCGCCTCCGAAGGCCTGGTCCGGCGGGTGCACGGCGGGGTGGCCCTGCCGGTGGAGGGCGCCCAGCCCGACACCGACGACCCGCTCACCGGCAGCATCGGCATGCTCGTCCCGTCGCTGGACTACTACTACCCGCACGTGGCCCGCGGCGCCGAGGAGGCCGCCCGCGACCTCGACCTGCGGATCGTGCTGCGCGGCTCGTCGTACCAGACCGAGGACGACCGCCCGCAGATCGCCAGGCTCGTCGACCAGGGGGTGGACGCGCTGATCGTGGCCCCGCGGATGGACGCGCCGACCGCCCGGCAGACCATCGAATGGCTGGCCGGGCTCGGCCTCCCGGTGGTGCTGCTGGAACGCACCGCCACCGCCGGCCCGCACCACGCCCCCCTCGAATCGGTCGTCTCCGATCACGCCCAGGGCGCCGGGATGGCCGTCCGGCACATGGCCGGGCTCGGGCACCGCAAGGTCGGCGTGGTGCTGGCCGCGCTGAGCCCCACCAGCCAGCACATCCACCGGGGCTGGCGGGAGACCGCGATCGAACTCGGCCTCGACGTGACCGGCACCGTCGACGAACGGGTGCCCGACGCCCGCTCCCCCGAATCCGAGGCCGCTCTGGACGCCGCCCTGGACCGGGCCCTGGCGACCGGCACCACGGCCCTGCTGGTGCACGCCGACGCGGAGGCGATAGCGCTGGTCCAGCGGTGCGAGGAACGCCGCCTGTCGATCCCCGGTGACCTGTCGGTGATCGCCTACGACGACGAGGTGGCCGGTCTGTTCAGCCCGGCCCTGACCGCGGTCCGCCCGCCCCGCCGCTCGATCGGCCGCGCCGCGGTCCGCCTGGCCGCCGACCGGCTCGCCGACCCGGGCCGCCCCACCCATCGCATGCTGATCAGCCCGTCCCTACGCATCCGCGATTCGGTGGCCGCCCCCCGATGAGGCCGATTCGCCGGTGTCCCGTTCGATGCGGAAACCCAGCTTGATCAAGAGGAGGATGGTTCCGTCGATGAGGTCCCGGTCGTACGCCTTGTCCCGGTCGGCGAGCTCCTCGTAGGCGACCAGATCCGGATGGGTCTTCTTCTTGTCGTCCCGGGTCTCTCCGTACGTCCACTCGTCGGCGATCCGTTTCGCGGCCCAGATGTCGTGCGCCTGACGGGAGAGCGTCTCGCGCACCGCACGAATCGACTCCGGTAGCTCCACCATGCTGGTGTCAATCGGCTGCGGCTGCCACACCTGATGCCTCCTCGTCTGCCGCGTCGGTACGCGGCGGTCGGGGCCAATGAGCTGAGATTAGCCGACTGACGACGGCGAAGGCCTGCTCCACCGCGTTCTCCCGGGCCTCAGTGTCCACATCGGCGTTCTCCCGGGCCGCGGTGCCCGCATCGGAGGGGACGACACCGACCACCGCGCTGAAATGACTGATCCGGCCGTGCGCCCGGAACTCCTCCAACTGCTCGACCGTGTCGACTGACAGCACACCCACCGCCGCCGTGTCC
The DNA here is from genome assembly GCA_035562875.1 of Actinoplanes sp. Taxonomy (GTDB): domain Bacteria; phylum Actinomycetota; class Actinomycetes; order Mycobacteriales; family Micromonosporaceae; genus Actinoplanes. Next base: position 4,318 of record DATMVU010000614.1, on the reverse strand, counting down.
GGCCAGGTCTCCATCACCGCGGCGAAAGCGGGTCCGGCCGGATCCGGCACCGCCTCGTCACCGGCGGCCAGTGCCCCACGTGCCACCGAAGGCAGCCGCTCCGCCGCCGTGGCGACCCCGGGATCGGTCGGATAGTTGCGGTCGAGACTGGGTACGAACGAGCTGTCCACACTGAACCGATGGAATCCGCAGATCCGGTCGGCGACCACCACGGTCGCCGGAACCACTGCCGATGCGGCACCGAGAAGCACCACGTGCTCCGGCCCGAAGGCCTCGACTGCCGCCCGGAGCGCCTCCCGTCCACCGTCCGCCCCCGCCCGGCAGAGCACGAGCTGGTACCCGCCGTTCTGCCGGCCGGGCACCGTGCCGCCGAGCCAGCCGAACCGGTTGGGGTGTTCGGCAGTGCCGACCACCGGTGCCGGTTCACGCAGCACCCGGGCCGCTGCGGTGTACTCCGCCGGGCCGGTCGCGAGGACGACGACGTCCACCTCCTGAGCCCGCCGGCCGCCGGCTCGGGAGATCTCGATCCGGGGACGGCGCCGGCGATCCGTCAAATCGGTCAGCGCCCGGTCCACATCGTCGACGATGCGCTGAACCTGCTCCGTGTCGCTCAGATGCATCACCGACGTGCCCTGGATCGGCACCGCCGCCCCGGCGCCGTGATCCAGGAAGTACGGCAGCACCCGCATCCGCTGCTGACCACTCAGCGTCAGCGCGATGCTCATCTCCTTCTCGCACCAGGTGCTGTTCAGATAGTGGCGGCTGACCAGCGGCACGAAGATCCGGCACTCGCCGACCTTGGCGAGCAGCCGATGCTCCCAGGCCCGGCCACGCGGCAGATCGCTGTTGAACAGGTAGTGGAAGTGCTCGACATTGCGCAGATCGAGTTCCTTGGCGATGAGCTGGGCGAGATCACTGTCGCCCTGGGCGCTGCTGAGAAAGACCGGGCCCTGGTCGCGGCCGAGACTCCAGACGTATCGACGGGCCTCCTCCAGGCCGGCGAACTGCAGGCGGGACATCTGCCACCGGCTGATCTCCCGGCTCAGCTCCGGGAGCAGACCGTCCAGGTCCGACCACCAGACGGCGTGCCGGTTGACCGCACTGGCCGCCTGCAGCGCCTGACTGACAGCGAGCCGGGGAAGTCGCCGTACGACATGATCGTCGGCACGGTGGAAGACCAGGCGAACCGTCGGTACCCCGCGGGCCTGAAGAAACGGGAGAACCCAGGCCGGTGTCCCCGGATCCAGGACATCCAGCAGCACGAAGTCGAACCGGTCCAGCAAGGTCGCCGCACCGGCCGCATCGACCTCATCGCGGAACAGCGCCTCCGAGATGTTCTCCACATGCCAGCCCGCATGGGAGAGAAGACGCCGCAACTCCGGCAGTGCGGCCTGGTATTCGGGAGTCGGCGGGAGCATCAGCGCCGCCGACCCCAGCGGAAGATCCACCTCATCGGCATGTTCCCCGGCCCGGGTCGCCAGCGCGTCGAGAGCCTCCACCGGTATCCGGTACGCGGCGAGCCGGTTCCGGTTGAAGGGCCGGGCGACGTCCGCACCGATGAAGTGCCGCGCCGGGATGTTCATCTCCGGGATGACCAGCCTCGGCCGATTCGCCAGCACGGCCATCCCGTACTCGTGGACCGCGAAGGGTGAACACCGGTACCGCGGCTGGTTCTCCCGGCGGGTGACGACGGCGACGAAACACGCGGTCCGCCGCATCATCATCTCCAGATGCATCGTGGACAGGGTTGCCGACCGCGGGTCGACGGCGAGGGCGAACCGTTCCGAGAGCGCTTCCAGAAAGAAGTCGGTCACACGCCGGTCCAGGACGTCGTAACTGTGGCTGAAGTAGGCGGCTGGGCGATTATCGATCATTGCGGACCCCCTTCCCCACCATCATCCGAGAGGCCCTCCACGGCATCAACGTCGATCATTGCCGAGAGGGGACCGTGTCCGTTCCCCGGCGCGGCCGCCCGTCCCCGGTGACCTGCCGATGATCGACTACGATGAGCGGGTGGCCCGAACCGCGCCGGCACGCCCCGCCCACCGCATGCCGATCAGCCCGATCCCGCACATCCGCGACTCCGTCGGCACGCCCCGATGAGGATCGTGCTGCAGAACGGTCACGAGTCGCCGATGGAACTGCGCGCCGCGGTGTTCCTGTCGATGGCGCCGGGTGACGAGCTGGTCGTCGACTGGACCTGGACCGGGGTCGCCGCCCTGACCTGCGGGCCGGGATGGCTCGCGCTGTCCGGTGCCGCCGAGGTGACCGCACCGGGCCCCGACGTGCAGGATCTCTGGCACAGTACGCCGGTCCCCGGCGACGAGGTCCACGAGTTCGGGATCCACAACGCCACCGGCGAGTCGCTGAACACCTTCTGGGAACCCTGGTGCGGGGAGGGCGAGATCCCCGCCGGGGCCGGGCCGGTCCGGGCGGAGTGGACCGCGGACTCCGCGGGCGCCGGGCTGGTCTACCAGCCCGGCCAGCTCGTGGTGTGGGACACGCGCGGCAGTTTCCGGGCCTGGCTGCCGGACGGTCAGGAGATCTTCACCGGTGGCATGCCGCTGTCCTGCCCGGACCCGGCGGGCACGCCCCTCCCAGGCCCGGACCCGGCGGGCACGCACCCCTCAGGCCCGGACCCGGCGGGACAGTGACGATTGGCGGACCACCAGCTCCGGGGCCACCAGGACGCCCTGCGCCGGGCGGCGGTCGCCGGCGAGCAGGCGGGACACCATCATCTCGACGGCCAGCCGGCCCACGTGCGTCTTCGGCGGGCGGATCGCGGTGAGTTCGGCCAGGTGGGCCACCTCGTCGTCGTAGGAGACGATGGCCAGGTCCTCGGGGATCCGGATGCCTCGGTCCGCGCAGGTCTGGGCGACCGCGATCGCCTCCGGGTCGCTGTGCACGATCAGGGCGGTCAGCCCGGTTCCGGACTCGGCGTCCAGCCCCAGGTCCACACAGGCGCGGTGCCAGCCGCGGAGCAGGTGGGCCGAGGTGGGGCTGCCGTCGGACAGGCGCAGGCCGATCCGGCGATGGCCCTGCTCGTACAGGTGGTGGACGGCTATCTCCATGCCCAGTTCGTGGTCGCTGCGCACCCACTCGATCTGGCGCGGGGTGCCGGTCCAGCGGCGGGGCTGGCGTTCCACCAGGATCGTCGGGATCGGCAGGCGGGTGATCCAGTCGATCATCCGGTCGGCGTCCGCACCGTCCAGACTGGGCGCCAGCAGCAGACCCTGCACCTGACCGGCGTCGACCAGGCGGGTGATCTGCCGGCGGTCCTCCTCCGGGTCGTAACTGGACCCGCGGAGCTGCACGTTCACCCCGAGCGCGGCCCCGGCGGCACGGGCCCCGGACACGATCGGCGGCCAGTAGAAGTCCAGGGACGGCACCACCATCCCGATCGTGAACGCGGTCCGTCTCGTCACCGGCGGGCGGACCGGGGCCGGCAGCGTCGCGCCGCCGTGCACCCGCTGGCACAGGTTGCGGGCGGCCAGGGCGGTGATGTCGCGCCGGATCGTCAACTCGCTCACCCCCAGGTCGCGGGCCAGGTCACTGACCCGGACCGCGCCGCTGCGACGCAGCTCGGAGAGCAGGCGCTCATGCCGCTGGACCTGGAACATCGCTGTTCGATTGGTTGCGTTTACGACCGACCGCGATCGCACCATGGCCTCACCGTTTCCGACCGTTTACGAAGACGTTAATACCCATTCTTACGCATCGATCGGGAGCCCGGATGAGACTTCTCTCCGCCGTCGCGGTGTTCCTCCTGTTGCTGGTGCTTCCCGCACCCGCACAGGCGGCACCGCTCACCATCACCAACGGGGTGCAGTTCACCGACACGGCCGGGGCCGGACTGCACGCCCACGGCGGCGGTGTCCTCAAAGTCGGGTCGTACTGGTACTGGTTCGGCGAGAACCGCAACGCCGACGACACGTTCCGCGCCGTCTCCGTCTACCGCTCGTCCGACCTGCGCAACTGGGAGTTCCGCAACGACGTACTCACCTCGTCGTCCGCCTCCGAACTGGGCAGCGCCAAGATCGAACGACCGAAGGTGATCTACAACGCGTCGACCGGGCGGTTCGTGATGTGGATGCACAAGGAGAACGCGACCGACTACGGCGAAGCGCGCGCCGCAGTCGCGTCGTCGGCCACGGTGGACGGTGGTTACACGTACCATGGCAGCTTTAGGCCCTTTGGCACTTATATGTCCCGGGACATCACTCTTTACAATGACAACGGCACCGGGTACATGATCTCCGCCGCCGACGAGAACCGGGATCTGATGATCTACCGGCTCACCGGCGACTACCTCAACGTC
>DATMVU010000613.1:0-11055 GCA_035562875.1 Actinoplanes sp. | reverse complement strand
CCTTGCCGTTGATGGTTGCCATGGCGTTAGCGGCCCTCCCGGGTAGTTAGGCGTTCTCTTTGCGAATGGTGTCGGTGGCCTCGTCGGCCGGGGCGGTCCGCTGCTCCGGGATCGCCGGGGTCTCGTCAGCGGCGGCAGCGGTCTCCGTCTCGTCGATCTCCTGGTCGGACTTCAGCCTGCCGAAGCCGAGCAGCAGGGAGGCGACACCGAAGGTGACCGCGGCGGCGATCAGCACACCGATGAACATGCCGACATGCGAGCCCTTGGCGGTGACCGCGGCGAAGGCGAAGATGCTGCCCGGGGCCGGGGAGGCCACGGTACCCGCGCCGAAGACCATGAAGGTGGCGACACCGGAGGCGCCACCGGCCATCAGGGCGAGGATCAGACGGGGCTTCATCAGCACGTACGGGAAGTAGATCTCGTGGATGCCACCGAAGAAGTGAATGATCATCGCGGCCGGGGTGGTCGGGCGCAGCGACTTCGGGCCGAAGAAGAAGAACGCGAGGAGCAGGCCCAGGCCGGGGCCGGGGTTCGACTCGATCATGAACAGGATCGACTTGCCGTTCTCCGCGACCTGCTGGACGCCGAGCGGGCTGAACACACCGTGGTTGATGGCGTTGTTGAGGAACAGCACCTTGGCCGGCTCGACCAGGACCGACACCAGCGGCATCAGGCTGTGGTCGAGGAGCCAGTCCACACCGGTGCCGGCGGCTTTGGTGAGACCGTTGACGACCGGGCCGATGGCCAGCTTGCCGAGGATCGCGAACCCACCGCCGATGATGCCGGCGGAGAAGTTGTCCACCAGCATCTCGAAGCCGGGCTTGATCTTGCCGTCGATCGCGTTGTCGAACAGCCGCAGGACGTAGGCGGTCAGCGGGGCGATGATCATCGCGCCGAGGAACATCGGCACGTCCGCGCCGACCACGACACCCATCGTGGCGGTGGCGCCGACGACCGCGCCGCGCTGGCCGTGCACCATCCGGCCGCCGGTGTAACCGATCAGCACCGGGAGCAGATAGGTGATCATCGGGCCGACCAGCTCGGCCAGGCTCTCGTTCGGCAGCCAGCCGACGTCGATGAAGAGTGCGGTGATCAGACCCCAGGCGATGATCGCGCCGATGTTGGGCATGACCATGCCGGCTAGGTAGCCACCGAGCTTCTGGACGCGGGCCCGGAAGCCGCCTCCAGAGACCTCGGGGGTGTACGAAGAGGCCATGAAAGTTCTCCAATTCGGGGTGGTGGAGAGTTCAGGTTTATCTGTTTAATTCCGGCTTTATCCGGCCGGTTGAGCGCTGGAAGTGCCGGTTTGCTCCCTCGCGGGAACGATCAGGGCCGTCCGGGACCGGGACGCGGTCCGGAAGGCGGTAGGGCCGTCCGGGTATCGGGCGGCGGACGGGCCGTCAGGAGTGCAGACGGCGGGAGAGGTCGGGGTCGGTGGAGACGGTCACCGTCGTACGGTCGAGATCGGACGGCGTCGGCATCCGGCTACCCGGTAGTGCGACGGCTGCCGCGCCCCACGCCAGGCCCTCGGTGAGCGCGCCCGGACCGGCAGCACCGCCGGCCAGGAACCCGGCGAGCATCGCGTCCCCGGCACCGACGGTGCTGCGGGGCACGCTCACCGGCGACGATCCGGAGAGGACACCGTCCGCGCCGACCAGCACCGCGCCGTCCGCGCCGAGGCTGGCCAGAACCGCACCGGCACCCGCGGCCCGCAGCCGCCGGCAGCCCTCGACCACGTCGCCGAAGGTGACCAGCGGCGCACCGACCGCCTCGGCCAGCTCCTCCCGGTTCGGCTTGACCAGGGCCGCACCGGCGGCGACCCCGGCCAGCAGGGCCGGGCCGCTGCTGTCCACGGCGAGCCGGGCACCGGCGGCGACCAGGCGCTCGCAGAGTTCGGTGAAGGCGGCGATGCTCGGGCCGGGTGGCAGACTGCCGCAGATGACCACCCAGTCGGCTGTCGGTGCGGCGTCCAGGACCGCCTTGCTGACCTGGGCGAACTCCGAGTCGGAGAGGACCGGCCCGACCTCGTTGATCTTGGTGACCGTGCCGTCCGGCTCGGCCAGGGTGATGTTGGAGCGGGTGCGCCCGGCGATCGGCACGGCGAGCATGTCGACACCCTCGGCCTTGAGCATGTCGACGAGCTGGTCGCCCTCGGCGCCGCCGGTCGGGACGACGGCGGTGGAGCGGACGCCGTTGGCGAGCAGGGCACGGGAGACGTTGACACCCTTGCCGCCGGGATCGATGTGCGAGTCGGCGGCGCGCAGGACCTCGCCGCGGACCAGGACGTCGACCTCCAGCGCCCGGTCGACGCTGGGGTTCAGAGTGACGGTGAGGATCATGCCCGGGGTTGCGGCGTTCGTGCCCGGAGTTGCGGCGTTCATGCCTTCACCACCCGGACACCCGTGGCCTCGACCTCGTCGGCGAGGTCGCCGTCCAGGCCGTTGTCGGTGATCAGCAGGTCGAGGTCGGCGAGGGCACCGAACTTGGCCAGGTAGTCATTGCCGATCTTGGTGTGATCGGCGAGCAGCACCACCCGGCGGGCCGCGGCGATCATCGCCCGCTTGACCGCCGCCTCGGCCGGGTCCGGAGTGGTCATCCCGCGTTCGACGCTGATGCCGTTGGCGCCCATGAAGGCGACGTCGACGTACATGTCGGCGAGTGGCCGCAGCGCCCAGTCGTCGACGGTGGCCAGGGTCTTGCCCCGGACCCGGCCGCCGAGCAGCAGGACGGTGAGGTTGGGTTTGAGCCCGAGGGTGGCGGCGAGCACCGGCGAGTTCACCACCACGGTGAGTTCCCGGTCGGCGGGCAGCAGCTCGGAGAGCCGGGCCGTGGTGGTCCCGGCGTCGAGGATGATCGCGCCGTCCTCCGGGATCTCGGCGAGTGCCGCCTTGGCGATCCGCTCCTTCTCGCTTATCAGGACGGCGTCCCGGGTCGCGAGTGCCGGCTCGAAACCGAGGCGCTCGACCGGGATGGCACCGCCGTGCACCCGGCGCAGCACGCCGGACCGCTCCAGGACGGTCAGGTCGCGGCGGATCGTCTCGGCCGTGACCCCGAAGGCCTCGGCCAGCGCGACGACGTCGACCCGGCCCTCGGCACGCGCCCGCCGGACTATCTCCTGCTGGCGTTCCTCCGCGTACATCCGCACCACCCGGCTCGTTTTGGCTTTGTCTTTGTTTACGCCCGGTTTTGCCCGAGCGCAATATGTCAAAGAGATTTCGGTCTCCTTAAATTGCTGGAGACACCTGCACAAAACGGGTCTTACCGGGAGAGTCCGGTTGTGTTGGTTTCCTAAACCAGGTGCCGTTCGACGGTGAGGATCCGGTCCGGAGTCCCGTGCAGCACGAGCAGTCCACCCTCCGGCACCGTCGCATCCACCGGAACCGGGCCGGGCCGCCGCCGGCACAGCTCGCCGAAGACCTCCTGAATAGCCGAGAGTTCGGCGCAGACCGCGGCCGGGCGGCCGGTGTCGAACGATTCCCCGGCGATCCGCAATGCGAATTCCGGATCTCCGCACGGCTGTTCGCGCACGCCATAGGCGGACAGGATCGACTGCGCCGGATGAGCACCGCCACGGCGCAGGATGAAACAACTCGTACGCGCCGTCACCCGGTTCTGGAATTCGTGAAGAATGCGCACGTCATCGGGCCGACTGAGAGCGTCGGCCGCCCGCTGCGGCGGCAACCACAGCAGGTCAGCGGCGTCCCGGGCCTCGGCTGCGAAATAGTCGACATGCTCCGGCCAGCCGTCGCGAACGTAATTCACGGCCCCCAGCCACGGCCCGAGCGCGACTGTCGTCCCGGTCTCCTCGGAAACCGCCCGGACCGCGGCCACCGCCATATGCTCCCCGGGTGCCGTGCGCCCTTTCGGAAAACCCCATTCACCACTCGGGGACCGGACGACGGCGATTTCACGGGTGTTCTCCGCGCCACGCCACAGAATCGCACCGGCAGCGGTGACGGGCGCGGAGAACGAGGGTCCGAGATGCACCGGCCCACGGTAGGCCGGTGTCCGACTTGATCGGATTGCCCTGAAAGGGGGATCAGTCCTTCAAGTAGGTGAGCAGGCCGCTCTCCGGGTGCACCATGCCGCCCTGGTTCAGGGCCAGGAAGTCCGCCTCCACAGCGGTCCGGGGCAGCACCCCGGCACGCACCGCGTAGTAGCGGATCAGCGACCACACGAAGACGTCCAGGTGGTCGAACCGGGTGTCCGCCTCCAGCACGCCCTCCTCGTGGAACCAGACCGCCACCTGCCCGTTCACCAGCAGCGTCCACAGGTTGCCACCACCGTCGGCGGCCAGGGAGAAGACGTCGTCGTCCGAGACCTCGGTCTCGTAGTCGGAGTCCAGGATCGAGCACTCGTTGCCGGCGAAGTCGAACCCGTACGACCAGTCGGCGATCTCGAAGACGCCCGGGATCGCCCCGGCCCGGACCCGCTGGTCGAACGCGGCCAGGGCGGCGGCCCCGGACGCCGGCAGACGACCCGTCAGGTGGTCGATCGAGCGGGTGCCGGCGGGCACCTCGGCCCGCCCGGCGTCCGGGAACCAGCGTGCGATGTCGGCGTCGAGGTCGCGCTCGACGTAACCGATCAGATCGTCGGGAGTGAGAGTCACCCGCGCGACGCTACCCGCGCGGGGACGGCAACCCGAGGGTCTTACGGATGGCCGACTGCACCTCCTCGACCGATGCGCGACCGTCCACGTCGTGTACGACCTCCTTGCGCCGGAACAGCTCCAGCACCGGGCGGGTCTTCTCGTGGTAGTCGGTCAGCCGGGCCTCCAGGGCCTCCGGGGTGTCGTCGGCCCGGGTGATCAGCCCGCTGCCGCAGATGTCGCAGCGGCCCTCCACCTCGGGCCGGTCGGCGATCAGGTTGTAGTCCATCCCGCAGTTCGGGCAGAGCCGGCGGCTGAGCACCCGGCGGCGCACCTCGTCGTCGGGCAGTTCCAGGTGGATGACGGCGTCGATGTCGTAGCTCTCCATGAAGAACTCGGCCTGCCGCCCGTTACGCGGGAACCCGTCGATGATGAAGCCGTAGTTCCAGTCGTGGATGCCCATCCGGCGGCGCACCACCTCCTCGACCAGGTCGTCCCCGACCAGCTCACCGGCCGCCATGATCCGCTTGACCTGGGCGCCCAGCTTGGTGTGCTGGCGCACGTGCCAGCGGAAGATGTCACCCACACTGATGTGCACCAGGTCGTACTCCTCGCGCAGCATCTTGGCCTGGGTGCCCTTGCCGCTGCCCTGGACTCCCATGATCACGTACTTACGCATCAAGCCTCCCCATCACTGCGCCGCGCCCAGGCGCAGCGGGCCGGGCGCGGGCCCGGACAACGTCGTCGGATCGATGCTCCAGGCGCCGGCCACCCGGAACACATCCCGCTCGGCGACCAGCACGGACGCCTCCTCGGGGTCGAACTCGGCGGGCAGACCGGCGTCCCGCTCGGCCGGATCCGGATCACCGAACCAGGAGGTGACGTCCCCGGTCTGCCCGACGTAGCCGAACGTCCGCACCAGGTCCCCCGACACCGCCCGCTGCCAGCGGTGCAGCTCGGTGACCCGGTGAGTGGCGAAGAACTGCACCTCGGTGCCGAGCATGGCGGACAACTCGACCACGTCCGGGCCGGGCGTCATCAGCCGGCGGCCCACCGCCAGCACCCACCGCTCACCCCGCGCGCCGGGCAGCGGCGGGGTGACGGCGACCCGGTCGTCGGTGAGATGGGCCAGGTCCAGCCCGTCCCGCCAGGGCACCGTGCCGAGATCACGCAGGCCGAGCTGTTCGATCACCGCGGAGGGGTCGGCGTCCGCTATCGCAAGCCACGCTTGTTTGCCGCCGAAACCGGTCATGACGTCCATACCGCAACGCTATCCGGCCGATCACGGCCAGCCGTAGTTGCGGCGCAGGATCGCGGCCACCCGGTCGAAACGGGGCCGGTCCAGGATCGCGCCCTCCCGGCGGATGCCGTCCTCGTCGATCTCCAGAACCCGGTCCAGGCGGATCCAGCTCGGGCGCGAGTCACGGTCCCACTCACCGGGGCCGAGAGCCATCCAGTGGCGCTGGCCGTCCCGGTCGCTCTGGCTGGAAAGCATCAGGCCGAGCATGGTCCGGGCATCCCGGCCCACCACCAGCACCGGCCGGTCCTTGCCCTGGGACGGATCGTCCTCGTAGGGCACCCAGGTCCAGATGATCTCACCCGGGTCGGCGTCGCCGTCCAGTTCGGGCGAGTACGCCAGTTGCCGGCCCTGCTTCGGCACCGCGACCGTACGCGGAGGGCGCTGCGGTTTGGGAGCCGCCGGCTTGGTGGCAGCCGGCTTGGGTGCGGCCGGCTTGGGAGCACGGGGAGCGGCGGGTTTGGGAGCGGGGGGAGCGGCCGGCGGGGTAACCGGCTGCTTCTCCTGGGTTCCGAGCAGCCATCGGAGGAGGGATTTCAGCAATTCGAGCACCGCGCAACCCTAAAGGCGCCCGGCCCCGGCCGCACAAGGGCCGAGATCTCTCAGCCGACGAAGTCCTGGGTCATCCAGGTGATGCCCTTGTCGTCGCGGACGATGCTCAGGCCGATCCGGGTGAACTTCGTGCTCAGCAGGTTCTCCCGGTGGCCGTCGTTCGGCGGCACCTCGGCCAGCATCGAGTCGGTGAGCCCGTTGGCCGCGCCGACCTTCGCGGAGTCACTGGCCCCGCTGGAGCCGAAGCCGATGTTCTCCCCGGCCCGGCTCCAGGACACACCCTGGGCACTGAACCGGTCGCCGAGCTCGGCCTCGCCGGAGCACTTGTGGGACAACCCGCAGCCGTCGATCATCACCTGGTTGTGCAGGGCGGCAGCCCGGGACAGCTCGGCGTCCAGGGTGAGCTCCCTCAGGCCCTCGGCCACCCGCGCTTCGTTGATGTGCGCGAGGACCTGCTCGGCCACGGTCCCGGAGGTGACCGGCGCGGCGGCCTTCGACGTCTTCGCCGCGGTGGCCGCGGTCTTCTCCGTCGTCTTCTTCACCGTCGCCTCGGGCGAGGGGCTCCTGGTGGCGGACCGTGACGGCGACGGCGTGGGGGACGCGGCGGTGACGCTCGGGGACGCCGCTGCCGGTTCCGAGGTGGCCGATGCGAGCGGGAGCTCCCCGCCGCCGGGGGTCTCGGCGGCGGAGAGTGGGGCGCTCACCGCACTGGGCTCGGTGGTCTCGGCGCCACCTCCGGCCAGACCGGCAGCCAGGAAGGCCGCGCCGATCACCACCGCTGTCGACCCTGCTGCCAGGGAATACCGGAAACGGGCGGCAGCAGAGAGGGGCACTGATATTCACCTCGGTGAGACGGGACAGGGAACGACGCGCCATCACCATGCCCCAGCCCGCCGAGCCGCACCCGCCCGCAAAGGAACCCTTAAGACAGGCCTCACCGACTTCTAAAGGTCGAACTCCCCGGACCGCACCGCGGCCAGGAAGGCGGCCCACTCGGCCCGGTCGAAGACCAGCGTGGCACCGTCCGGGTCCTTGCTGTCGCGCAGGGCCACGACGCCGGACAGGTTGCCGGCGACCTCGACACACTCGCCGTTGCCGCTTCGTGTGCTCTTGTGCCAGACGGCACCGGTCAGGTCAGCCATCGCTCTCCTCGATGATCGTGCGGATGAGATCGTCGGAATCGGCCCGGCCCAGCGCGATCGCGTCGATCTCGGCCCAGATCGATTCGTACGCCTCCACCTCCGCGAGCTTATCCAGGTAGAGGGCCCCGGTGAGGTTCTCGCAGTAGATGGTCGTCGGCTCGGGGGAGGTGGTGCCGACCGCCGGGAACTCCAGGATGGTGAACTGCCCGGAGACGGCCGCCCGGTGCGGGCCGGCCGACAGCGGCACCACCCGGGCGCTGATGTTCGGCCGGGTCGACATGTTGACCAGATGGGCGAGCTGTTTCTGCATGCCGAGGGTGTCCGGGATGGTCCGGCGCAGCACACTCTCGTCGACTGCCACGTCGAGGCGGACCGCCTCCGGTAGCCGGCGACTGAGCAGGGACTGCCGTTCCATCCGGACGGCCACCGCGCTGGACACCGCCTCCTCGTCGCCGTCGTGCCACTTCCGCAGGACCGCCTGCGCGTACTCCCGGGTCTGCAGCAGGCCGGGGATCACGCCCGGGGAGAAGAACCGCAGCCGGGACGCCGCCTGTTCCATGCCGACGTAGAGCTCGAACCAGGCCGGGACGACATCCCCGTACGCATGCCACCAGCCTTTCGCCTTGGATTCGGCGGCCAGTCCGATCAGCACCTCGGTCAGGTGGGTGGGCGCGGTGTAGACGCCGCACATCGCGATCACGTCGTGCTTGCGGACCGGGACCTCACCGTTCTCGATCCGGTACATCCGGGCGCGGGAGAACTCCAGCTCCTGGGCCGCCGCCATCAGCGAGATGCCGGCCTGCTCCCGCAGCTGCCGCAGCAACCGGCCGACCTGCCGCCGCGGGACGGTGGAGCCCGTCTCGGTCATGTCACTCCCACGGGTTGTGTATCGAACGAGTCGATCCGATCGCCAGAAACGAGACGCCGAGAATCCGTTTCCGGGATTCTCGGCACTCCGGCTTGAGACTGACCCTAAGCCACGCCAGGCTCCAATGTGTAGTCGCCCAACAGCACATGGTGAGGTTCTGATGCTCGTGCCACGGACCGAACACGTCGGCGCGCGCCCGTCCTGGGACTGCCGGATCTGCGAACAGCGCTGGCCGTGCCCCACCGCCCGGGAGGAGCTGTCCGAGCAGTACCGGAACTTCCCGCACGGGCTCTCGGTCTATCTCGGCTCGTGCATGCTGGAGGCGATCGACGATCTCGCGGCGGGCCGGGGCGGGCCACCGGCCGACCTCTACGAGCGCTTCCTCGGCTGGATCTAGGGTTCGACGCGCTGGTGCAGCAGGTCGTAGAGCTGCTGGTCGCGCACCGCGCTGTGCAGGGTGTCGCCGGCGATGCGCAGGATCACGAACGGGCAGGACCGATCCGTACCGGTCACCGTCTTCTGCAGGATCCTTCGGCGGGTGGCCACCTCGTAGACGGCCAGCCGGTAGCGGCCCTCGACCAGCGGCAGGGTGCCGTCCGCGGTACGACAGTCGCGGATCTTGCGACCGGGGCCGGTGAGGTCCAGGCAGGCGACGATCTGGGCGCGTTCCGGATCAGGCGCCCAGGTGCGGCGCTGGACCGTGGATCCGGCGAAGGCGGCCCGGTTGAGGGTGCGCGTCGACCGGGAGTCCGGCACCGCCGCCTCGCCCTCACTGATCAGTACCGGATGCGGGCCGGCGCCGCCATACCGCGGCGCGGACGGGTAGAAACGGTCGGCGCAGACCAGGTCCAGGTCGTTCTCGGTGCGGACCGGCTGGCCGACGGGCTGCGGGCCGGAGGCGCCGGGGAACGGCATGCCCGGACCGGGCCGGGGCGGCGGGGGCGGCGGGCGCCCAGCCGAGGACGGCTCGTTGATCTGCAGGAAGAGATGGACGGCGGTGCCCAGGCAGGCGATCAGGAGGGCGGCGAGCAGGGTGGAGACGATCAAGGTCCGATCACCTGCGGTACGCGGGGAGCCGGTCCCGTCCGGTGCCGTGGGGACGGCAGCGCCGGCCTCCCCCAGCTCCAGCCCGCCGAGGGCGGCCAGTCGCGCCCCGGGCCCGCTGTCGCCGGGTTCCGTGCCGACCTCGCCGCCGTCCGGCTCCCGCATCACTCGCTCCCCGCCCGAACCCCAGGACGACGAACTATATCGATGTAAACGACGGTTCGCACCTGGCGAATCGCCCGGTCAGAACGCGTAGGGCCCGAATCGTCCCCACGCGACGACAGCCGCGAACAGGAACAGCACCACACTCGGCACGGCACCCGGAATCTCGTTGCGCCGCACGTGCACGACGACCGCGCCGATCATCGTCACGGCCAGGCCGGTGGCCGCGATCGGGACCAGGATCGGCGCGATGTCCAGCAGCGCCGGGAGGATCAGGCCGATCGCGCCGAGCACCTCGAGCACACCGATCGCCTTGACCTGACCGGCACTGTAGTCCTGGGCCCAGCCCATGCCGGAGGCGATGAGCTTCTCCTTGGGCTGGAGCGACTTCATCGCACCGGCGGCGAGCATGGCGGCGGCGAGCAGGCCGGCGACGATCCACAGAACGACGTTCATTATTGCCTCGACTCTTGAATGACTTAAGCAGTTGAGTGAAAGGTAGGGGTCGTGACTTAAACATGCAAGTCACCGTGAGCTAACATCCAGGAGTGGAGAACACCGAGCCACGTTGGCTGAACAGCGAAGAGCACGACGCGTGGATGGCCCTGATGGGCGTCTTCATGCGCCTGCCCACCGCCCTCGACGCGCAGTTGCAGCGCGACGCCGGGCTCAGTCACTTCGAGTACGGCATCCTCGCCGGCCTCTCCGAGGCCCCCGAACGGACGCTGCGGATGAGCACCCTGGCGGTCCTCGCCGAGGGCTCCCTGGCCCGGCTCTCCCAGGCCGTCGGCCGGCTGGAGAAACGAGGCTGGGTGAGCCGGTGCCCCGACCCGGCCGACGGCCGCTACACCCTGGCCGTGCTCACCGAGCAGGGCTGGGCGAAGATCGTCGAGTCGGCTCCCGGGCACGTCGAACGGGTCCGCACCCTGATCTTCGACTCGCTCACCCGCGCCCAGGTCCGGCAACTCCACGAGATCGGCCGGCGGATCACCACCGCCATCGACCCGGACAACCCCTGCCCCACCCACCGGAGTGCCTGATGAGCATCCTGATCGTCGCGGCGCACGGGGAGAGCGCACCGCTGTCGCTCTCCGCGCCGGCCGGGTACACCCCGCTGGTGCCGTCGTTCCCGACGCTGCCGTGAGCTTCCTGGACCTGCCCGCCGACCGGGTCGACGAGGCCGCCCGGCAACTGCTCGGGTGGCGGCTCACCGCCAACGGGGTGACCGTCCGGCTCACCGAGACGGAGGCCTACAGCGGGCTCGGCGAGGATCCGGCCAGCCACGCGCACCGGGGCCGGACCGGCCGGAACGCGGTGATGTTCGGCCCGGCCGGGCGGCTCTACGTCTACCAGATCTACGGCATGTACTTCTGCGCCAACGTCGTCTGCGGTGAGGAGGGCC
>DATMVU010000612.1:0-13277 GCA_035562875.1 Actinoplanes sp. | reverse complement strand
GCCGGGCCAGCTCTCACCGCGGGCCACGGCACGCCGGGCCAGCTCTCACCGCGGGCCACGGCACGCCGGGCCAGCTCTCACCGCGGGCCACGGCACGCCTGTCCCGCGACCCGTGGGCCCTCCCGCAGACCGTAGGTAGGGCCCTTCCCGCAGACCGGGTGCCGGAGACCTTCGCCGGCACCCGGCATGGCAGCCGTCCCTGCCCCCGGTTCTCCCCGCGCAAACCGGGACGGCGCCCGCAGAAATCACACCGTGGGCTGAGGCGCAACCGTGCTCACCTGGGCAGCAGCACGGCTGCGAATCTTACGAACCACCAGCAGAATCCAGACGATCCAGCCCACCACACCGGCCGCACCGAATCCGGTGTAGATCAGGTAGGAGTTGCCACCGTCCGCGACGAACACCCCTTCGGGCGCACCAGAGTCGAGCGCGGCAGCCTCACCACCGTCGTTGAGCTCCTTCGGCGCGTCATAGAGGACCATGTCCCGCTTGACGACCGAACCGTCAGCAGAGGTGAAGGTGCCGTAGATCGTGCTGCAACTATTGCCGGTCACCTTGCACCGGGCCGAGGTGGCGACGAAGTTACCAGCCACACCCTCCCCGTTGTGCGCCTTCCAGGCCGCCGACCCGTCCCGCAGCCCAAAGAAGATGCCCGCCGTGGCAAGCAACGGAACAACGATCCAGAAGAACAGAAAACTACGAATACGAGAGATCACAAGGCCGGGAGGCTACCAGCGCCCTCCGACATTTTCTGCCCCGAATCAACCCCACCCGCCGCACCGAACCAACATCCCTGGTCCGCACGGTCCGCACGGTCCGCCGGCTCGGCATCAACACATCCAAGTCTCCGCCTTCCTGAACGGGCCTGAGGTCACGACGACTGCCGGGAGTCACCCAACCGTCGAGGACTGGCGTCCCAGTGAGATGTGCGGTGGACCGCGGTCAAGGAGAGAGTGGCGGGCTCTCGATGGCGGGGTCCAGGGCGACGCCCAGCATGGCGCGCAGGGCGGCGGCATGGTCGCTGAGGGCCTGACGACCGGCGCTGGTCAGGCGGGCGGTGGCTCGGCGACCGGTGCGCCGGACCTCCACATACCCGGCTTCCTGCAAGTTGGTGAGCTGTTTACTCAGAGCCGAGTCGCTGAGCCCGGTGGCCTCCCGCAGATAGCTGAACTCGACGTGTGCCGCCGGCGCCAGCAGGGACACGATGGTGAGCCGGACCGGAAAGTGCAGTAGCTCGTTGAAGCCTGCTGGTCGAGCGCTGGTCACGGCCGATTCCCGGGCCTCGCTGCGGCGGTCTGCGCCCGGCCCATCCCCAGGGCGCCCACCAGACCGCCGGCCAGGCCACCGATCGAGCTGTCCCATGGCACGTCGTAGAGCCGCATCACCGAACCGACAACGATCGCGGTGACCAGGATGGCCGCGATGACGAGGGCTATCGGCCACACGCGCAGCGCCCGCATCCGCAATCGCACGCCGGTGATCCGCTCCAGGAGCACGGACAGCCCACCGGTCAGGGCGACCCCGGCGGTGATCAGGCCGATCGCCGCCCAGCCGCTGAAGTCCCCGCTGGCGAAGATGAGGGCGAGACCGGCGGCCGAACCCCATGTGTACCAACCGGGGAAGCGGCTCGGGCTGCCCTGCCGCAGGGTCTGCTCACTGCGGCGCTGCATCTCCGCGAGCGCCTTCGAAGCCTCGTCGACGTCCATGTCGGGCACCTCCACTCCTCGAACACCTGCCCCACCGGCAACTGTTTCTTGAGAGGAAAGATACATGGTATCTTTCCTCTGAGGCAAGAGTTGCCGATCGAGCAAAGATCACGAGCGGGCACGACTGCCCGGCGGATGAGCGAGAGGCGGGATGACCCATGCGATATGACCAGCCGATGATCAACCACAGGTCATTCATAGGCTTCGATGTTTCGATGCGGTTTCCCCCAACGGCAGAAGGAGGAATCCATGGAGGACAACGAAGCCTTCGTGCGCGAGGTGCACGACAAGGGCCTCGCGTACGACCTGCCCGTCATGACCCGGCGGCGGATGCTGACCGCGGTCGGCGGCGCCGGAGCCCTGGCCGTGGCAGGCGGCGCCCTGCTCAACGGCACCGCGGAGCCGGCACTCGCCGCCTGCGCGGCGGAGGTCGACTCGGAGACCGCCGGACCGTACCCGGCCGACGGTTCCAACGGCCCCAACGTGCGGGTGCTCTCCGGCATCGTCCGCAGCGACATCCGGTCGTCGTTCGGCACCTCGACGACCACAGCCCCGGGCGTGCCGCTGCAATTCTCCCTGACCATCAACAACTCGGCGTGTACGCCGACGGTGGGCGCCGCGGTCTACGCCTGGCACTGCGACCGCGGCGGCCTGTACTCGCTGTACTCGTCGGGGGTGACCAACCAGAACTACCTGCGCGGCATCCAGGTCACCAACTCGTCCGGCACGGTGACGTTCACCAGCATCTACCCGGGCTGCTACGCGGGCCGGTGGCCGCACATCCACTTCGAGGTCTACTCGTCGCTGGCCGCAGCCACCAGCGCTTCCGGGCTGATCAAGAAGACGTCACAGATCGCCCTGCCCGAGGCGGTGTCCCGGACGGTCTACGCCAGCGCCACCGGCTATTCGCAGAGCGTCACGAACCTGAGCCGAATCACTCTGGCCCGCGACATGGTGTTCGGCGACGACCTGGCAGCCACCCAGATGGCCACCGTCACCGGGTCAGTCTCGGCAGGTTATGTGGCGACCCTGACCATCACCGTCCCGTAATGAGCGGGGGCCGCCACCCATCCTCTCTCGCAGGCGGCGGCCCTCTTCACCATCGCTCAGCGCCGCACCAGCCCGTGCGGATCCAGGACGAACTTCCGGGCCACGCCCTGATCGAACTCCTGATAACCACGGGCGGCCTCGTCGAGAGAGATCGGCGTGGCGTTGACGTTGCGAGCGATCTGCACCCGGTCGTACAAGATCGCCATCATCAGTTGGTGGTTGTATTTCATGACCGGGCACTGTCCGGTGACGAAGGAATGCGACTTCGCCCAGCCCAGGCCGAGCCGCAACGACAGCGAGCCGACCTTCGCCGCCTCATCGACCCCTCCGGGGTCACCGGTCACATACAGGCCTGGTATGCCGATCGCCCCGCCCGCCCGGGTGAGGTCCATCAGCGAGTTGAGCACGGTCGCCGGCATCTCGGTGTGCGAGTCTCGGCCGTGGCCGCGCGCCTCGAAACCGACCGCGTCGACGGCCGAGTCCACCAGCGGCTGCCCGATCGCGGGAGCCGCCCGCCCGAGGATCTGCTGCACCTGTTCGATCGGATCACCGTCGGCCACGTTGATCGTCTCGCACCCGAAACTGCGGGCCTGCGCGAGTCGCTCGTTGTTGAGATCGCCGACGATGACAACCGCGGCCCCGAGCAGGAACGCCGACGTGGCGGCGGCCAGCCCCACCGGCCCCGCACCCGCGATGTAGACGGTGGAACCGGTGGTCACGTCCGCACTCACACAACCGTGGTAACCGGTCGGGAAGATGTCGCTGAGCATCGCCAGATCGAGGATCTTCGCCAGGGCCTGATCCCGGTCGGGGAAGCGGAGCAGATTCCAGTCGGCGTACGGCACCATCACGTACTCGGCCTGGCCGCCGACCCAGCCGCCCATGTCGACGTACCCGTACGCCGACCCCGGCCGGTCGGGGTTGACGTTGAGACACACGCCGGTCTTGCGCTGCTTGCAGTTGCGGCACCGGCCGCAGGAGATGTTGAACGGCACCGAGACGATGTCGCCGACCTTGACGTACTCGACGTCGCGACCCACGTCGACCACCTCACCGGTGATCTCGTGGCCGAGCACCAGCCCCTCCGGCGCGGTGGTGCGCCCGCGGACCATGTGCTGATCGCTTCCACAGATGTTGCTGACCACGGTTTTCAGGATCACCCCATGGGGAGTACGCCGCCCCACGTTCTCCTTGTTGACCCCGGGACCGTCCTTCACCTCGTAACCCGGGTACTCGATGTCACGGACCTCGACTCGTCCGGGCCCCTGATAGACAACCGCTCTGTTGCCCATGGTGCCTCCTTCCGGTCCTGGCCAGTCTTAACCGGACGGTGATGCCAACAGAACCGTCGGTAATCGCGAATGGTGCGGATCGACCGCTCACTCAACCGGCCGGGACCCGTACTTCCGCTCCAGTTCCGCCTTGGTCACGGCATCCCCGAAGTCGAGCCGCCGGATGTCGTTGCGCGAATCGTCCTTCTCGCCCCGGACACTCACCGTCAATCCCTGCAACGGCGTCAGCTCGCTGGTCCAGAACAGCCGAACCACTTCGTCAGCCACCGGATCCAGATCGGCACCCGGCTCGATCTCGACACTGACATCGGCAAGCCGCGGTTCAGCAAAACTGTTCTGCTACACCACCTCGGCGTAGATCACTTCCGGCCGCCCCGACAGATCCGCCTGTATCCGATCAGTGATCGCCGTCGAGTCCGGCGTCTCCGCCGCGTTCCGGTCGCAGCCCGCCGGCCCGAGGACCACCAGCAGCACCGCGATCAGGCCACGCCTGGTCATCGTCATACCTCCCGTCATGGCTCTTCTGCTCGATGCGAGCTACTCAGCACATTTCAAAGAGGGAGACCGTTCCGTCCAGCGGCCGGGAATCGGACACGCCACCGCGGACGGCGACCACCCGACGTGGTCTACACCCGGCCCATCGATTCTGTTCAGTACCCCGTCACCGAACGGTGACCCCGCCTGTCCGCGCCCCGGATACCGCCGCCGAGACCAGCGGCAAAGATCACCCCAAAAAACGAGAAGACCAACACCAGACGCGGCGCCGTACGCGTAACCACGCCCCGGATTTCGCTGCCAGATCAGCTGGTCCCGGCTCGACCGCCGCACCAGCATGATCGACTCGGTGTCGATCACCCCATGCGGCCAACAAAGGGAGCTTCTAAGACAAACGTGTAAAAAACGTATAACTGGGCGTTTCAGTCAGGTCGGGGCCGGTCGGTGGGCATTCACTTTTCCGCGGCCATCACCTCTGCCGCCCGAACCGTGCGGCATCGTCCATGCTTGAGAGCATTCACCGCTATCCGGGTATGAGGCTTTCATCACCGGATCGTGTCTGATTCATGTCGATGCCGAAATGAGCGGACACGACGTCCGGATCCCGCACTCCACGTGACCGTAAGCCATCACCATGACCGATCGACGCGCCGCCTACCCCTTGCGACCTGCCCGACGCCCGCTGGGCCCTCGTCGAGCCCCAGCTGACCGCCGGCGCCAGGCCGCGACCATCGGATGCGCCGGGATCTCCTGAAGGGCGTCGGCGGCCGTCTCGGTCCAGCCGCGCATGGGTGTCAGCGAGTTCTGCAGGTCGTGGGCGACGACTCCGGCGAACGCGGTGAGTTCGTCGCGGTGACGTCGTTCGGCGGTGATGTCGTGGAAGACGATGACGGCGCGGGGGACGTCGTACTCGTCGAGTAGCCGGGTCCCGGTGACGGTCAGGATGCGGCCTTCCGGAACGTCCAGGTTGCGGATCAGCATCTCGCCGTTGGCGTGTTCCTCGCCGGCGATGATCCGGGCGTAGATGGTCTCGTCGTCGGCCATGGTGCGGCCGTCGGGATGAAACAGTCCGTACAAGATGATCTGACTGAGGTTGGCGATCACGAAGACGGCGGCGAGACGGCCGCCGGCGCCGGTCGCCAGGTTCACCACCAGCGTGATCACCACAAGCGCGGCGACGTCCGCCCACCGGGTCTTCGACTGACGCTGCGTGCAGAAACCACAGCACGAGAACCCCGGCCGCCGGCCACACCATGCTCAGGTTCGTGCCGTCCATCACCGTCAGGCGTCCGCCGACCGTGGCGAACAAGTAGAAAGGGCAAAAAACGCGATTCGTGACAGAGAGCTGCGTACCGTCATCTTGCACCTCCGACCACAGGGCCTGAACGGCTCTGACCAGTTCCTCGTCGGCACGATCAACGTTGATCGTCAACCCGTGCGGTTTCCGAACCCAAGATGCAACCCGTCATTCGGTAGTTTCTGCCTCCAGGTGGGTGGGGATCCTGATGGTGAACTCGGCCCCTGCTCCGGGGGTGGACGTGACCTGGATGGTGCCGCCGTGCTTCTGCACGATGGTGGCGTAGGCCATGCTCAGCCCCTGTCCAGTGCCTTTGCCGACGTCCTTGGTGGTGAAGAAGGGGTCGAAGATCCGTAGCTGGGTGGCCTCGTCCATGCCGATGCCGTCGTCGGCGACGGTGATGCGGATGTCGTCCGCGGTCCGGGCCGTGCGGACGGTGATGTGACCGAGCCCGCCTCCACGCTGCGGTGCGGCCGCCTCGACCGCGTGTGCGGAGTTGACGATGAGGTTGAGGATGACCTGCTTGAGTTCGCCTTCGTAGCAGGGGACGAGGCCGACGTCGGCGCCCAGGTCGAGTGTCAGTTCGGCGTGGTACTTCCATTCGTTGCGGGCGACCTGGGAGGTGCTCTCGACCGCGCGGTTGAGATCGACGTCGCCGAGGCCGTGACCGGGGTGGGAGAAGTCCTTCATGGCCCGGACGATCTGAGCGACCCGGGCGAGCCCTTCCAGCGACTCGGTCATCGCGGTGGGCACCTCGGCGACGAGGAAATCGAGGTCGAGGTCGGGGTCGATAGCGGCGATGGGTTCGCGGAGCTGGGTTACGGCGTTCAACATTTGGGTGAAGGACTGTTCGACGAAGCGGGTGTTGTCGGAGACGAACTGGATCGGGGTGTTGATCTCGTGGGCGATGCCGGCCGCGAGCTGGCCGATCGCTTCGAGGCGGTTGGTCTGGTTGAGTTGGCGTTCCAGCGCGCTGATCCGGGTGACGTCGGCGCCGATGCCGATGACGCCGATGCGGCCGTTCCCGATGGGTTGGGGCAGTGCGCTCATCAGGATGGTGCGCAGGCTGTGGTCGGGGCCGGTCACAGTGGCATGGTGATCGACGATCGGCTCGTTGGTCTCCAGCACGCGGGCTTCCAGGCCGGACAACAGCGTGGCGATTTCGTCCGCCGCCCCGATCTCGTGCTCGGTACGGCCGGTGAGATCGGTGTCGGCCGGGAGGCCCCGGGTGGCGAGGAAAGCCGCGTTGTGACCCACGTAGCGGCCCTCGGGGTCCTTCCAGTAGATGAGGTGCGGGATCGACGAGATGACCCCGGTCAGCACCGCCTTCTCCACCGACAGATCGGCAGCCAGTGATTCGGCACGGTTCTTGGCCGCCTTCTGCGCCTGTTCGGCGTTGTACCGCTTGGTGATGTCCCGTTCGACGGCCATCAGGCTGACGACGCCCTCGTCGTCGGCGACCCGGTACAGAGCCACACGCATCCAACAGGGCCGTCCGTCCTTGGTGCGGGTCTCGAACTCCGGGAGCACCATCGATTCGCCGACGGCCAATGCGGAGAGGTCGAGGGGCGGAAGGGTGTCGGCGCCGAGCAGGTCGGTCCGTAGCCGCCCGGTCGCCTCCGCCCGGGTGTACCCGCTCAGGGTGATGAAGGCGTCGTTGACCCACTCGATCCGGCCTTCGGTGTCGGCGATCACGACGCCGTCCTCCATGTGCCGGGCCACCAGGGCCAGCCGGGACGCCTCCCGGGTGGCACGATGCAGTTCCTCCTGGGTACGGACGGCGTTCGTCTCGTCGGTGAGGGTGAGCACTGCCTGGGCGTCGCCGTGACCACGCACCGGGTCGGCACGTATCCGCCACCAGCGGGGGCCCTCGGCCGTCTCGACCTGGTGGGTGGCGGTGACCTGGCTCTTCTGGTCCTTCAGCATGTGCCGGACCTGAGCTGCCGCCTCCTGGGTCAACGCGCCGAGCCCTTTCGCCGACCGGTCGGCCAGTGTGAAGAAGCTGGTCGCGGTACGGTCACCCCGCGCCCGGTCCCGCATCGTGCCCCACACCTGGTTGGTGTCGACGATCCGGCCGTCACCGTCCAGGATGCACAGGCCCGCGTCGATCGAGTCGATGACGGCCCGTAGCAGCTGTTCGGCGTTGCGGATGCGCTCGGTGCGTTCGACCAGGCGGCGTTGCAGCGTCATGTTGCGCTGCCAGGTGGCCAGGGCCGCACTGTCGGGTTCTCCGGTGGTACGCCGTTCGGCCGCGACGACCAGGGCGTCGATGGTGCGCCGTTGTTCCTCGATCGTGCGGCGCAACGCCGCGGTCTCGTCGGTGTCGGGCTTCGTCGCGGTGTCGGTCATCGGGTCCCCTCGGAGTCGGTCAGCCGAACGCCACGGCCACCAGTGTCTGGTTCATGTGCATGCCGTTGAACTGCTCGCCGTATGTGCTGAAACCGATGGCCCGATGCTCAGCGAGGAAGGTGCCGACCTTCTCGGCCAGCCCGTGTTCCTCGAACTCCAGGCGGCGCAGGATGCAGTCGAAGGTGAGTATGGCGCTGATCGAGCCGAGTTCGGCGCCGATCGCGTCGAACCGCTCGGTGAGCGTCTCCAGCATCCCCGCGGGCCGGCCGAGGCGCAGGACGTCACCGGTGTCGACCCGGGCGAACATGCTCAGCGACTCGTCGTCGTTGACCGCGGCGATGCTGCGGATCCAGCTCGACCCGCCCGCGTTCAGCAGCAGCGGATGCGTTGAGAACGTCGTCGGGCCGATGTCGGCCAGGGTGGTGCCGACCGCCTCCGCGTAGGCCGAGGCGGCGGGCCGCCCGTTGAACTGCCGGATGATCCGCCGGTCGGCGTCCACGTCGGTGGCCACCAGAATGGTGTCCGTCGGCTCGTGATGCTGCAGCCGTAACAGATGGAACGGTGCCCCGGTCCGGACCAGCGTGACCGTAGCGGTGTTGGCCAGGAATTTCCCATCGTGGTAGACGGCGGTGTGGGCGAAGGCCAGATCGTCACCGGCGGAGCCTCCCACGATCGGCACGTCGCCCAGTGTGGCCATCAGGTTGGCGGCCAGCAGGTCCTCGTTACGGGTCAGCCCGTCGGTGAGCAACACTGCGAAGCCCTCGCCGTCGGCGGAGAGCTCCGACCGCAGCCCGGCCAGGGCCGAGCCGGCCTGTTCGACGGCGGTGGCGGTGTCGTCGAGAGGGCCGACCGTTATCGTCCGGGTCTGGAGGCCGCCCCCGGTGAACGCGGCGGCGCAGATACCGGTCCGATCGTAACCGTTCGGTCCGATGTTTCCCGAGCTGGTGCACCCGATGACCTGGTCACCGAAATGCTGTTTCAGCGCCGGTCCCACCACCTCGAGGTCGTAGCCGGTGGACACGAAAACCGTGTAGAGGTCGGCCTGGGAACCGAGCGCGGCGGCCAATTCGGCCACCGCGGCAGCGCCGTCCGACAGATGCGACGCCGCGGATGCGGCGGCGATGTGCTGACCACTTCGGGGCAGAGTCGCCGTGACCATGGACTTCCCCTTTCTGCCGCCCTTTCCTTCGGCCCCGCGGCGACGAAGCTGAGCTGCGCATTCAGCGGCTTTTCCCGCCGTACGGTACATATGCTGCACCGGTGGCTGAGCGCATTCTGATGGTTGACGACGAACAGCGGCTTCTGGACGGCCTCCGGCGTTCGCTGCACGGTCGCTATGTGATCGACTTCAGTACGTCGGGCGCTGACGCACTCGCGCGGATCGAAGCTGCTCCCAGCCCGTACGCAGTCGTGGTTTCCGACATGATGATGCCGGTCATGAACGGCGCGGAGTTCCTAGCCCGGACCCGCGACGTCAGCCCCGACTCGGTGCAGATCATCCTCAGCGGCCAGGCCGACCTGACCTCCACCATCGCCGCCGTCAATGACGGAAACCTGTTCCGCTTCCTTACCAAACCGTGCGAACCGGACCACCTGACCCGCGCCCTGGACGCGGCCCTGCACCAACACCGGCTGGTCATGGCCGAGCGGGAACTGCTGCAGCGCACCCTCGACGGCACCGTGGAACTGCTGACCGACCTGATGAAGGCGACCAACCCGCTCGCCGCGGCACGCAGCGAACAGTTGCGCGCCCTCGTCGACGCGGTCGCCCCCGCGGAGGCGTGGGAACCGCGGATCGCGGCGATGCTCGGGCAGGTCGGGCTGCTCGCCATCCCCGGCGAGGTCCTCGGCCGGGTTCGCGCCGGCGAGACCCTGGACTCCGAGTCCGAAGCCTTGTTCCACAGCCACCCCCAGTTGGCGTACGAACTGGTCAAGCGCATCCCCCGGCTCGAACGCGTCGCCGACTGGGTGGCCGCGCAGCCGCTCATCGCCGGGGAGAAGCCAGCCGGTGAGGTCGACGAGCACCAGGCGCCGTACGCCGCCGCGGTCGCGTTCGTCGTGGGGGTCGAGGCGGGCCGGTCACCGGTCTCGGTCGCCGCCGAACTCGCCCACTACCCGAGTGAGATCGTCCAATCCCTGCTGCGGGCCTACACGACCGCGAAGGTGCGCAAGCCCCGGAGGATTTCCGGAGCCGAACTCATGGTGGGCATGGTGGTCGACCAGGACATCGTCACGAACAGCGGGCTCGTCCTGGTACGCGGCGGGGAGCTGCTGACCGAGACGATGGCCATCCGCCTGCGCCACTTCGCCGAGGGCGTCGGCATCGTCGAACCGGTCGCGGTACTCGTCTGACCTCACCACTGAGGATTCCCGGCTCCACCGGTCGTGACCGAAGACATCAGGGAGGTGGCGGCGTGACACAGAAGCCACACGTCCTGTTCGTGGACGATGAACCACGCGTCCTCGACGGGCTGCGCCGGATGCTGCGTGGGCAACGAAACCGCTGGGAGATGTCATTCGCCAGCGGTGGCGCAGAGGCGCTTCTACTGATCGCCGAACGGCATTGCGACGTGGTCGTCACCGACTTCCGGATGCCGGAGATCGACGGCGCCGCGCTGCTGGAGAAAGTACGGAAGATGTCACCGGACACCGCCCGGATCATCCTGAGCGGCCAGACCAGCGCCGACAACGTCATGCGGGTGATGACACTCGCGCATCAGTTCCTCAACAAGCCAGCCGCCCCTGACGAGATCGTCGAGGCGATCGAACTGGTACTGGGCGCCCAGGAAACGACCTCGACGAGCGCCGGCATCATCAGCGACGTCTCCGGAGTATCAACGTTGCCGAGTCCTCCGGCGCTGCTCGCCGAACTGCTCAGCGTGCTAGAGGACGAGACGGCGAGTGCCTCGTCGATCAGCAAGGTGATCGAGGGAGATCCGGCCGTAGCCGCCAAGATCCTGAACCTCGCGAACTCGTCGGCCCATACGGCCGGGCGCCGTCTGGCCGACGTCACCCAGGCCGTGGCATTGCTGGGCACCAACGTCGTACGAGGACTGGTGTTGCTGCACGACATCGTCAGCGTCTTCACCGAACGCGTACACCTGCCCACGGCCTGGCTGAACGCCCTCAACACGCACTCCGTGCAATCCGCCCAACTCGCCAAGCGGCTGTCCACCGGGGAAAGCTGGGCCCCGCACGCCTTCACCGCCGGGCTGCTGCACGAGGTCGGCCAACTAGTCCTCGCCACCTCACGCCCCGATCAGTTCGGCATCATCATCAGCGAGTGGCGACAGTCCGGCGAGGCGGCCGGCGCCGCCGCGAACACCCCAGGGGCCGAGGCGCGGGATACCCCCGCCCTCTGCGAACTCGAGTCCGCCAGTCTCGGCACTTCGCACAGCGATGCCGGCGCCAGTCTGCTGTCACTCTGGGGACTGCCTTCGGACATCGTCGAAGCCGCCGCCGGTCACGCCCGAACCGAGACGCCCACCACGGCCGGGGACCTGACCACGGCCGTGGCGCTCGCACACGCGGTGGTGGAACAAGAATTCGGCGCGGTCTGCGGGACGCTGCCGACCAGCCCGCTCGACGAGGAGACACTCGGGCCCTCCGAGCGTGACCACATCCAGCACTGGCGGGCAACCTTGCGTACTCCGAGGTGAGGCCCACCAGTGTCCTGGGCCTGCCTCTGCTGGGCCGAACTCAGCCCGCCACCACGCGATGGACCACATCGGAACGACCGAAGGCGTCTACGCCTGGTCCGTTTCCGGACGTGCGCCTCCAACGCATCCGGCTCTCCACGGTCTCTGTCGACCCGCGGCGGCACCCGCTCCACGGGCAACGGGAAACTGCCCTGGCGGAGCGCCGCCCGCATGGCCGTCACACAACGATCGGGGGCGGCATCCACCCGCCGGGCGGTGTCAGTTGCGTCTCGCCCGGCCCCTCGCTCAGGACCTGCGCCGGCCCCGGGAGCGCCCGATGGCGCCGGAACGGCTCACCCCGGCCCGGGTGCGACGGGGGTTTCGGAACCTCCGAGCGACCAGCGGCTCGCCAGCGCGTGCACCGAAACCCAGCCACCCCGGGCCCCGGACGGCCGCCCGGCTCCCGCAACCGGCAGCCCGCCGCTCGCCACGACGTCGGTCTCATCCTGGTCACCGGCCAGGCCCACCAACGACCGGCCCATCACAAGAAGGGCACCAAGCCCCGCCGAACCGGTTGAACGACAAGGTAAGACGCGCTGCGGGAAAGGGAGAGGGCGGCGGAACAGGAAGGTAGAGAAGGGACGTCCCCGGCTGCGGCGGGCCGGGGACGTAGGGCGGCGGAGGGGGCTCGCCGGCGGCTAGGCGTAGACGCCGCCACTGGTCGGTGCAGGTTCGGCATCGGCCAGGGTCAGCCGGGTTCGTTCGGGTTCTTGCGGGATGGGGGCAGCGCCCGCTCCGGCGATCGGCCGGGGACGGCGCGGCAGGATGTGACCGGCGCTGCCTCCGCGACCGGGATAGATCAGCAGGCCGTTGACCGGGTCGGGAACGGCGTCCAGCGCGGCCTGAACCGCGGCGAACGCCCCGAAGGCCGCCCAATGGTCGTCGTCGACGAACTCGACCTCGAGGAGAACACCCCAGTGGAACTCACGCCAGCCCCAGTTGCGGGCACCGTGTGCGACGGCGGCGGAGACGATGACCTCCTGGTACGAAAGTCGCCAGAGCTCCGCCGAGGAGTGCGTCGCGTCGAGAATCTCGATCGACCACCACTGCAGGTCCATATCGACCACCATCCCAGCTCCTGGGTGACACAGACGCTACTACCGAACATTGATCGACCGGCTGTTTCCGGCACATTCGCCGGCAGGTTGGCATCGTCCGCTACGGACAGCGCGGGAAGACCGAGACACCACGATGGCGAGGAGTGCCAGCGAGGCACCGCCAACAGCGAGGAAGGCAAGCGGCACGCCACCGACCGACGATCAGCAGGCGGCGAGAAGGACCACGCGAGAACACCGACCGACGTGTCGGCACGCTGCAGCGGGTGGGAACGGGCTGTGGGACTGTGCCGGCCGGTGGTGTGGGGTGTTCAGGCGGCGCTGATGTCGGAGTG
>DATMVU010000611.1:0-13768 GCA_035562875.1 Actinoplanes sp. | reverse complement strand
CTGATCGTGAGCCAGGTCCGGCTCAGCCGGAGCACCCGGCGCACCTTCAACGTGCCGTTGCTCACCGCGTCCGCGCTCACCGTACTGCTGCTGGCCGGGGCCGCCGGGGTCTTCCTGCACCAGCGGGCCCGGCTCGGCGCGGCCGGCGAGGAGGGGTCCGCCCCGGTGGAGACACTCGCCGAGATGCGGATCCTGGTGCTGCGGGAGCGGGCCGACGAGGCGCTCACCCTGGCCGCCCGGGCCGGCAGC
Organism: Actinoplanes sp.; assembly: GCA_035562875.1. Classification (GTDB taxonomy): domain Bacteria; phylum Actinomycetota; class Actinomycetes; order Mycobacteriales; family Micromonosporaceae; genus Actinoplanes. The sequence goes on along the minus strand of DATMVU010000611.1, from coordinate 13,519 downwards.
GGCACCCTGGAGGCGGAGTTCCAGCAGATCCGGCGCCAGGTGACGTTCCAGGGACCGGAACTGGACCCGGTGCGTGACCTGATGAGCACCGCGACGGCCCAGCACGACGCCTACGTGGCAGTGCATGAGAGGATCCGCTCTCTGGACGACAACGGCGACTACGAGGGTGCTGTGGAACTGGCCGTCGGAGACGAGACGTCGACCGCGTTCGACCAGCTCACCCGGACCCTGGACGAGGCCTCGGCGGACCGGCGGGCGGCCTTCGACGAGCGGATCGGCTCCGCTGGCAAAGGGCTCGGCACCCTGACCGTGCTGGGACCGCTGTCCGCCCTGGTGATCGGCCTGTTCGCGGTGATCGGCCTGCGGGCCCGGCTGGAGGAGTACCGGTGATGCGCAACCGTCTCGCCCTGGCCTGCTCCGCGGTCCTGCTGGCCGGCCTGACCGCCTGCACCGACACACCGGCCCGGCAGGCCGCCCCGGAGGAGACGCCGTCCGCGGCCGCCACCAGCGCGGCTCCGAAAGCGCCGGAGACCTGCGACGCACGTGCCAGCTTCCGCCCGACGTCCGGTGTCACGATGCCGGCCGGCAGCTACATGCAGGAGATCCGGAAACGGGGCCGGCTCGTCCTCGGCACCACCCAGGACACCCTGCTGTTCAGCTCGCGGGACCCGTTCACCGGCCGGATCGAGGGCTTCGACGTCGACATGGGCCGCGAGATCGCCGAGGCGATCTTCGGTGATCCGGACAAGCTGGAGATCCGGGTCATCCCCCGGTCGAACCGGGTGAACGCCGTGGTGAAGGGCGACGTCGACCTGGCGATCAGCACGATGACCACCAACTGCACCCGCTGGGAGCAGGTCGACTTCTCCACGGTTTACTTCGAGGCCGGCCAGCGGGTGCTGGTCAACAAGGACTCGGCCGTGACGAAGATCGAGGACCTGGGGAGACGGCCGGTCTGCGCGGCCACCGGCTCCACCTCGCTGGAGAACATCGCGAAGGTGAGCACCGGGCCGGTCCCGGTGGCGCGGGCCGACTTCGGCGAGTGCCTGGTCGCCTTCCAGCTCGGCGAGGTCGACGCGATCTCCACCGACGACACCATCCTGGCCGGCCTGGCCACCCAGGACCCGTACGCCAAGGTGGTCGGCCCCCGGTTCACCTCCGAGCCGTACGCCGCCGCCGTCGCCAAGGAACACCCCGAGTTCACCCGGTTCGTCAATGCTGTGCTGGAGCAGGTCCGCGAGGACGGCACCTGGCAGAGGATCTACGAGGAGTGGCTCACCGCACCGGCCCCGCAGCCCCCGGCGGCGAAGTACCGATGACCACGACGACCGCCGCCGACACCGAGCTGGCCCGGCTGGCCGCCGCCGTCGCCGCCATGGCCGGCAACCTGGTGGAGCTGGACCAGAACCCGGACCGCCAGGAGCTGGGCCGCAGCACGCTCACCGGGCGGACCGCGACCGCGTGGGCCGGTGCCGGAGCCGCGCTGGAGGGGCTGTGGCAGGGGCACCGGCAGCTCACCGAGGTGATCACCGCGGCCGAGGCGCTGCGCGGGCAGCGGCGGATGAACGACACCGACCGGGCCGCCTTCGCGCATCAGGTGCTCGGCCCGTCGATCACCCTGTCCACCGACACCGTGCCGCTCGCCCAGCGCGGGCTGCTCGGCTCCGGCCAGGTGGTCTCCACCTGCACCCCGGCCGAGCTGCTGTCGGCGATGGAGGCGTCGTTCCGCACCGCTGTCGCCGTGGTGACCGAGGCCGGGGAGGCGTGGCGGCGGGGAGTGCCGGCCGCAGCCGGGGCCGCCGACACCCTGCAGCGGGTGCGCGCACTGACCCGGCAGGCCGGGGCACCCGCGGCGGACCAGCTCCTCGACGAGGCCGACCGGCTGCTCGGCGACATCACCCGGGTGCTGCTCTCCGACCCGCTCGGCGCCGACCTGTCCGGGCTGGCCCGGGTGACCGAGCTGGTGGCGCGGGCCGACGCGGAACGCACGTCGGCAGCCGAGCTGCAGGCGTCGCTCACCCAGCGGCTGCGCGACGCCCGGACGCTGCTGACCGAGCTGGACGCGGCGCGGGTGGCGGCCGGGGAGGCACGCGACGCCGCGGCCGGGCGGTTCCCCGACGAGCAGATCATCACGGTACGGGTGACCGATCCACGCCCCGAGCTGGCCGCGATCGACGCGCTTGCCGCAGCCGGGCACTGGGCGCTGATCAGCCCGCGACTGTCGGCCTGGCGCCGGCAGACGGCCGAGCGCCTGACCGCGCTCCGGGACGCGACGGCGCGCACCACGGCGCTGCTGTCCGAGCGCAACGAGCTGCGGGGGCGGCTCGACGCGTACCGTGCGAAGGCGCTGAGCCGGGGTCTCGGTGAGGATCCGGCTCTCGGCCCGCTGGCCCAGGCCGCCCGCGACCATCTCTACCAGGCTCCGTGTGACCTGGCGGCGGCCCGTGCCGCCGTCGACGCTTACCAGGACGCCCTCTCCGCCACCATCGCCTCCCGGGGGAACCGATGACCAGCTGCCAGCGTGCCGGCTGTTCCGGCACGATCGAGGACGGTTACTGCGACAACTGCGGGCTCGCGCCCGCCGCACAGACCAGCGCGCCTGCCGCAACAACCGGCGTTCCCGTGGCGCAATCCGGCGCGCCGGTGGTCAAGGCGGCCGTGGACGACGGGAAGTGCCACCGGCCGGGTTGTGACGGGGCGATCGAGGACGGCTACTGCGACACGTGCGGCCTGGCCCCGGTGGCGAGGGCCACGTCGGCCACCAGGGGTTCGGCACGCGGCAGTGCCCTGTCCACCCGTACCGGAAGAGGGTCGTCGCGCACCGGATCCTCCCGGACCGGATCGGCCCGGCGGTTCGGCGGCGGCCTGGTGGAGATCGCCCCGGTCCGGCAGGCGGACCCGGCGACCGCGGTGATGGCGGTGGCCGAGGTCCCGGAGTCGAAACGCTACTGCGGCAAGTGCGGCAACGCGGTCGGCAGGTCCCGCGGCGACCGGGAGGCCCGCGCGTCGGGTTACTGCCCGAGCTGTGGTGAGGGGTTCGACTTCACCCCCAAGCTGACCAGGGGCGACCTGGTCGGCGGGCAGTACGAAGTGGTCGGCGCGCTCGCCCACGGCGGTCTGGGCTGGATCTATCTGGCCGTGGACAAGAACGTCTCGGACCGCTGGGTGGTGCTCAAGGGCCTGCTCAACTCCGGTGACGAGGACGCCCTAGCGGCGGCGCTGGCCGAGCAGCGCTTCCTGGCCGAGGTCGAGCACCCGAACATCGTCAAGATCTACAACTTCGTCGAGCACGACGGCGCCGGCTACATCGTGATGGAGTTCGTCGGCGGGAAGTCGCTCAAGGACGTGCTCAAGGAGCGCCGGGTCGACGGGGCGGTCAGCCCGCTGCCGGTGGACCAGGCCCTGGCGTACGTGCTGGAGATCATGCCGGCGTTCGGTTACCTGCACGACCGTGGCCTGATCTTCTGCGACTTCAAACCGGACAACGTGATCCAGTCCGGCGACCAGATGCGGCTGATCGACCTCGGCGGTGTGGTGCACATCGACGACCAGGACGCGGCGATCTACGGCACCGTCGGGTACCAGGCGCCGGAGATGGCCGAGCTGGGCCCGTCGGCGCAGTCCGACCTCTACACCATCGGCCGGACCCTGGCGGTGCTCACCACCGACTTCCGCGGCTACCAGAGCACGTTCGCCGACAGCCTGCCGGACCGCGGCGAGTTCGAGGCGTACTCGAGGCACGAGTCGTTCTACCGGCTGCTGCTGCGGGCCACCCGCACCGACCGGGACGAGCGGTTCGCCGACGCCGCCGAGATGGCCGAGCAGATGCTCGGGGTGCTGCGGCAGGTCCTGTCGGCCGGCGGCACCCCGCATCCGGCGATCTCCCGCTGGTTCACCGGGGAGTTGCGCACCGATCTACGCGACGACCGGGTCCGCTGGCAGGATCTGCCGACCCCGCTCGTCGACCTCAGCGACCCGGCCGCCGGGCTGCTCGCGTCGATCACCGCGGCCGACCCGAAGACCGTTCTCGCCCAGCTGGAGAGCGCCCCGCAGGATTCGGTCGAGGTGGGGCTGCGGCGGCTGCGGGCGTATGTCGACCAGGGTGACGCGACGGCGGCGACCCGGCTCCGCGACGAGCTGGCGGCCGAGTCCGCGGACTGGCGGATCGACTGGTACGACGGCCTGCTCGCGCTCTCCACCGGCGACTTCGATCGGGCCCGGCAGCGGTTCGACGCGGTGTGGTCGGCGCTGCCCGGCGAACTGGCCCCGCAACTGGCCCTCGGCATGACCGCCGAGCTGGCCGGCGACCCGGCCGGGGCGAGCGCCCACTACGACGTGGTCAGCCGCACCGATCCGGCGTACACCACCGCCGCCGCCGGGCTGGCCCGCTGCCGGCTGGAGAGCGGGGACCGGGCCGGGGCGGTGGAGGCGTACGGCCGGGTGCCGGGCACCTCGTCGGCCTACCCGATCTCGCAGATCGGCGCGATCCGGGCACTGGTCCGGGCGCACCGGTCGGCGGTCGTGGACGTGGACTCCCTGGCTGCCGCGGCCGGGCTGATCGCCCGGCTCGAGGTGGAGGCGGCCCAGCTCGCGGCGCTCCGGGCCGAGCTGCTGGAGCAGACCCTGCGGACCCTCGGCGGTGGCACGGCGATCGACGCGCCGGTGCTGGCCACGGTGATCGGTACCACCCCGGCGGAGAAACAGCCGGAACGTGACGTGCGGTTCGCACTGGAGTCGGCATACCGGGAGATGGCCCGGGCCGTGCACGGTGCGGAGAAGATCCGCCTGGTGGACCTGGCGAACGCGGTGCGTCCGCGGACGCGTACCTGAGAGAGGCGGAAACCGCACCGATGACCGTGATCGAATGCACCTCGTGCGACGAGGAGCGCGCCGCCGGCGCCTCCTTCTGCGAGGCGTGCGGGCGCAAGCTCGCCGAACCCGCTTCCGCAGTCGAGCCCTCAGCGGCTAAAAAGGACTGTGCGCGCTGCGGGGCAGCCGGTTCCGTGGGCGACGACGGGTATTGCGAGGAGTGCGGCATGATGGCCGGCCGATCGCGGGATCACCTGGAGGCCGACGGCGGCGCCTCGGGTGCGGCGGTGAGCGACCGCGGCCGCCGGCACCACCGCAACGAGGACGCGATGTGGCTGGCCGTCGGGGTGGAGGCCGCCGACGTGGTGGTCTGTGACGGGGTGTCGGCCTCGTTCGACCCGGACGCCGCCTCGGACATCGCGGTCCGCGCCGCCGGGGAGCTGCTGGCGAGCGCCCGGCATCCGGACAGCCCGGCCGGCGCCGTCGGCAACCCGGACGAGACCGCCGAGCTGGAGGACCTGGAGCGGCCGCCCGGCGCCGTGGGCCTGGCCGGTTCGGTGTCGCACGCGATCGCCGGTGCGGCCGCCGCGGTGGCGTCGCTGGCGCACACCGGTGACCCGCGCCGGGCCGCCGCGAACCCGGCCTGCACGATCATCGCCGCCGCGATCCGCGGGCCGCACGTCGGCTACGGCTGGGTCGGCGACAGCCGGATCTACTGGCTCGGCCCGGAGGGACCGGCCCAGCAGCTCACCGAGGACGACTCGTGGGCGACCCACGTGATCGCGATGGGCGTCGACCCGGTGACCGCGATGAACGACCCGAAAGCGCACGCCATCACCGCCTGGCTGGGTGCCGACGCCGGACCGGTGGCGCCGCGGGTGCGGTCGTTCACCGCCGACGAGCCGGGCCATCTGCTGTTGTGCAGCGACGGTCTGTGGAACTACCTGCCCGACGTGGCCGAGTTCGGTTCGGTCGTCCGGGACTGCCTGGAGACCGCTGACTCCCTGCTGGGGGCCACGCGGGCGCTCGTCGCCTACGCCAACGCGGCGGGTGGCGCGGACAACATCACGGTCGCGCTGATCCCGGTGCGGCCGGCCGAGACCACGACAGCCGAGCAGGCGTAAGGAGTCCCGACAGTGTCCTACCACGCCGAGGCCTTCCAGAACGAATACCTCGCCCTGGGCGCGAGTGAAGTCAACGCGATCGTGACGGTCACGTCGACCGGTGGTGAGGGCGGCCGCCGGACCGGTGGCGCGACTGAGATCATCATCGTGGACGCGTCCGGGTCGATGCAGGCCGAGGGCCGGATCGCAGCCGCCCGGCAGGCCGCGAAGGCAGCCGTCGAATGTATCGACGACGGTGTGCACTTCGCGATCATCGCCGGGGTCAGCACCGCCCAGCAGCTGTTCCCCGCCCCGGGTGAACTGGCCGTCGCCTCCGCGCAGAGCCGGGCGCAGGCGTCGGTCGCCATCGACCGGCTGTCGGCCAACGGCGGCACCGCGATGGGTGCCTGGCTGCTGCTGGCGTCCCAGTTGTTCGCGCAGCGGCCGGGCGACATCAAGCACGCCATCCTGCTGACCGACGGGGACAACGGCGAGCGGCAGGGCTACCTGGAGACGGTCCTCGAACGGATCAAGGAGTCGTTCGTCTGCGACTGCCGGGGGATCGGCGCCAGCTGGAAGGTCGCCGAACTGCGCAAGATCGCCGACAAGATGCTGGGTACCGTCGACATCGTCGCCAAGCCGGCCGAGCTGGCCGCCTCGTTCCAGCAGATGATCACCGCGGCGATGGGTAAGACCAGCGCCGACGTGCAGCTCAAGGTGTGGACGCCGGTGAACGCCACGGTCCGCTTCGTCAAGCAGGTCGAACCGCTGGTGGCCGACCTGACCGGCAAGCGGGCCGAGGACGGTCCGCGGGCCGGCCGTTACCCGCTCGGCTCGTGGGGTCAGGAGAGCCGCGACTACCACATCTGTGTGGACGTGCCGGCCGGCGCGGGCGGGGACGAGATGCTCGCCGCCCGGGTGCACGTGATGGAGGGCGACACCGAGCACGCCCGCTGTCTGGTCCGCGCGGTGTGGACCGACGACACCGCCCTGTCCACCAAGATCAACCGGCAGGTCGCGCACTACACCGGGCAGGCCGAGCTGGCCGACGCCATCCAGGCGGGCATCGCCGCCCGGGAGTCCGGTGACGACCGGACCGCCACCATCAAGTTCGGCCGGGCCGCGCAACTCGCGCACGCCAGCGGCAACAAGGCCACCGAGGAGCTGCTGGCCAAGGTGGTGGAGATCGAGGACCCGGTGACCGGGACGGTCCGGCTCAAGCGCAAGGTGGCCGCCGAGGACGAGATGGCCCTGGACACCCGCTCGACCAAGACCGTGCGCGTGGGGCGGGGGCAGTGAGCACGTTCCCCTGCCCGAAGGGTCACGCCTCCGGCGAACCCGACTTCTGCGACACCTGCGGCACCCGGATCGAGGGCGCGGCCCCGGCCGCCGTCCTGATCCAGGCGCCGCCCGCCACCGTCACCGAGCCGCCGAAGGAGAAGTGCCCGAACTGCGGTTACCCCCGCAGCGGGCCGTTCCGGTTCTGTGAGGACTGCGGGTTCGACCACAACACCGGCCGGGTTCCGCAGATCGCGGCACCCGCCCCGCCGGTCGCGGCACCGGCCGGCCCGTGGACCGCGACCGTCGTCCCCGACGCGGAGTACTTCGCCCTCAATGAGATCGAGGGTGTCACGTTCCCGGCCGGGACCCTGCCGCAGACCGTGACCCTGACACCGCCGCAGGTCCGGATCGGGCGCAAGAGCGCGTCGAAGGGCACCGACCCGGAGATCGACCTGGCCGCCGAACCCTCCGACCCCGGCGTGTCACACAGCCATGCCCTGCTGACGCTGAGCATCGACGGCGCGTGGCTGGTCTCCGACGTCGGCTCGTCCAACGGCACCTGGATCAACGACGAGCAGCAGCCGCTGGGCGCCGGCCAGTCCCGCACCCTGAAGGACGGCGACCAGGTGCACGTCGGCGCCTGGACGACGATCACCCTGCACGCTCCATGACGGTCACGCCGGCCGGGATCCGTCCCGGCCGGCGGATCTCACCGACCGTGGCAGGAGTCCAACGCCCAGCCGTAGCGTGACGGCTTCCGGATGCCCTGGTCCTCGCCGTGGTCGCCGCCCGGAGTCAGGCAGGCCAGGAACGGGCCGAGGAGTCGAACAGCTGCTGATCACTCTGGATCGGGACGACGCACAGCAGGTGACCGCCGGGGGCACGCAGGGTCTTGTGCCCGCCGTGGTCTGCCACCAGCACCGCACCGAGACCGAGCAGCCGGGCGGTCTCGGCCTCCACGTCGTCGGACTCGATGTCGAGGTGATAGCGGGGCGCGTCGTTGACCGACTGCACGTCGACGGCCAGGCCGGGGAACGCCTCGTGCAGGGCGATGAACTCCTCCTCGCCGGGGACCGGCTGGGCGGTGGTGCCGAACGCGCCGGCCCAGAACTCGGCGGCCGCCGGGGTGTCGGCGGCCGGGGTGTCGATGAAGAGCCCGAACAGGCGGCTGCGATGCATGATCGCACCCTACGCGTAGAGAGCGTCCAATCGCGACCGGTAACGGTCCTCTACGGCCCGGCGGCGCAGCTTCATCGACGGGGTCAGCAGGCCGCTGTCCACATCCAGATGCTCATCGATGATCACGTACTTCTTGATGGTCTCCCACGGGTTCAGCCCGGCGTTGAGTTCCTGCACGCACCGCTCGATCTCGGCCTCCACCTCGGGGGTGCGGGTGACCCCCTCGTCCAGGTCGATCAGCGCGGTGGCGTACTTCCGCTTGTCGCCGTGCACCAGGATCTGGCCGACGAGGGGGCACAGTGCCTTGAACCTCGCCTCGATCGCGGCGGGGGCCACGTACTTCCCGTTGGAGGTCTTGATCAGGTCCTTCTTGCGGTCGGTGATCTTCAGCGAGCCACGCGCGGTGATCTCACCGATGTCACCGGTGGGCAGCCAGCCGTCCACGAAGATCGAATCCAGGCCGTGGTAGCCACTCATCATGCCGGGCCCGCGCAGCAGCACCTCACCGTCCTCGGCGATCTTCACGTCGGTGCCGGGCAACGGACGGCCGACGGTGCCGTACTCAGGGTCCTCCGGCCGGTTGAAGATGGTGGTGGCACAGGACTCGGTCAGCCCGTACCCCTCGGCGATCGGCAGGCCCAGCCGCCCGAACCAGGTGGCGATGCCCGGGTCCAGGGCGCTCGCCCCGGAGATGAAGTAGCGCATCCGGCCGCCGAACCGGGCGCGCACCTTCGCCAGCAGCACGTCGGCGAGCGGGTTACGGTGCCCGGCCCGGACCGCCAGATCGAACAGCCGGCCCTTCAGCCCACCGCCGACCTGGGCGTGCACCCCGGCGTACACCTTCTCGAAGATCCGCGGCACGGCCGGCATGATGGTCGGCCGGATCTCGGCCAGCCGGTCCACGATCCGGCTGGTGTCACCGTCCACGGCGAATCCGAATCCGACCGAGATCTGGCAGGCCAGCAGCGCCTTGCCGAACGCGTGGGACAGCGGCAGCCACAGGTAGCCGACGTCGTCCGGCCGCACGATCCCCATCGCCTGGATGGCCAGTCCCTGATAGACCCAGGCGCCGTGGTCGATCCGGACACCCTTCGGTTTCCCGGTGGTGCCGGACGTGTAGATCAACGTCGCCAGCCGGTCCGGGCGGACCGCGGCGGTGGTCCGGTCCACCAGGTCCGGGTCGTCCTGCAGCGCGGCCCGGCCGGTGGCCCGCAACCCGTCCAGCTCGGTGAAGAGGAAGACCTCCTCCACGTACGGCGCGACCTTGTCCCGCTGGGCGGCGTCCTCGGCGAACGCGAAACGGCTGCCCGAGTCGGTGAGGATGTGCCCGACCTCCTCCGGCGACGACGACGGGTAGACGGTGGTGGTCGCCCCGCCCGCGCACATCACCCCGAAGTCGGCCTGGATCCAGGTGACACTGGTGGTCGCGGCGATCGCGACCCGCTCCTCCGGGCGCAGGCCCCGCGCGATCAGGCCGGCCGCGATCTCCCGGACCGCCTCCGCGGTCTGCGCCCAGGTGTGCGGGAGCCACTCACCGCCGGGCCCGGGGCTGCGATAGGCGACTTCCGCGGGGGTACGGGTGGCACGTCTGAGGAACATGGCACCGAACGAGTCCGGGGTGTCCCGCTGGAGTTCGGCGAGCAGCCGCTTCTCATGCTCGGGGGCGGTGCAGGTCGTCATGATCCGATCCTGCCGGAAACCGGCGAGTGCTGTCAGTGTGGCGTGGTGACCCTCACGGGCGATGTTCCGGTTGATTTCTCCGGTCACCAGGCACACTCCGGTACCGTCGAAGGCAGGATGGAACCGTGGCAGACGACCTGAATCTGGCCCTGGAAGCCGCACTAGCGGGTTCCGCCGTCGCTCTCCGGCACTTCGCGGCCCTCGCGGAACTGCCCCGGGAGCTGAAGAAGGACGGCTCGGTGGTGACCGCCGCCGACCGCGCCGTCGAGGACCGTGTCCGCGAGGTGCTGGCCGGGGCCCGTCCCGGCGACTCCATCCTCGGTGAGGAACACGGTGAGACCCTCGGCACCGAGGGCCGCCGCTGGATCATCGACCCGATCGACGGCACCCACCTGTTCGTCGAGGGTGACGACCGCTGGCTGGTCCTGATCGCCCTGGAGGACCACGGCGAGATCACCGTCGGGGTGGCGGCGGTTCCGGCCCAGGGCCGCATCTGGTGGGCGGTGCGCGGCGGAGGAGCTTTCGAGGCCGCGGTACGCGACGGCCGGGTCGAGGACGAACAGCGGATCCACGTCGCGAGCGGGCCCGCACCGGCACTCGCCGAAACCAGTCTCGGGGTGGTGCCGTCCTGGGGCCGGGAGCCGTTCGCCGCCCTGTTCACGGCCGCCGACGAGCGGGAGTGGACACTCCAGCCGGCCCTGCTGGTGGCCCGCGGCGACCTGGACCTGTCGTTGCAGACCGGCGGCCAGATCTGGGACTTCGCCGCCACCTCGCTGATCGTCACCGAGGCCGGCGGCTTCTACCGCGGACTGGACGGCCGGACCGTCCCCGGCCCGGGCGCGGCACTGTCCGGCCGCGACGCCGGTGTGGTCGACGCGGCGTTCGCCCTGCTGCGCGGTTAGCTCTCGAAGAGGCCACCGGCCCGGGTCTCCCGGAGCAGCCAGCGCAGATGCGGCTGTGGGGCGTGCAGGTGGCAGGTGGCCTGCCGGGACTCCGCGACCCGGCGGGCCGCCACCAGCATCCGCAGGCCCGCCGCGTCGCAGAAGTCCACGGCGGCCACGTCGATGTGGATCTGCCGGACCGGGACGCCGGCGCCGATCAGGTCGTACAACCGGGTCATGTCGTAGAGCTGGCTCTGCAGCGCGTCCACCGACATCGCGTCGAGGCTGCCGCACAGCGTGATCAGCAGGCGGTCACCGGCCCGCTCCCCGTCGATCCTGGTCCCGCTCACATCCGACATCGGCACCTCCGGCATCACCACGGCTCCTCCGGGCGGGCCCGGACCATCGCCCACACCAGCTTCCCGGCGCGGGCCGGCAACGCCCCCCACGCGGACGCCGCCGCCCCGACGATCCGCAGGCCCAAGCCCCGTTCGGTGAGGGACGGGCCGAGTGGCCCGGTCACCGGGTCGCGCATCCGCGGCAGCGCCGGATCCCCGTCGTAGACGGCGAGGTGCAGGGCCGCGGCGGCACCACTCCCCCGGGCGGAGACCACCACCTCGATGTCGGTACCCGCATGTTCGGCCGCGTTCACCACCAGCTCGGAGATGATCAGCCGGGCGCGCTCGCACAGATGTTCCAGCCCCCACCCGGCGCACGCCTCGGTCACCAGCGACCGGGCCCGCACCGCCGCCCCCGGCTCCGGCGGCAACGCCAGATGCAGCCGGTCCGGCAGTGGATGCCGGCCGGTCAGGGCCGCCCGGGCCTGCGGAACCGACGCGTACAGCACCAGCCAGTCCCGCGCCCCCAGCCGGCGCAACCGCCGGGCCAGGGCGGACCGTGCCGGCAGGCACACCGCCACCACGATCGGCGGCTCCATCGCCGAACCCTGCGCACACGCGGTCAGCCACAGTGGAGCGCTCACCGCCTGCGGATCCCGCAGCCGGTGCAGGTCGATGATCACCCCAGCCGGGTGTTCGGCGAGACACTTGTCCAGCACCGTCCGGGCCTGCACGGACAGGGCACGATCCCAGCCGCCCCAGACCGAGAGTTCGATGACCGCGGTGTCCACGTCGATGACGGCCAGCACGGAATCCGCCACCGCGTCACCGGACCACCCGATCAGATGCGGTGAGCCCGCACTCATGTCCCCTTCTCCCGGCCTCCCGGCGACTCGCGGTGCGCCGCGACAACCCTTCCGCCGAATGCCGCCGTCGCAATTCTTGGGTCATCCGGATGAGACCGTCAACGACGATTCACCATCCGCGACGATCGCCCCGCTCTCGCCGCTGCCCGTCCCGGCGCACAACATAGCCCGAACCCCGGCGCCCCACTCCCCTGCAGGCTCCCCGCTCCCTGTCGGCTTCCCACTCCCGGCAGGCTCCCCGCTCCCGGCCCGAGCTCCCGAGCCGGCGGTGGTGATCTGCGGTTCGTGACGAGCCGCAGATCACCACCGGACTCAGGCCGCGCTCTGCTGCAGCGCCAGCACCCCCCGGTTGACAGCGGTGATCGCCTTGCGGGCGGTGTCCTTGACACTCGGCGACGCCGCGGACGCCTCCCGGACCTGACTGAGCAGGTCGAGGACCTGGCGGGCCCACCGGACGAAGTCACCGGCCGGCATGTCGGCGTCGTGCTGCCCGCTGGACAGCACCCGGGCGAGCGGTTCCCCGCGGGCCCACCGGTACATCGGCCAGACGAATCCGGGGTCGGGTTCCCGGGTCAGGGTCAGACCGTGTTCGCCCTCGTCGGCGGCGATCTCCCCCCACAGCTTGGCGCAGGCGTCGACAGCCGCGGTGATCGGGCCGTTCGGCACGGACGCCCGGTCCTCGCCCTCCCGCCGCGACTCGTACAGCACCATCGACACGGCGGCGGCCAGTTCCTCGGGGGCCAGACCGTCCCACACCCCCTGGCGCAGGCACTCGGCGATCAGCAGGTCGGCCTCCGACCAGATCCGCCCGAGCATCCGCCCGGCCGGGGTGACCTCGCCGTCGGACGACAGGTAGCCGCGCGCGGTCAGGACCGCGCACACCTGGTCGAACGTGCGGGCCAGCGACTCGGTCCGGCCGGCCACCTTGGCGCGCAGCGCGTCGGTGTCGCGCAGCAGCCGGTGCCGGCGCTCGGCCGAGCGGGCGTGGTCCTCACGTTCCGGGCAGGCGTGGCACGGGTGCTGCCGGAGCTGGACCTTGAGCAGGGCGACCTCGGCGTCCTCACCCGGGTTGGCCCGGCTGCGGCCGCCGCGCCGGCGGTCCGGATGGCGGTCCAGCCCGGTGGCGCTGATCTGGGCGGCGAGGTCCCGGCGGGCACCCGGCGAACGGTGGTTGAAGTTCTTCGAGACCCGGATCCGGGCGAGCACCTCGACCGGGCCGCTGAAGTCGCCGGGGCTGACCCGGCCGGCCCAGCGGTCCTGGGTGAGCACCAGCGGGCGGGGTTCACCGAAGCCGCCGACAGCGGGTTCCAGCACGACGGCCAGCCCGGCCCGGCGCCCGTTCGGCACCCGGACCACGTCACCGAGCCGAAGTCGCTCCAGCG
>DATMVU010000610.1:0-17524 GCA_035562875.1 Actinoplanes sp. | reverse complement strand
TGTTCTTCGTCTCGTTCATCATCGCGCTCGTCTACCAGCGTTTCGTGCTGCGCCGGGACGCCTCTGCAGAAGGACGGTCATGACCGGGAAGGATCGCGGCTGGGGCAATCCGGTCGTCTATCTCGTCGCGCTGCTGCTGATCGGGGTGATGCTCGGGCCGGTCGTCTACATCATCGTCGGCGGGTTCCGGACCAATTCGCAGATCACCACCGATCCGGCCGGGCTGCCGGACCCGTGGGTGTTCGGCAACTACACCGGTGTCGTCACCAGCGACGTCTTCTGGCGCCAGGTCGGCAACTCGACGGTCGCGGCCGTCGCGACCACGGTGGGCGTGGTCGCGCTCGGTGTGATGGCGAGCTACGCCCTGGCCCGCTACCGGTTCCGTGGGCGCGGAGCGATGTACGCGCTGTTCGCCGCCGGGCTGATGTTCCCGGTGACGGTGGCGATCACCCCGCTCTACCTGCTGGTCAAGGAGCTGGGGCTGGTGAACACGCTGCCCGGGGTGATCCTGCCGCAGATCGCGTTCGGGCTGCCCACCACGATCATCATCCTCGTGCCGTTCCTGCGGGCGATTCCGAAGGAGATCGAGGAGGCGGCCGCGATCGACAGGTGCAGCCGGCTCGGGTTCTTCTGGCGGATGGTGCTGCCGCTGTCGGTGCCGGGCCTGATCACGGTGGGCATCCTCGCGTTCGTCAGCAGTTGGAACAGCTACCTGCTGCCGCTGTTCATCCTCAACGACCAGGACGGTTTCACCCTGCCGCTGGGGGTGCAGGCGTTCTCGTCGCAGTACTCGGTGGACACCGCGAAGGTCCTCGCCTTCACCTCGCTGTCGATGATCCCGGCGCTGGTCTTCTTCAGCCTCTTCGAACGCCGCATCGTCGGTGGTCTGACCGGCGCCGTCAAGGGCTGACGAGGAGGGATCAGGCCGAACCGCGGCGTACCAGCCGGGTGGGAAGCAGCAGCGGCGTGGCCTCCCGCCCGGCGAGCACCGTGATCAAGAGACGGGCCGTCTCCCGGCCGAGGGCCTGGATCGGCTGATGGATGGTGGTCAGCGCCGGGACGGTCCGTTCCGCTATGCCGAGGTCGTCGAAGCCCACCACCGCCACATCGGCCGGCACGGACCGCCCGGCTTCGGCCAGTGCCCGCAGGGCGCCGGCGGCCATGTTGTCGCTGGCGGAGAAGACCGCGTCGAGATCCGGATGTGACAGCAGCAGGGCCCGCATCGCCGCGGCTCCACCGGCTTCGGTGAAGTCGCCCTCGGCGATGCCGTGCGGCTTGAGACCAGCGATGATCATCGCTTCGCGGTAGCCGCGGTACCGGGCTTCGCCGACGCCGGTGGACATCTGCCCGGTGATGGTGGCGATCCGGGTGCGCCCCAGACCGGCCAGGTGCTCGGTGGCCATCCGGGCCCCGCCCACGTTGTCGGAGTCGACGTACCACTGCGGATCGCCACGCAACGGCCGTCCGCCGTAGACGGCCGGAATCCCGGACTGGGCGACGATCCGGGTCAGCGGATCGTCGCCGTGCAGGGCCATCAGCATGAGTCCGTCGACTCCGCGGGTGTGCAGCAGGTTCGTCAGCCGGGACCGGCCCCGGCTGGAACTCGCCAGGCAGAGCAGCAGATGCAGATCGGTGTCCTCCAGCGCTGCCGACACGCCGACGATGATCTGAGCGAAGAAGGGGTCGGCGAACAGTTGCGGGTCGTCGTGGGAGATCGCGAGCGCGACGATGCCGGTCTGCCGGGTGGCCAGCGCGCGGGCGGTGCGGTTGGGCTGATAGCCCATCTCCTTGATCGCCCGCTCGACGGCGTCGCGAGTCGCTCTGCTGACGTGCGGCGCCTTGTTGATGACCCGGGATGCCGCCGAACGTGACACCCCGGCCCGCTCGGCCACCTCGTCGAGGGTCGGCTGCCGCCGGGGCGCCGGTGCGGTCATGGGGTTCGTGGTCCTTCCTGTCCGGTGCGATGGTACCGACCGAAGAGAGCGACGTCGATGCGGCAGGTCTCGGCCCGAGGACTGGAAGCGCTCCCAGTTTCTTCCGGAACCACTTGACATCGGCGACGGGCTTGTCGAGCATTAAATCGAGAAGCTTGGATTTAACAATCCGGAAGCGCTTCCAGTCTCAGCTCCGGACGGCGCCCCGACGCCGACCCCCATCCGACGCTCAGGAGACCATCGATGAAACGATCCCTCCGCACCCGCGTGTTCGCCGCCCTGGCACTGGCCGTCCCCGCCGTGCTGCTCGGTGCGCCGGCCGCACACGCCGATCCGGTCAGCCGGACCAGCGGTTTCTACGTGAACCCCTACTCCAGCCCCGCGTCCTGGGCCGCCGCCAACCCCAACGACGGACGGGCCGCCGCGATCCGCACCGCCATCGCCCAGAGACCGATGGCGAGCTGGTTCGGCAACTGGAGCGGCGACATCGCCGGCGCGGTCGGCGGCTACACCGGCGCCGCCGATGCCGTCGACAAACTCCCGCTGCTGGTGGCGTACAACATCCCCGGCCGGGACGCCTGCGGCGGCCACTCCGGCGGAGGAGCGGGCAGCGTCGGAGCGTACGACGCATGGATCGCGTCGTTCGCCGGCGCGATCGGCAACCGGCCCGCCGTGGTGGTCCTCGAACCCGATTCGCTCGGCGACTTCAGCTGCATGAACCAGAACCAGATCAACGAGCGCCTCGGGATGCTCTCGCGGGCGATCGGCCAGTTCCGGTCGCGGGCACCGGAGACCTGGGTCTACCTCGACGCGGGCAACCCCGGCTGGATCGACGCGGCGACGATGGCGCAACGCCTCAACGCGGCCGGAGTGTCGGGCGCGCGCGGCTTCGCGCTGAACGTGTCGAACTACTTCACCACCGGGGAGAACGTCACCTTCGGCAACCGGCTCGCCGGGGAGCTGCAGCGGTACGGCTACACGAAGCCGTTCGTGGTCGACACCAGCCGCAACGGCAACGGCGCCAACGGTCAGTGGTGCAACCCCGCCGGCCGCCGGATCGGCACCGCGACCCAGATGGGTGGCGGCGCGGAGATGCTGCTGTGGCTGAAGACTCCCGGCGAGTCCGACGGCAACTGCGGGGTGGGTGGCGGCTCGTCGGCCGGGCAGTTCCTTCCCGAGGTCGCCTACAAGATGATCTACGGATACTGAACGGACCGGGACCCCGTGCCGCCGGAGCGGAGGAGTCCACTCCGGCCAGGAACCGGGCGCGGTCGTCACCCCCGCGCAGCAGCGGCGCCGTTCCCCGGACCAGGGGGACGGCGCCGCGCCACTTCCACCGCCGGGCGCCCGAGAAAGTCTTTGCAAACCCCGAAAATGCGTTCGGACGAGAAAAGCGATTCAGAACACATTCCCCACGAATTCGTGACCTGATCGCCACTCGATAAATGCAACCTCATGCATTTATTGTCACGACTGTCACACTCACTGCCGGACTGTCATGGAACTGTCATGTGGAGCCCCTGGACATTGCTCTACGGTAGTTCGAGCTGAATGATCAACATCGCTTCGTGCTCCCTGCGGAGCGGATCCGGCAGCGCTCCGACATGCCGGATCACCGGCGCACGACCTCGGTCGTGCGCTTTTAATTGTTCCCGGCCAGAAGAAAGCCTATGGATTTCTACGAATACCTAAACGACAACGCGGAGTATTTGTTCAGTGATGCCGCCGACCACGTCGTCGTGGTCGCACTATCGATCGGCATCGCTCTGATCCTGGGCTGTGCCCTCGGCGTCCTCGCCCACCGATCGGCCCGTCTGCGGCCGGTGATCCTCGCCGTGACCTCCACGTTGCTGACGATCCCGTCGCTCGCCCTGTTCGCGATCTTCATCCCGCTGCTCGGTCTCGGCACCCCACCGGCCGTGACGGCGCTGGTGCTCTACGCCCTGCTGCCCATCGTCCGTAACACGGTTGTCGGCCTGGACTCGGTCGACCAGAACGTCTTGCGGGCGGCGCGTGGCATGGGCATGGGGCCGTGGCGCCGGTTCGCCCGGATCGAGCTGCCGCTGGCCTGGCCGGTCGTACTGACCGGGGTCCGGGTGTCCACCCAGGTCGTGGTCGGGATCGCGGCCATCGCCGCCCTGGTCAACGGGCCGGGGCTGGGCAACGAGATCTTCCGTGGGCTGCGGTCGCTGGGCAGCCCGTTCGCGCTGAACTTCGTGCTCGGCGGCACCCTCGCCATCGTCGTGGTGGCGCTGCTGTTCGACGCCGTGTTCATTCTGCTCCGCCGTTTCACCACCGCCAGGGGGATCCGATGACCGCCACCGAGCCGAACCGCCAGAAGACGCCGACCGTCGCCGAGCCGATGATCCGGCTGGAGGAGCTCACCAAGAGCTACCGCGGCCAGGAGAAACCCGCTGTCGACCGGGTCACCATGGACATGGCACGCGGCGAGATCGTGGTGCTGGTCGGCCCGTCCGGCTGCGGCAAGACGACCACGATGGAGCTGATCAACCGGCTGATCGAGCCGACCTCCGGCCGCATCCACCTGGACGGCGAGGACGTCACCACCGCCGATCCCGACTCGCTGCGCCGCCGGATCGGATACGTGATCCAGCAGATCGGCCTGTTCCCGCACTTCACCATCCGGGAGAACATCGCCGTCGTCCCCAAGATGCTCGGCTGGGACAAGCCGAAGATCGACAACCGGGTCGACGAACTGCTCGACCTGGTCGGCCTGGACCCGGCGGTGTTCGGCAAGCGCTACCCGAAGGAGCTGTCCGGCGGGCAGCGCCAGCGCATCGGGGTGGCCCGCGCGCTCGCCGCCGACCCACCGGTGATGCTGATGGACGAGCCGTTCGGCGCCATCGACCCGATCACCCGGGAACGGCTGCAGAACGAGTTCCTGCGCCTGCAGCAGCAGGTCAAGAAGACGATCGTGTTCGTCACGCACGACATCGACGAGGCGATCAAGCTGGGTGACCGGATCGCCATCCTCGGCGAGCGGTCCCGGATCGCGCAGTACGACACCCCGGCGAACATCCTCAGCAACCCGGCCAGCACGTACGTCGAGGATTTCATCGGTTCCGGTGCGTCCCTGAAGCGCCTCAACCTGAGCCTGGTCAGTGACGTCGCACTGGACACCGGTGCGGCGACCGCACGGATCGACGGCACCGCCGCCGACGCCCGGGACCTGCTCGCCAAGTCGGGGCGCTCGGCGTTGCTGCTGCTGGACGGGCAGGGCCGCCCGCAGCGCTGGGTGGACGCCCGCGATCTGGAGCGGGCCGATGGCGATCTGCGGCGGGCCGGGGAGCCGGTCAGTGCCCTGGTCGAGTCGAACGCCACGCTGTCGCACGCCCTCAACGAGATGCTCACCTCGAACGCCGGTGTCGCGCTCGTCGTCGACGGCAGCGGCGCCTTCCAGGGCCTGCTCGACTTCGAGACGGTCATGGTCACCACCCGGTCGATCCAGCGTGACAGCAGCGACTTCTACCGGGCGGCGAAGGCGGTGGCCGTCTGATGGTCGCGACCGTCTCCCCCGTACCGGCAAAGATTGATCTCGAAGTCAAGAAGACCGGGATCACCCGCTGGATCGGGATGCCGATCTTCCTCACCGTGGTGGGCGCGGCGCTGTGGGCGTGGGTGTCCACGCTGGAACTCGACAGCATCGAGCAGCGCACCCTGAACGCCGGCGAACTCACCGCCCGGGTGATCGAGCACCTGCAGCTCGCCGCGGTGTCCACGGTCATCGTGATCGCGGTGGCCGTGCCGCTCGGCATCCTGGCCACCCGGCGGGACGCGCGGTTCATCGCCCCGGTCATTCTGATGCTGGGCAATCTCGGACAGGCGATCCCCTCCCTCGGCCTGATCACGCTGGTCGTGCTGATGGCCGGCGTGGGCTTCAAATCGGTGGTGTTCGGCCTGGTCGCCTACTCGGCGCTGCCGATCCTGCGGAACACCATGGTGGGCCTGCAACAGGTCGACCAGACGCTGGTGAAATCGGCCAGGGGCATGGGCATGTCCCCGATGCAGACCCTGCTGCGCGTGGAGTTGCCGCTGGCCGTGCCGGTGGTGCTCGCCGGTATCCGCACCGCGCTGATCCTCAACATCGGCACCGCCACCCTGGCCACCTTCTTCGGTGTCCAGGCCCTCGGCTACGTCATCTTCCAGGGCATTCAACTCGACCGCACGCCGGTCCTGATCGTGGGCGCGGTCCTGGCCTCCGGTCTGGCGCTGCTCGTCGACTACCTAGCCGGGGTCGTCGAGCACGTGCTCACCCCGCGCGGACTGTAGAAAGGCACTCTCTTGAACATCTTCGCCAAGACCACCGCCCTCACCGCCGGCCTCGGCCTGCTGTTCACCACCGCCGCATGCGGTTCCGACGAGAGCAGCGGCGGCACCGGCCCGCTCGCCGGCACCTCGGTGACCGTCGGTTCCAAGGACTTCGACGAGCAGCTGGTCCTCGGCCAGATCACCAAGCTGGCCCTCGAAGACGCCGGGGCCAGCGTCAAGGACGAGACCAACCTGGGCGGTACGAACGCCGCCCGCGCCGCCCTCACCTCCGGCCAGGTCGACGTCTACTGGGAGTACACCGGCACCGCCTGGATCAGCTTCTTCAAGGAGACCACGCCGATCGCCGACTCCAAGGAGCAGTGGCAGAAGGTCGCCGACAAGGACCTCGCCGACAACAAACTGGTGTGGATGAACCCGGCCGGTTTCAACAACACCTACGGCCTCGCCTACAGCCAGGGCGCCGCCGCGAAGCTGGGCAACCCCAAGACCATCTCCGACCTGGGTACGAACCCCGCCGCGGTCACCATGTGTGTGGAGAGCGAGTTCTCCACCCGTGACGACGGCCTGCCCGGCCTGCAGAAGAAGTACGGCTTCGACATCCCGTCGGGCAACGTGACGGTCCTGGACACCGGCATCGTCTACACGTCGACTGCCAAGGCCGACCCGTGCCTGGTCGGCGAGGTCTTCACCACCGACGGCCGGATCAAGGCCCTCGACCTGGTGGTCCTCGAGGACGACAAGGCGTTCTTCCCGCTCTACAACGCGGCCCCGGTGTTCCGCTCGGAATACTACGACGCCAACGCGGCGGCCCTGAAGGAGATCTTCGACCCTCTCGCGACGGCCCTCACCCAGGACGTGATGACCGAACTGAACAAGCAGGTGTCGGTGGACGGCGCCCGCCCGGAGCAGGTCGCCAAGCAGTGGCTGAGGGACCAGAACCTGCTGGCCTGATCCTCGCACCACCGCATCCGCCCGGGTCACGCCGACCCGGGCGGATTTCTTCAACGAGGCGCAGTGCCTGTTGCGCCTGGAACCGGTCTCCACCCGGACCCGGTAGCCGGCGCGAATGTGAGCAACGGGCGCCCGTTCCCGCCGGTGGCCTGCCCTTCCCCGGGGCACCAGAAGCGAGTAGCGCAAGACCTGAATAATTGCTCAGAATAGTGGCATGAGCTGCGAAGACAACGAGCGATGATCCCCCGTGTGCAACGGCCGGCCACCCGCACGATGATCACCCTGGAGGTGCGGCGGCGAGACGTCCTGTCGCCCGGGTTCGTCAGTGTCACACTCGGTGGCCCGGGCGTTCAGGACCTGGTTGTGACCGGAAACGACCAGGCGGTGCGGCTGTTCTTCCCGCGCGC
Source organism: Actinoplanes sp. (assembly GCA_035562875.1). Classification (GTDB taxonomy): domain Bacteria; phylum Actinomycetota; class Actinomycetes; order Mycobacteriales; family Micromonosporaceae; genus Actinoplanes. The sequence goes on along the minus strand of DATMVU010000610.1, from coordinate 9,942 downwards.
CGGGCAGAGCGGGCTGCGGATGCCGACGGCCTCGTCCGAGGCGTGGGCGGCCCAGGTGCTGCTGATGCCGAAGGCGTCCCGGCCGTGGGTACGCAACCTGACGATCCGGCGGGTGCGGCCCGCCGACGGCGAGGTGGACATCGAGTTCGCGGTGCACGGCGACTCCGCCATGTCGTCGTGGGTGCGCGGGGTGCAACCCGGCGACCCGGCCGGGATCCTCGACATCGGCACCAGCTACCTGCCGCCCGCGCACACCCGGGCGCGACTGCTGGTCGGCGACGAGACCGCCCTGCCCGCCATCCTGTCGATTCTCGACACCACCCCGCCGTCCCTGCCGACCCAGGTCTACCTCGAGGTCGCGTCGAAGGACGACATCAGAAGCGACGTACGCCTGAACTGGCTCAGCCGCGACGACACCGATCTGCGGCCGGGCGTCCTGGCGCTGGATGCCGTCCGCGAGGCGACTCTGCCGGACGGGCCGTTCTACACCTGGGTGGCGGGCGAGTCCCGGCTGGCCACCTCGGTGCGCCGGCACCTGGTCAACGAGCGTGGCGTGCCGAAACGCGACATCGCCTTCATCGGTTACTGGCGTCAGGGTTTGTCCGTACCCGGCTGACGGTCGAAACGGATCCAGCGGCAACTCCACCCGTCGTCCTCGTGGGAACCGTAGGCGGCGGTGTAACGACCGGGCGGCAACGGCACGACAGTCCCGAGGTTGAGCATGCCCGGGCAGTCGATCTGGGTGCCCCGCAGGGTGGCATCACTCCCCGCCACCGGCGCCCACACCACGGCGACCCGGCCACTGGCGATCTGGAGTTCGCCAGCCGTCACCTCGGTCTCCTGCCCTGCCGACCCGGCCGCGAAGGCACGGGCCGGTTCCCCGGAGTCATCGGCCCACGACCGCATGATCAGCAGCCCGCGATCACCGGTGGCCACCTCGGCGATCCCGGCGTCCTCCATCTGCCAGACGATCCCGGCATCGATCGCGGCGGCCTCGACCTCGTCGTCGTCCGCGAAGACGACCGCCATGAGCCGGGCGTAGTCACAGTCCGGGTCGAGCCGGTAGTCGTCGTCGTACACCGCTCCGGTCCAGTCCCGGAAAGCGTCGGCGTCGGTGATCAGCACCAGCCCGCTCTCCCCGCCGAACTGCGCAAGCCACTCGTAGGTCACCCGGGGAGCCTAACGGGGCTTGACGCATTCCGTTATCGGAATACGATGGCTGGCGTGGCGCGAGCAGCGACGACGTCCGACACGTTCAACGCGATAGCCGAACCGCAGCGCCGGGACATCCTGGCCCTGCTGCGGTCCGGTGAGTGGCCGGTGACCGGTTTGGCCCAGGAGCTGGGGATGACCCAGCCGCAGGCGTCCAAACACCTGCGGGTGCTGCGGGAGGTCGGCCTGGTCCAGGTCCGCGAAGCCGGAAAACAGCGGTGGTACGGCCTCGACGCGCGCGGCCTGCAACCGATCCACGAGTGGATCGGCGGGTTCGAACAGTTCTGGACCGGAAGCCTCGACCGGCTGGACACGTACGTGCAGGAACTGAAGAAATCCCGTCCGGAGGACTGATCGATGTCGCATGCGGATCGGGAGATCGTGGTCTCCCGGATCATCGACGCCCCACGCGAGCTGGTGTTCGAGGCGTTCACCGAGGTCCGGCACCTGGCCCGGTGGTGGGGCCCGGCCGGTTTCAGCACCACCACACACGCGTTCACGTTCCGGGAGGGCGCCGTCTGGGACTTCACCATGCACGGCCCCGACGGCACCGACTACCGCGAGTGGATAACCTGGACCGAGATCGTCCCGCCGACCCGGATAGCCCTGCTGCACGGCGAATTCTCCGGCGACCCGAACACCTTCGAGTCCATACTGACCTTCACCCCGCAGGGACCGGCCACCCACCTCGAGATGCGCACGGTCTTCCCCACCGCCGCCCGGCGCGACGAGGCGGCCGAGAAGTATCACGCCGCCGAGGCCGGCCGGCAGACCTTGACCAACCTGGCGGCGTACGTCACCAGCGCCCGCGGTGAACCACTTCCGCCTTCGGCCGGCGACGGGCGCTGAGGTCACGGGCCGGCTCGTCGCTGTAACCGATCGAGATCGCGCCGATCGGCGAGAACTCGGCCGGCACACCGAACGCCTGGCGGAAGACGTCGACCCGGTCGGCGGGCAGCCCGAAGAAGCAGGCCCCCAGCCCTTCGTCGACCGCGGTCAGCAGCGCCGCGAAGCCGGTGTCGATGTCCCAGTAGCGTCCAGATCAGCTGGCACTTAACCCGTAATCATCCGGATACGGGCCTTCCTGCAGCGTGCGATCCCGGCGATGGAGTACCACTGCAACCGCGCATCCCAGCCCCACGAGATGGCCGTCCACTGCGAGGTCCGGAAGATCGTCGACTTGCCACCCCTCCGACTGTCCTGATCGAACGTGGCGGTGGTCGCGCGTACCGGAGATGGTCTGGGCCCTCTGGAAATCTTTGGATAATGCCTGGCCGGAGGATGAGCATGACGCGCGTCCGCCGTTAGCCTCGGCCGCGGGAAAGCCACCGGGGGGAGCAGGCGATGAGCGCCGAAGTTCAGTTGATCAGCGACGGTGATGGCCTGGCGGTCATCGGGAGGTCCACGGATGTCGAACGGTTCCTGCTCTCCGAAGGGCTGCCGACCTCGAAGGATCTCGGACTGCCGCGGCTGAAGTCGGTCGCGAGTTTCGGGTCCGCGCTGGCAAAGGCGGGCTCGGAGATCTCCGCCGAGTCCGGGCGCTGGGTGCAGCTCTCCGAGCAGTCGGCGCACCTCGTGGCGAAACACGGGCTGCGGGAAAGCTCGAAGTCGGGGCTCTTCACCGGCGTGCTGAAGGGCGACAGCGGCCAGATCCGGGGGTTCGTGGAGTTCGCGCAGGGACCCGGGTCGTTCCTGACCAACCCGGCGGTGCTGGCCGGCGTCGGCGGGATCATGGCGCAGGTCGCCACCAAGCAGAAGATGGACGAGATCACCGACTATCTCGCCAAGATCGACCAGAAAGTCGACGACGTGCTGCGTGCCCAGAAAGACGCCGCACTCTCCCGGATGATCGGGACAGACCTCATGATCGAGGAGACCATGACGCTGCGGGAGACGCGGGGCCGGGTCGACGACATCATGTGGTCGAAAGTGCAGACCGCGCCGGTGACGATCGCCGAGACCCAGGCTTACGCGCTGCGGCAGCTCGATGCCTACGCCGAGAAACTGGAGCGGCAAACCGCGATCAGTGATCTCGCCACGACGGCCCAGGAGGCGAAGACCAAGGTCCGGGAATGGCTCGCCGTCCTGGCCCGCTGCTTCCAGCTCCAGGACGCGATCGCGGTGCTGGAGCTGGACCGGGTGCTGGACGCCTCGCCGGAGGAACTGGATGGGCACCGCCTCGGGCTGCGGACCGCCCGCCACAACCGGCTGCAGGTCATCGCCCACAGCACCGAACGTCTGCTGGAACGCATGGGCACGGCGATCAGCCGGGCCAACGCCGAGGTGCTCTTCAACCCGATCAGCTCACCCACCATCGTCCAGGCGAGCAACCACACCGCAGCCGGCATCCACGACTTCCGCGGGCGGCTCGGCATCGAGACCGGAGGCCGGTCTTCGCAGGCCCGGCAGTGGGTGGACGCGGCCACCGAGGTGCGCGACAGCGTCCTGGAAACCGGGGCGAAGGGCCTCGACGCGGCTCTCAGCATCGGCGGTGAGGCCCTCGGCAAGGCCGGCTCGCTGACAGGCATGCTCTCCAGTGGAATCGCCGGCAGGTTCCGCAAGCTGCGTGGAGACGACGGGCAGCGTGGGGACGACGGGCAGCGTTCCATCGGGTCCTGAACCCGGTGTAGTGGACAGGGATGGCGCGGCAGGCTGGAGCTCGGTGACCACCGGGGGGCCGTCGATGTTGAACGACGAGCTAAGCCGCGCCGTCCTTCACAGGAAGGGCGGTGATCAGGGGGTGGTCGGTGCCGATGCGGCCGGTGCGGGCCGCCGAGCCCGGGGAGCCGAGGGTGTCGAAGAAGACGGTGTTCGCCTCGATGTAGCCGTGGAAGGCGGCCGGCACGTCGTCCTCGAAGAAGATCGCCTCGACCGGGCAGGCCGGTTCGCAGACGCCACAGTCCACACACTCGTCGGGGTGGATGTAGAGCATCCGGTCACCCTCATAGATGCAGTCGACCGGGCATTCGTCCACACAGGCCTTGTCCAGCACGTCCACACAGGGCTCCGCGATCACGTACGTCATGGCTCCCGAAGTTAAGACCTCAACCAGGGTTCACCTCAAGCGTTCCGTAACCTGGATCTCGACTTTCAAGATCGAGAGGGGCGGCCGTGGAGGACATCGGTATCGGCCTGCACGACCTGATGAAGGTGGTGCGCCGCCTCAAACAGCACCGGGCCGCCGAGCATCCGGTGATCCCGTCCGGGATGCTCGGGGTGCTGGCCGAGATCGACCGGCTGCCCACCGGCTGCCTGGCCCGGGACCTGGCCACCCGCTCCGGCCTGGACGCCTCGACGGTCAGCCGGGCGGTGTCCGCGCTGGTCAAGGAGGGTCTGGTGCGGCGGCGGGCGGACGAGCACGACGGCCGTGCGACACGCCTGCTGGTCACCGAGGCGGGGCAGGAGGCGTTGCGGGATTCGATGGACTGGTACGGCCGGGTCATCGCGGAGTCCCTCGGTTCCTGGAGCCCGGCCGAGATCGAGGCGTTCAGCCGTTCCCTGGAGCGGTTCACCACCTCGGTGGAGGAGACACTCGACCGGCACGGCTGACCACCCGGACAGCGCCGAGGATCACGGCAAGGCGGCGAACCCGTAACGGCCGGAGGTGGTCACGAATCCCCAGGAGATCGGCCGGTGCAGCCCACCGGATTCCTGGCCCGCCGGGCCGACGAGCTCGTCGCGGACCCGCCGTCGAGTGTGGCGGTGCACGCCACCGACATCGACCGGGCCTGGACGATCCGGATGGCCTCGGACGGCCTGCACGTCACCACCACCGGGCAAGCGGACGTCCCGAGCCTCACCGGCACCGCCTCGGACCTGTACCTGTATGTGTGGAACCGGATCGGCGCCGACAGGCTGACCGCCCACGGCGACCAGGAGGTGTGGACCGTGTGGCGGGCGACGGCGATCGTGACGTGACGCCCTACTTCCCGGCGGCACCGGCGGCGAGTTCGGAGCGGACCAGTTCGAGGAGGCGGCCGATCCAGTTGCTGCTCCGCTCGGTCGACGCGGTCCAGTAGGCGGACCCGGCACCGGAGTAGACGATCCGGGCGTCTCCGGTGGCCAGCAGCGTACGGGCCATGTCCGGATGCTGGGCGAACTTCGCCCGGAGCAGGCGGGTCATCACCGCCAGCCGAATCGCCGGCCAGCCGGGGCGGCGGGGCGCCTCCTGCGCGCCGTCCACCGCGTCGAACAGGTCGCCGGTCGTCGCGATCAGGTCATGCCACTCCGGGTCGTCGGTGGACAGCGCCCAGTACGCGTGGGTGACGCTCGGATACGTCCGGCCGTCAAGGGTGATCTCGGCGGGCCAGCCGTTCTGCAGGACACCGTTCTCCGGCCGGTCCTGTCGTCCGTCAACTACCCGCCCATGAATGGGCAGGCTTGTGGATCTCTGCTCCCGCTGGCTGCGAGGTCAGGCCACGTACGGGCGGGTGACTGCGCCCCAGCCGTCGACACCGCGTGAGGCGATGTTGACGGCAGCATTGACGTCCGCGTGGGCAACGACTCCACACGAACGGCAGATGAACGTGGCCTGGTCGGGCCGGTTCCTGGAGTCGCGGTGACCACACTTCGAGCACGTCTGCGACGTGTATCGAGGGTCGACCTGGACCAGGGGAACACCGGCCCGGCGGGCCTTGTAGATCAGGAACTCGCCCAGTTGAGCGAAGCTCCACGAGTGCAGCGCGGCCCGTTGGGGCTTGCGGAGCCGGACCCTGGCGCGGATGCCCGTCAGTTCTTCGACGGCGATACCGCGCGAGGTGCGTTCAGCCTCGGCCACGATGCTTTTCGAGATCACATGGTTGACGTTCGCGGCGTGCCGCGACTCCCGCCGGGATCGTTTGGCGAGCAGGCGGCGGGCGGACTCGGTCTTCTTGGCCTGCAACTTCGCGCGCAGCCGGATCTGCCGGCGCCGGTACCGGTTGAGGTGCTCACCGGCATACGTTCGCCCGTCGGAGTCGGTGGCGATCCGTACGATGCCCATGTCGACCCCGAGGAAACCGTCCGGGTCGATCATCTCGGGTTCGGCGACCTCGACGCTCGCGTAGAGGAACCACATGCCGTCACGGTGGACCAGGTCGGATTCGCCTACGGGCAACTCGGCGACGGCTTTGAGCTGGTCCGGGGAGCCGGTGTACGCCACGTTCTTCATCCGGCCGGTCACGGTCCAGATCGACACGGTGCCGGTGTCGTGCTGCCATGTCAGCATCCGTGCGTCGTACGGCTGGGCGGCCTGCCACCGGAACCTGACCGGCTCGGACGCCACCCGCCGGTAGCGTTTCGACTCCGGCGCTCCGTAGTTGCCGGCCCGCAGGTTCGACGCGAGAGTCCTGTACGCGTCACAGACCTTCTTGATCACGTGCTGAGCAGCCTGCGCGCCCAACCCGTGGTCCGTTTTAAGGCCCGCGTAGACATGCTTGCGCAACGCGTAGTCGCGGTACACCCGCGCGGTGCGGGCCGTCGCAGCGACCTCGGTCGCGGCGGTGTTGCAGGCACGCAGGGTCGCTTCCAAAGCCGACGCCTGTTCCCGAGTCGGCAGCAGCTTCACCTGGACCACCAGCTTCACACCGCCACGATAGCATTTGGTCTATGTCACCACGATGGACCCCGGACCCGGACGTACGCAGGGGCCGCAGCGTCGTCCACAACATGCACGTCCATCTGGTCTTCACCACGAAGTACCGGCGCGGAGCGCTCACCGACGCGATCCTCACCCGCTGCGAAGAGATCATGCGCAACGTGTGCGCCGACTTCGGTGCCGAGTTACGCGAGTTCAACGGCGAGGACGACCACGTCCACCTGCTCGTGCACCACCCACCGAGCGTCGCGGTGTCGAGGCTGGTCAACAGCCTCAAAGGCGTCTCGTCACGCTACCTGCGACAAGAACACGGCACACATCTGCGCCGTTACCTGTGGGGTGACCAGCTATGGACCCCGTCATACTTCGCCGGATCCTGCGGCGGCGCACCACTGACGGTCATCAAGGAGTACATCGAAAACCAGAAACGTCCTGCCGGGTGAAACAGATCTTCTCCCGACTGCCACCCGGCGCTCGACGCCTGTTCGCCTTGACGGCGAACAGGCTATCCCTGTCCTGCTTCGCAGACGATCCGTTTCCTCCCGGCCGTGAACGGCCGGGGTTCCACGGAGTATCCGGCTGAAAGATGACCAGTGTCGGGGCCGAGGGCTGATCCGGGCCGTCGGCGGGGATCAGGACGGTGCGGCGGGGCCGGTCCGGTTCCCGCTCACGGAAGTACTCGACCGCCTCGGCGTGCAGTTCCGCGGTCACCACCTCGTCGTCGGCGTAGCCCTCGACCACATCGCCGACGGCGGTGGCGAGGACCCGGAGCGGCTGGTCACGGGCGTCCATGTCGCCCAGGGCGTACACCCGCTGGTGTTCGGGGATCGCGAGGTAGCCCTGGCGTACCAGCAATCGGTTGTCTTCGGTGGGGTCGGCCAGATAGGCCTGGACCGCCAGCAGGCAACGGCCGGTGGAGTCGGGCCGGCCGTTGAGCCGATCGATGTCGTCGGCGACCTCGGCGAGCAGCGTCGCCGCGTCGATCGCGCTGGTGACCTCGGTGAACCGCCAGGTCGCGAGGTGGTGGGCGGACGCCCGGGCGCCCTCGGCCGGCCGGGTGGCCACCCGGCCGGAGCGCAGTTGCCGTGCCAGGCCGTCGAGGTCGGTGAGCCCCTCGGTGCCGGCGTCGATCGCACCGTCGGCGTAGACGATCAGGTCGGACAGGTGGTAGACGTCGGCGTTGCGGACGAAGATGGGCCGCCAGGTGCCGTCGACACGCTGGCCGTCGACGGTGCGGTGGGTACGGCGGTAGAGACTCACCGCGGCACCCTAACGTCACGGAGGGTTCGGACCATCAGCACGGCGACGCGCCGCAGGCGATCTCCTCGTCCCGGTAGACGGATCGGCTGAGATCCTCGAAATGCGTCACGGCCCGTCCATACATCAGGTTCAGCCGCCCGCACGGTACAACGGGACCGGTCCCCGCCAGACCGGCGCCCGGCTGCAGAACCGCTGTCCGCTGGACTGCCGGGCGGCGACCTCGAGGATCAGGTCCAGGCGGCGCTCGTTCGCCCGAGCCTTGCTGGCCACCAGGCGGTCCCGCAGGTCGCAGCGGCGGTCGTCGCCGGCCGCGGTGTGGTCGAAGTCGGCGAACTCCTGCGCGATCCGGTTGTGCAGCGGCGCCTGCCCGGAGGCCACCGTGCCCCGGCGGTAGGCGGAGTTCGCCGAGGTGGACAACGCCCCCGTCGCGATCAGCAGGACCAGGGCGAGAACGGTCACCGATCGGCGGGCCGCTCCGATCACGGCCAGGATCAGGATGCTGCCGCCCACGGTGGTCAGCATGCTGTCCCGCCAGCCGACCCCGTAGAGTCCCTGCGCCGCGGCCTCCTGCATCCACACGTTGAGCGCGGCGACGGCGGATCCGAGGACCAGCACCGCAGTCCCGGTGATCGCCAGCGCCGCAGCCTGCGGACGGCTCGCCGCCGGCAGCCCGGCAAGGCTGCGCAGGACCGGCAGGCCCACGATCGACAGTGCGACGGCGGAGAGCACCGCCACCGTGGTGACATCGGCCGATTCCCAGGCGAGGGGCGGCAACCAGGCCACCATCCGATGGGGGAAGGTGGCCGCCGCTCCGGCCACCGAGACCGCCGATCCTTCGTAACAGCCCCCGTCCGCGCAGGCCCGCTGAATGATCATCCGAACCGGAACCAGCACCGGCAGATACCCCGCGACCAGCAGGAGCGCCGCGCGGATCCCGGAGTCCCGGGCGAACTCCCGCCACGGCAGGCCGACCACCAGACGAGCACGCACGGTGACCACGGTCAGCGCGAGGGGGATCGCCAGGCAGGCCATCTCGTTGAACCCGGCGATCGCGGCACCGATCAGCACCGCGGCCACGCCCCGCCACACCCCCAGCCGGGGACGCCCGACGGCCGCAGCCGCCCAGGCCGCCACCAGCAGCACCAGGGCACTGGACACGAAGTACAGCCCGCTGAACACCACAGTGGTACTGACCTGGCCCGCGGCGATGAGCCCGGCCCCGATCGCGAACGGCAGCAGGACGATCGGCCGGGCCGGCGGCGCCGCGGTCGGCCGGCCCCCGCTGATCACCGCGGCGGCGAACCAGACGGCGGACGCGGTCACCAGCATCGCCGCCACCACTGCCACGATCCGCAACCCGATGTTGGCCGGCACCCCGAAGAAGTCACTCAGCGATAAGACGGCCACGTTCTGTGACCATTCGTAGGTCCGCCCGAGCGGCCGAAAGTTGCCCACCCCGAGGAAGTACGGCACCGCCCCGAACGCGTCGACTGGCAGCCACCACGGCCGGTGCAGGTACACCCCGCCATAGGCGTACACGTTGACCTGGTCGTCCGCATATGGCGTCAACGTCATCAACGGTGACAACACGATCATCGGCACGAGCACACAGCAGGCCCAGACCCTCCGCCATCGCGACGCGGCCGGAACGGGCGGTGGGTCGGCACGCACGGTCACGGACCGTTCAACGATCACCACCGCGCGGGGGTGCGCCCGGGTCCGTGCAGTGTGGACCGACTTTCAAGCCGCTCCGACCAGGACGAAGGAGAAGACCATGACCACACCCGCGGGCATGTCGGTGATCGCGCTGGGGGCGCACATCCTGGACACCCTGGTCACGCCGGTGGCGGTGATCCCGGACGGGCAGGTCGGGGTGATCGTCGACCGGATCAAGC